>JACQUA010000323.1 GCA_016210565.1 Chloroflexota bacterium
CTGAGCGAAGCGAAGAATCCTTTCACTGATTTGTGCTGGCGCTTGGCTGCGTAAAAAGGCCCTACGGTGAACAAAGACCCTTCGACTTCGCTCAGGGTGACAGCCATTGGTGCCGTCATTCTTGTGAGGAAGTCGGCTCGACCCTACTGCCCCGTCGCTTCGCTCCGGGCTCCGGCTCCGGATGACAGCTTAACCCGCCCCGCAGTCGCTGTTTGAACCCCGGATAGCCACCCTGTATAATTCTGCCAGACAGCCTCAGTTGCAAACGCAGTTGCCCGAATAAGCGCAGGATTCTTCGACTCGGCGTTGGCCTTGCCGCGACGGATAACGTGAAAGAAACAGAGAGCGCATGATAAAATGGGTCAAAATCACGATCGGGGAACGCCGAATCAACCACGACATAAGGAAATATTCCGGCTCGGATGCCTACCGGACGGATGCCGCCGCAGCAGCGAGCCCGGCCAGAGAATGACTGAAGACCTTTTGAAACAAGGCACCCAGCCGCAAGAGATCTACCGGCAGCGGCTCAAGCGCATGGAAGACGCCGTGGCGCTGAGGGTCCCGGACCGGGTGCCCTTTTTGCCTTCGGTGACGTTCTTCCCGACGAACTACTGCGGGTTGACTGCCCGGGAGGCGATGTACGACTATGACAGGGCCGGGGCCGCCTGGAAGAAATATACTCTCGATTTCCAGCCCGATCTGTTTGCCAATCCCTACTATAAGACCACGCTGGGCCATTTGATGGAAGCCTTCGACTCCCGGCAGTTCAGATGGCCCGGGCACGGCCTGGCGCGGGAGCATTCCTTCCAGTTCGTCGAAGGCGAGCACATGAAGGCGGAGGAGTACGACGACTACCTTTTCGACCCCTCCGATTTCATGCTCAGGACCTACCTGCCGCGCATATCCGGCGCCCTGAAGCCGCTCCGAATGCTCCCCTGCCTCGCCGAGCTGCACTATCTCAGGATGCTCTCGGCGCCGGCCATCCTGGACAGCGAGGCCATGGTCCGGGCGGGGCGGGCGCTGGTGAAAGCCGGTTCGCTGGCCAAACAGCTCCGGGACAGGGCGGCGGCCTTTGCCGCAGAGATGGCGGCGCTGGGTTTCCCTCCCGAGTTCGGGGCCATCGTCAACGCGCCTTTCGATTTCATCGGGGACTATTTCCGGGGTACTCGTGGCATCATGCTGGACATGTACCGGAACTCCGATAAGTTGTTGCGGATGCTCGACAAGGTGCTGCCCATTGTTACCAGGTGGGCCATCGCCGCGGCCCGGCGGGCGGGCAATCCGAGAATCTTCATCCCGCTCCACAAGGGGGCTGACGGCTTCATGTCCCTGGAGCAGTTCAAGACCTTCTACTGGCCCGGCCTGCGCCAGTTGATGCTGGCGCTGATCGAGGCCGGAATGACCCCGTTCCCCTTCTTCGAGGGCCAGTACCAGTCCCGGCTGGAGGTCATCGCCGATATACCGCGGGCCAAGGCGGTCTACAAGTTCGAGCACACCGATATCTTCCGCGCGAAACAGGCGCTGGGCGACCGCGTCTGTCTGCAGGGCAATGTTCCCGCCCCCTTGCTGGTGTCGGGGTCGCCGGAAGAAGTGGAAAGCTATTGCCGGAAGCTGATTGACATAGTGGGCAAGGACGGAGGTTTCATTATGGACGGCGCCACGGGCATCCCCGATGAAGCCAGGGTCGAAAATGTCCGGGCCATGGCCAGGGTCACCAGGGAGTACGGAGTATACGGGCAATGACGAAATTCGAATGACCAATGACCAAAAGAAAAAAACCGAAATCCGAATATCGAAGCACGAAACAAATTCGAATTACCCAAAGACCAATGACCAGAGCCGTTTTGAATTTTCAACATTCGTGCTTTGGATTTGTTTCGGATTTCGGCTTTCGTGCTTCGGATTTCGCTTCCGGCCAGTTCGGCTCAGGAGGAAACTACCATGGAACACACCGGCGCTGAACTCATAGTTGAAGGTCTGAAACTGGAAGGCGTTGACTATCTCTTCGGCATGTCCTCTTCGGAGGTGCTCCCTTTGCTGGACGTCATCGGCCGGACCCCTGAAATACACTACGTTCAGAGCCAGCACGAACAGTGGGCGGCCTACATGGCCAACGGCTACGCCCGCGCCGGCGGGAAGACCGGCACGTGCCTGGTGGGCCCGGGGCCCGGCACGGCCAATTGCGCCTCGCCGATGGGCCAGGCCCTGTATACCTTTGCCCCCACGTTTCTGATGGCCATTGAAGACAGCACCAAGATATGGGGCCTGGGGTCCATGCTGCACCACGGACTGGATTCCGTGGCCGTCATGAAACCGGTGAGCAAGATGTCGGTCAGGGTTGAAAGGGCAGGCCGCCTGCCGGACCTGATGAGGATGGGCTTCCGCCTGGCCCTGTCGCCGAAAAGAGGCCCCGTTTTCCTGGCCATCCCCACCGATGTCCTGGCGGAACAAGCCTCGGTAGAGCTGGTGGCGTCTGAGCATTCGCGGGTGGAAAGAATCCCCGCCGGCGACCCTCAAGACCTCGACCGGATGGCCGCGCTTCTTCTGGCGGCCAGAAGGCCCGTCGCGCTGGCAGGCCCGGAGGTAAGCCGGTGTCAGGCGCAGGCGGAGTTGATAGGACTGTCAGAGCTCCTGGCAATGCCGGTGGCCGGAGCCGCCGGTAACAAGGGCATCATCCCTGAAGACCATCCCCTCGCCCTCGGGGTCATCGGGCTTCACGGAAGGCCGTACGCCCATCAGACCGTCCGGGAAGCCGACCTCATCCTGGCGCTGGGGGCGCCCTTCACGGAATTTGCCACCGACCGGTTCGAGCACAAGATTATACCGGAGCATCCCAGGATCATTCAGATCGACATCGCCTTTGAAGATATGGGAAAGATTTATCCCATAGAGTTGGGGTTGGTAGGCGACATCAAGGAGACCCTCAAGCTCCTGGCACAACACGTCCTTGAGCGTAGGAGAACGACGGCGCCCTTCCAGGAGGCGCCGCAGGCCAGAGAACTTTCAAAGCGAAAGAACGAATGGGAAGCCTCGGTGGCCCCCATGAGAACGTCATCGCGGATACCCATCCATCCCCTCCGCCTGATGACCGACTTGAGGAAAGCCCTGCCGCGCGACGCTTTCGCCGTGGCCGTATCCGGGTCAACTTCGGGCTGGTTCGAATACGGCTTCGAAGCCCTGACCCATACCCTGGAGATGGGCGAGTGGCATCCTATGGGAGCCGAGTACTGCGAAGCCATGGGCGCCAAGCTGGCGTGGCCTGAAACTCCGGTGGTCCCCATCATGGGCGATGGTTCCATGATGATGTGCCTGTCTGAAATAGCCACCGCGGTCAAGTATAATATCCCGGTACTGGCGATGGTAACCCATAATGACGTCTTCGGTAACATGCGGCACACCCAGATTGCGCGCTTCGGAGGGCGGTTTATCGGTACGGACCTCCACATTCCCAACCTGGCCAATGTGGCGCGGGAGTTCGGGGCCTACGGGGAAAGGGTTTCCGACCCGGAGCAAATCATTCCTGCTGTGAAGCGGGCGATGCAATCAGGGAAGCCGGCGCTGCTGGAAATAATGACTGATACCGCGCCGGAAGCCCTGGCCCACCCGCGGAGCTAATATGAACGCATTAATCACAAATCATGCATGCGCAGGCCGGGGCCGTAGCCCATGCTCCCGACTGGATCGGGAGCTTGCGGGGTGGGGGCGGTAGCCGCTCCGCTCTGCGAGAGTCCGCAAGGCGGACAGGTCTCTAGCTTGCGGGGGTGGGGAACAGTGCAACGTACAGACATTACATGCACAAAATGGGGTTAATGAACGGAACCGCCATTTGGCCCGGGAGACAAAAGTATGACTTCTGAACAAACTGGAATAGAGGAAATGACGCTGGAAGAGATCAAGGCGGCAGCCAGAGAAAGAGTCAAACCGGAGGTCTGGGATTGGGTTAATGGTGGAACGGAAACGGAATCCACGCTCCAGCGCAACCGCCTGGCGCTGGAAAAGATAATGCTGAGGCTAAGGGTCATACATGGACTAGAGACAGCCAATACGGGTGTCAAAATATTGGGGCAGACGGTGGCCACACCGGTAATGGTGGCCCCGTTTGCCAACATGCGCGCGGTACACCCGGAAGCTGAAGTCGCCATAGCAAAAGGAGCCGAAAAAGCGGGCGCCATGATGTTCCTGGGACCCCTCGCGGGGCATTCAATTGAACAAATCGTCGGCGCCGTCAACACCCCGGTGGTGTGGAACGGAGAACCGTGGAAAGATAGAGAAAAGCTATCGGCGTTAATCCAGCAGGCGGACAAGGCCGGCTGCCGGGCTGTGGGATTATGCGTTGACGACTTCGTGGGAATCAAGATTAAAGACCACTTGAGGCCTCTTCCGAGAAACTGCTCATTGTCCGAAGACGCGCTCAGGGAGCTGAGGAAAGCGACCTCTCTACCCTTCTTTCTGAAAGGGATAATGACGGTGGAGGACGCGCTGACAGCGGCTGGAGCTGGAGTGGACGCTATCGTAGTTTCTAACCATGGAGGCCGGGTCCTGGACTGCTGTCAAGCCTCGATCGAAGTCCTGCCACAAATCGTCAGGGCGGTAGGTGGTAGAATGGAAGTGCTTGTTGACGGGGGCTTCCGTCGAGGCGCCGATGTTTTGAAAGCACTGGCTCTGGGGGCAAAGGGAGTCCTTGTTGGTCGCCCAATTTGCTGGGGGCTGGGGGCCGCGGGCGCTGAAGGAGTAGCCAGAGTATTGCAGTTGATGACGGACGAGTTGATGAGGGCAATGATGCTGACAAACGTCCCCGACCTGCGCAGGACGCCGGGGGATGCCATCGTGAGTGCCTGACCCGGACAAGCCGGAACCCAAATGACGAATGACGACCCCCGACTTGATCGGGGGCAAATGACGAATCAATGCTCAAAGCTCGAATGTCTAAAGAACCAACGATGAGTCGGCGGCGCGCCATGAAGGATGAAAATCGCCGGGCATTGTCTGCCCCTGCGGCCGTGGGATTGCTTCGTCCCGGCGAAATCACCGTTTCCCTGACAGGCAGGCGGGCGCCACCGGCAGGGACGGAAGGCCGTGCCGGGCTGCGCCCGGCAGAACAACGGGCCCGGCGGGAACTGGCCGGCTATCAGCGGCTCATTGCGCCAGCCATCGCTTACCGGGTCCATCCCGTGAGAAGCGCCGGGCCGGAAGGCATTGTCCTGGAGAGCGGCGACGTGCTGGCCGGCCCATGCCCGGAGCCGTTGGCCTCGGCCCAACAGATTGCCGCGTCCGTTGGCACCATCGGCCCCGCCCTCGAAACCGAGGTGGCCAGGCTCTTCAAAGAAAAAGAGGCTTTGAAGGCAGTGCTGCTCGATGGACTGGGGAACGAAGCCCTGGAGGCTACCGTCCTCAAAGCGGTGAAGTTGATAAGGCGGCTGGCGGCCCGCCAGGGCCACGGCGCGAGTTGCGCCATCATGCCCGGTTCGGGCAGGCTGCCCCTTTCGGAACAGGAGACGGTCTTCCGTCTGGCCGGGGGCGAGGATATCGGGGTCCACCTGACCGGCTCGGGGATGATGTCTCCGCTGAAATCGGTTTCCATGATTGTAGCCATTGGCCCGGGCATCCACGCCATCGCTTCAACAACGTTGTGCCGTACCTGTACAATGTTTGCCACATGCCGGTACAGGAAGCAGGTCAAAAATAAATAATCAAACCTCAATAACAGTGCCACGGGCGTCCCCGCCTGTGAGCCGCGGCCGGATGACGGAGCCAATTCCGTGGAGAACAAATATGCCCCGATTGCCAATCACAAGAAGGTGCGGTTAATATATTGAACGTGATCGTTGCAGAGGCCGGCAATTCCCGCAAAGCCGGGCCGAAAATGAGAATCCAGAATTCAGAAGCCAGAAAGGACACAGCGGTCCAACTTCTGAATTCTGAATCCTGTATTCTGGATTCTCTCACTTCGCCATTCGGATCTCCGCCTGCGCGGGGACAAACTTCGTCATTTCTTTATTGTCGCCATGTCATTCTTGATTGATTTCGAACCATTGGGCAGGCGCGTGGCCTGCCCGCCCGGCCGGTCCCTGATGGATTGCGCCCGCTCCCAGGGCATCGGCGTCTCCAGCGTGTGCGGCGGACACGGCACCTGCAATAGCTGCAAGGTCCAGGTAGTCCGCGGCGCTGTTTCTCCCCCGACTCCGGTTGAGCTCAAAACTTTCCAGCAACACGAGCTGCAGGCGGGCTGGCGTCTGGCCTGCCAGGCCCTGCCCGAAAGCGACTGCAAGCTCCACGTGCCCCCCGAATCCATGACCGCTGCCCAGCGGACCCAGGTGGAAGGATTGGAAGTGGCGGTCACTCCACAACCCGCGGTATCCGCGTTCTCGGTCGACCTGGCAGCGCCATCTTCTGACGACCTCCGGGCCGACAGCCAGCGGGTCGTAGATGCACTGAAAGAGTACCACGGAGTGGAGTGCCGCGCCGTTGACGTTGATGTATTGCGGACGCTCTCCGATCGCCTGAGATCGTGGGACTGGAAAGCGCAGGTCTTTGTCCGTGAACGTGAGCTAATCAGCGTCGCGGGCAGGCCGGCCCGGCTTCTCGGCCTGGCGGTGGACCTGGGCAGCACCAAGATCGCCGGCTACCTGGTTGACCTGCTGACCGGCCAGACCTTAGCCGCCAGGGGCGTTACCAACCCGCAGGTAAGCTATGGCGAAGACGTCATCAGCCGCATCAACCAGACCCTGAAGTCGCCAACCGACGGCCGGCGGCTCCGGGAACTGGTCATTGAGGCCATTAACCAGCTTGCGGCAGAACTTTGCCGGCAAGCCGCGGCTACCGTCGAAGAGATCGCCGATGCGGTTATCGTGGGCAATACCGCCATGCACCACCTGGCGCTGGGGTTGCCGGTGGGGCAGCTTGCCCAGGCGCCCTTCGTGCCCGCCGTGAGCCAGGCCCTAGACATCAGGGCCCGGGATGCCGGCCTGCGACTGGCCGCCGGGACCTGCGTGCATTTCCTGCCCAACATCGCCGGATTCGTCGGCGCGGACCATGTGGCCATGCTGCTGGCCACCCAGGCCGGATGGGCCACGGGGAACGTCTTGCTTCTGGATATAGGGACGAACACCGAGGTCTCGCTGGTGCGCGATGGAGAAATCGCGGCCGCTTCCTGCGCCTCCGGCCCGGCCTTCGAAGGCGGCCACATCCAGGATGGCATGAGGGCCGCGGCCGGGGCTATCGAGCGGGTCCGCCTGGACAATGGTACCGTTCAATACGAGACCATCGATGGCGCGCCGCCGGTGGGGATTTGCGGCTCCGGAATTCTGGATGCCATCGCCCAGATGCACCTCGCCGGGGTACTGGACGACACCGGACGGATGGCCAACCGTCATCCCCGCGTCCGCAGCCGCGACGGACGGATCGAGTTCGTCCTGGTCGGCGAGAACGAGCGGCCGGAACGCCGGGCCATAGTCCTTACCCAGAAAGACGTACGCGAGCTCCAGTTGGCCAAAGCCGCCATCCGGGCCGGCATCCAGATGCTCCTGGAGGCCAGCCGCCTCGTCGAAAAAGAACTGGACCGCGTGATCATCGCCGGGGCTTTCGGCAGCTATATCGACGTCGCCAGCGCCATCACCGCGGGCATGCTGCCGCCGTTGCTGCTGGACCGGTTCAAGCAAGTAGGGAACGCGGCCGGGATGGGTGCCAGGATGGCGCTGGTCTCCCGCGCCGAGCGCGAGAAAGCAGCCCGGATAGCTTCCGGCGTCCGCTATGTCGAATTGTCCGGCGCGGCCGGGTTTAGCCGCACCTTCACCGCCGCCACCTATTTGGGACGATACCAGTTGACCGGCGGGAAGAGAAAGGAAGCCGGCTGACCGGGACAAGCTGGAACGAGAATTACGAATGACGAATCAATCTGTCATGCTTGGCTGGCCAAGCACCATGAAGCATGAAAATGGCTGCGCCATCTGTCATTCTGAGCGTAGCGAGCGTAGCGAGCGTAGTCGAAGAATCTTTCGGCTGCTCAGGACAAGTTCTTTCTGGTTGGGGAGCGGGACGAAAGACCCTTCGCCTGCCCCTTCGCTTCGCTCAGGGCTTCGGCTCAGGGTGACATTTTCCTAGCAATGCTCCAAACTCAAATGTTCAAACGACACGTACATTCGTCATTCGTCATTGGAGTTTGATTCGTCATTCGTGCTTAGTAATTCGTCATTCTTTCTTTCCATTTCGTGCTAGATTTCATTCCTGATGGACTAATGGAAGCAGGCATAGACAATGAACAAAGTGGGACTAATGGAAACAAGGGTATCCAGCGCCGCCAGGGAAGTGATTATTTCCGGGGAGCGCCCAACTGTCCTCATCGGGGAACGGATCAACCCCACGGGCAAGAAGAAGCTGGCCGCGGCCCTCGCTGCCGGCGACCTGCACGTCGTCCGGGCTGAGGCCCTGGCGCAGGCTCAGGCAGGGGCCGACATCATTGACCTGAACGTAGGCGCGGTTGGCGTGAACGAGGTTGAACTGCTTCCCATGGCCGTCCGGGCGGCCATGGATGCGGTTGATATTCCCATTTGCATCGATAGCTCCAGGCCCGAGGCCCTGGAAGCGGCGTTGCGGGTGTATAAGGGGAAAGCGCTGGTCAACTCCGTCTCCGGTGAAGAGCGCTCCCTGGAGAAGGTCCTGCCCCTGGTGAAGCACCATGGCGCGGCGGTGATCGGCCTGACCCAGGACGACAACGGCATTTCCCCCGACCCGGCCCGGCGGGTGGCGGTGGCCCGCAAAATCGTGAGCCGGGCAGAAGCCCTGGGCATTCCCCGCAGCGACGTGGTCATTGACTGCCTGGCTTTCGCCCTGGGCGCCAACGAACAATCGGGCTTGGCCACCCTGGAGACGGTCCGCCGCGTGAAGGATGAACTGGGCGTCAACGTTACCCTGGGGGCCAGCAACATCTCCTTCGGAATGCCTGACCGGGACCTGCTCAACGGGGCTTTTCTCTGCCTGGCCATTGCCGCCGGGGTGACCTGCCCCATCGTGGATGTGGCCAGGATCCGTCCCATGGCGCTGGCGACAGACCTCGTCCTGGGACGGGACCGCCATGCCCGGCGCTATATCGAGGCCTACCGGAAAAGGCTACAGGCTAAAAGCCCGTAGCGACACCCCTTGCGGGTGTCGGCCCCCCTGGAGGTCAGCCACGAGACGACAGGGACAAACCCTGTCGCTACGGAAGGCCGACCCCGCCCCCGGCCTGGCTGCGTCTCAGCTTGGCCTGCACACGGGCAATCAGCTCTTTTATGTGAAAAGGCTTGGTAATGTAGTCATCAGCCCCGATGTCCAGAGCCCTGTCCAGCGACACCGCCTCACGCACCCCGGTCACCATGATCACCGGTACGTTGGAGCGCTGCCTGATCTGTTTCAACACCTGGTACCCATTCATATCCGGCATCTTGATGTCGAGGATGACCAGGTCGGGAGGAGTGGCCTCCAGCTTGGCCAGAGCGGTGGCGCCGTCCAGGGCGGTATCCACGCTGTAGCCCTCCGGTTCGAGCGCCCGCTTGAACAGGTGCAAAATGTTCTCTTCGTCGTCCACCGCCAGTATGCGAGCTTTCGTGGTCATGATCGACACTTTCCGTCCCCGGGATTTGCCCTGTCAGATGGGCGCCGGCAACTTGATAGTTATTATATCACGCCCCAAGTTTCAAAGTGGGTTGGTGAAGCGTCCCGATTGCAGTCGGGACGCTTCACCAACCATCCTGAGCAAATTCCAATAACCAGGTTCCGAATTCAAAACATTCGAGTTTGAGGTCTGTTTGGTATTTGGAATTTGGGGTTTGGAGTTTGCTCCCGGTGGTGGGTTACGGTCGCGACCCGCAGGGATGCCGGCCAGTCTGTCTTGGCACCGGATGCCCGGTCAACCGGGTCTCGAATGTCTGCTCGCTTCACCCACGCTACAGGTGGCTCGTGAAGAACAGGGCAGAAAGAGGAGGTAGCGTGACCGCCATGGAATAAGAACGCCCCTGGTACGGCGACGCCACAGCCTCCACACCCCCCAGGTTGCCATAGAACCCGGTGCCGCCATAGCAGGCGGCGTCACTGTTCAGACATTCCCGCCACCAGCCGCCGCCGGGCGCGCCGAGCCGGTAGTCGAACCGCGGCGCCGGCGTGAAATTGCAGACTGCCATGATAACCCGCTGCGTAGACCGTCCCCTCCGGAGGAGGCTGATGACGCTGTTATCGCAATCGTTGCATTCGATCCACTCGAAGCCCTCAGGCGAGTAATCGAGTTCAAACAGCCCGGGCTCACCGGCATAGAACCGGTTGAGGTCCTGCACCCACTTCCGAAGCCCGGCGTGGGGCGGGAACTGCAACAGGTGCCAGTCCAGACTGGAGTCATGGTCCCACTCCCGCCACTGCCCGAACTCCCCACCCATGAACAGCAGTTTCTTCCCCGGCTGAGCATACATGTAGCCGTATAAGGCCCTCAGATTGGCGAATTTCTGCGCCCCATTCCCCGGCATCCTGGAAAGAAGCGACCCTTTGCCATGGACCACCTCGTCGTGCGACAGCGGTAGAACGAAGTTCTCCGAAAAGGCATACAGGCGGCGGAAAGTCAGGTTATTGTGGTGATGTTTCCGGAAGACGGGGTCCCGGCGCATGTAGTCCAGGGTATCATGCATCCAGCCCATGTCCCACTTGAAGCCAAACCCCAGACCTCCCATGCAGGTGGGCCGGGAGACCAGCGGCCAGGCCGTCGACTCCTCGGCAATAGTCTGCACGCCGGGATAGTTCCGGTAAATTTCTTCGTTGAAGCGGCGGATAAAGGCCACCGCTTCCCGGTTTTCCTTGCCGCCATCCCCGTTGGCCAGCCATTCACCGTCTCTACGGGAGTAATCCAGGTACAGCATCGACGCCACGGCATCGATGCGCAGGCCGTCGGCATGGTAATGGTCCAGCCAGAACAGGGCGCTGCTGATGAGGAATGCGGCCACCTCCCTGCGCCCATAGTTGAAAATATAGCTGTTCCAATCGGGATGGACCCCTTTCCGGTCATCGGCGTGTTCGTACAGGTGGGTGCCGTCGAAAAAGCCGAGGGCCCAGTCGTCTTTCGGGAAGTGGGCAGGGACCCAGTCCAGGATCACCCCGATGCCCTGCCGGTGCAGGCTGTCTATCAGGTACATCAGGTCCTGGGGCGCGCCGTACCGGCTGGAAGGGGCAAAATAGGACGTGGTCTCGTACCCCCAGGAGCCAAAAAAGGGATGTTCCATGACCGGCAAGAACTCCACGTGGGTAAAGCCCATCTCGACGGCATAGCGCGGCAGCCAGGCCGCCAGTTCCCGGTAGCTGAGCGAACGGTTGCCATCTTCGGGCGCCCGCCGCCAGGACCCCAGGTGTACCTCATAGATAGACACGGGGGCATCGAGGGCGTTCCGCCGGGAACGCTGCTGCATCCATTCCCCGTCGCCCCAGCCATAGGAGACGTCCCAGACCACCGAAGCGGTGCGCGGAGGGACTTCATTAAGAAACGAAAAGGGATCGGCCTTGTCCCCGCGATAGCCGTGGTAACGGGAAACGACGTGATACTTGTAGAGAGCGCCCCTGCCCACACCCGGGACGAACCCTTCCCAGATCCCCGACCCGCCCCTGGGACGGAGAGGATGATTCCCTTTGTCCCAGTGATTGAAATCGCCCGTGACGAAAACCTGCGCCGCATCGGGCGCCCAGACGGCGAAACAGGTCCCCTCCTGCCCGCCCGCCTTCAAGGGATGGGCGCCCAGCTTTTCGTACAGTCGAACATGTGTCCCTTCGTTGAAGAGATACAGGTCCGCGTCGGTCAAGAGGGTCACATCGTGGCGCAGAGTCATGTTAACTCCAGCGAAGCACAAGCGTACCATCCGGCTGCGGTTCAACCCGGGCGCCGAACTTCCTGCTTTCCCGGTCCAGCATTTCCCGGAGCTGCTCACCGCCGTCAATGGAAGCCCGTTCCACCCTGAAATGCCGCAGGCGGGTGGAGGCCATCTCCAGACACTCCAGTTTCCCTGCGGACGGGTCAACCGTGGCAAAGTACATCGCGCTCAGGTCCGGACGGTATGCTTCGTAGCCGCCAATACCTTCGTAATCGTTGAGGAAATCCCCGCAGCCGTAGAGGATCAGTTTGTCTTTGTACACCTCGATCCCTTTGACGTGATGAGAGGAATGCCCGTGTATTATGTCAACCTGGGCGTCATCAATAAGGCCGTGGGCGAATCTCCTGTGCTCGTCGGGCACGCCGAAACCCCAGTTGCCGCACCAGTGAATCGAAGCCACGACCACGTCCCCGGCCTGTTTCACCCCGTTCACTCTCTTCGCAATCTGCGCCAGGGTGACATCCGAGAAGTCCTTCACCACGTTGACTCCCGGCCAGTGTTCGCCGGCTGCCCAGCTCGGAAGCACGCCGCTGGTCGGGGACCCGAAACCAAACACCACAACCCTGCCCCGCCCGGGGACCTCCAGCACGGCCGGCGCTTCGGCCGCCTCCATGTCTCTCCCCGCCCCGGCCGTCTTGATGCCCTCCCGTTCCAGCGTCTCCAGGGTTTCCAGCAGGCCGGGATATCCCCAATCCAGGACGTGGTTGTTGGCCAGGGAGCAGCAGTCAATCCCCGCTGTGGTCAGGCAGGGAACATTCTCCGGGTTCATCCGGTAGTGGATGCCCTTTCCTTTCCAGTAGTCTTTGCTCTGCGTGACGCTGGTTTCCAGGTTGATTATCTTCAAGTCCGGTTTCATCCTTTTCAATTCGACAAGGGTGTCGCCCCAGATATAAGAGAAGTCCACCGGGTAGGGTATGGGGCCGGTAGTCTCCTCGGCGAGCCGCACATATCCCCGGGCGCTCTTCATATGGGCCTCCTGGAGCGTCGGATCGCCAGGGTGAGGTAGTATCTGGTCGATGCCCCTCCCGGTCATGACGTCCCCGCAGAGAAAGATTCTTATTGGCCCCTCCAGTAGCACGGGCATCCCTGCCCGCGCCGGCGCCACAGGCGTCCCGCCTGTGCCGGTACCACAGGCCGCCGTGCCTGTGAGAGATGGTACTAATTAGTACAAAAGCAACAACAGTTGTCGCATAATCCGGGTCGGTCCGGCGCCGTACCGGCTTGATTCATCAAGCCCTGGTCTGGGTACGATAAATCAAACCCCTACGGGCACGGCGCGCCGTGCCGCTGCGGTGATCGGGCCACCGTCTTTCATTCTTCGCGGTGACCATCCCGATTCGTCGGGACGGTCAGTGGTTTCCCTGAAACCTCCCGTTCAGAAAAGGCCGCGGCGGCCGCAGGACTTTCATCAATGGGTTCGTCGAATGCCGCTTCCAGGCCGGGTCCTTCCAGGGTCTCCTGGGCCAGCAGTCTGTTGGCGATATGAGCCAACCGGGCGCGGTTTTCGCGCAATATCTTGCGGGCCGTCTCGTGGGCTTCCTCCAGTATCTCCTTGACTTCGTCGTCAATCATCCTGGCCGTGTAATCGCTGTAGTCCTTTCTCTCCATCCCCACCGGCACCGGCTCGGCGCCATAGGTGCGCAATCCCAGCTTCTTGCTCATGCCGAACTCGGTGATCATCTTCCGGGCCAGCGCGGTGGCCTGCTTGATGTCGCTGTGCGGCCCCGTGGACACCTCGTTGAACGCCATCTCCTCTGAGGCATGGCCGGCCAGCAGGGTGGCCAACGTGCCCCTGAACTTGGACGCTGTCAGGAAATAGCGGTCCTCGGTGAGGAGCCGGGTGTAGCCGCCCATCGAGCCCCTGGCCACAATGGAAATCTTGTGCACCGGGTCCACGTTCGGAAGCATCCGCGCCACCAGGGCGTGCCCGGCCTCGTGGTAGGCCGTGGTCTCTTTGTCTTTCGGATTGACCCTGAGGCTTTTCCGTTCGGGGCCGGCGATGACGCGGTCGATGGCCTCTTCCAGCTCCTTCATGCCGATGGCCTTCTTGTCCCTCCTCACTGTCAGGATGGCGGCTTCGTTCATCAAATTGGAAAGGTCAGCGCCGCTGAAGCCATGGGTTTCTTTGGCGATTACCGCCAGGTCGATATCTTTGTCGATTACCTTGCCCTTGCCATGAAGCTGGAGAATGGCCAGCCGCCCCCCGGTATCGGGGAGGTCCAGGGCCACGCGGCGGTCGAAGCGCCCGGGGCGGAGCAGGGCCGGGTCCAGCACGTCGGGCCGGTTGGTAGCCGCCAGCACCACCACGCCCACGTTGGGGTCGAACCCATCCATTTCCACCAGAATCTGGTTGAGGGTCTGCTCCCTCTCCTCGTGACCACCCGGCATCCCCCCGCTGCGGGAGCGACCGACGGCGTCGATTTCGTCGATGAAGATGATGCAGGGCGCGTTGCGCTTGGCCTGTGCGAACATATCGCGGACCCGGGCGGCGCCAACCCCTACAAACAGCTCCACAAATTCGCTGCCGCTCACCGAGAAGAACGGCACCCCCGCTTCCCCGGCCACGGCCCTGGCCAGGAGTGTCTTTCCCGTGCCCGGTGGGCCCACCAGCAATATGCCCTTCGGGATGGTGGCGCCGATGGCCTGGAATTTCCAGCGGTTCTTCAAGAACTCAACGACCTCCAGGAGGTCCTGCTTCGCCTCCTCCGACCCGGCGACGTCGGCAAACGTCAGCCTGGGACGGTCCGGCGATACCAGCCGGGCGCGGCTCCGCACGAAACCCAGCGCCTTGTCCTGGGCGCCGCCGCGGCTGCCGAAGACAAAGAGAAGGATCATCAAGAGAAACAACAGGGGCAAAAACGTCAGTAGCATCCCCACCAGGCCCGAAGAAATCGCATTGGTGGAGTAGTTCTCAGGGAGCACGAAGCCCAGTTGCTGCAGGTCGGCGACGGAGAGGGAAGCGATATTGGCCCGGAGCTCGGTGTCTTTCGTTATCTCGACGAGTTGCCCCCGGGCGTCAGGTATCTTCAGCGGGGTATCGCCCACCACCGCCGTCATCATCATGGTGCCGCTTTCGGCATCCACCTCCAGCTTGCTGATCGCGTGGCTTTTGGATAACGCTACTGCCTGGCCCAGGGTGATTTCAACTTGCCTGCCCGGCACAGGCATGCAGGCCCACGCCGTCAGAACAACCCCGGCGACCAATACCAATCCTGGCTTCAAAAAACTCTTTCGTAAGTCCATTTCCATCACAGTACCGCAGGCCACCGTGCCTGCGAGAGCCGGAACTTCTGTCGGCGCCGTAGTTTCCCACGCCAGCGGTACAGGCGTCCCCGCCCTGTCGTAGCACAGGCGTCCCGCCTGTGGAAGCCGCATTCTCGGTTCGTCGCACTGATCTCCGGCGGCATAGCCGCGCAGGTTTGATTAAGCGCTAAGCGCCTGGGCCAGGCCCTTTTCGCAGGTTCCTGACCGGCTGTCCCACACAACGGCTGCTGCTAATATGCTATCTCAGAACCGATAACGCAGTCATAAAATATAAAAACAAAGTATCACTTTTTTATGACATCTCTGGTATGTTACAGCTTTTTAATCTCTTGGCGGACACGCAACCGGTTCAGCCCCCCCGCCAGAGGAGAAGACCCCCCACTTCCAACTTCTGCGGATTATGCTAAAATGCGACAACACGAAAGCAGCAGAGCCGGACATCCGGTCACACCGTAGGGGCGAACCCGTGTGTTCGCCCGCTGGCGGGCAGAAACATTGGTCTGTCCCCACGGCCGGGGGTTGCTTCCCTTCGCTCGCAATGACATCTTCCGAGCGATCACTCATGCGCCGATGGCGCAGCGTGAAGAGATGAAAATACCGGCACAGGCGGGGACCCACCGTGCCACCCGTATTTTCTGAGCATTGAAACGAGGAGGATCGCGGTCATGCAAGACGCTCTATCCGAATTGACCACCTTCATCAGCGGCGGCTCACTAGAAGGGACAAAGACCTCCCGAGAACTTCTGAACGGCCTTTTTGGCGATCGGTACCATAAGCGCCATCAGATTAAGACGGCTGTGAGGGATGCACTGAAACTCGGCACGAGCGAGGATGGCGACCAGGGAGTGCCATTTGCCGGACTTATCAATCCCGATAACCCAGAATCAGGTCCATATGGCGGAACAAGCCTGGTGTGGTTCCCGACCACGGACCATGGCAGTTTGCTGGTACTTGTAGTAGGTACCCGGGGACTTTCCCCTGACGAAGGTATCTTGACCCGACCGGGTCACAGACGCCGCGTTGCGGCCTTGCGACGGATGCTGGCAGGCAAAGGCATCGAAGTTTGGTCAAAACCTGATCCCGCAAACTTGGGAGTCACTGTCCCCAAGACAACTATGGATCGATTTCCTGGGTTTGAAAAGGCGCTCAGACGCTACGGGCACGAGATATACTGCATGGCATGGGTTCCAGCGCCGGACCAGCTCGTACTCGCCCAAACCGCCATGCAGGCATTCTTCGACCTCTACTCCTACGAGCGCGGTTGGGAGATCTTGATGGCTCATAAGGCGGAACGGGAAGAACTGCTGGGCCGCCTACGGAAGGACCTCTTTCCGGCAGTGACTTCTGACCTGGTATTCGAAATACTGAAAGCGCGGCACTTCGTTGTCCTGCAAGGTCCCCCAGGTACCGGCAAGACCCGACTGGCGGAAGAAGTCAGGAAGGAGCATTTCGCAGGAAACGGCATGACCATCCAGTTTCACCCGGCGGTCACCTATGAAGACTTCGTTATCGGCCTATCGCCGGATATCGATAAAGCAGACTTGCTTCGCTTTGGCGTGCGTCCAGGATGGCTACTCCAGGCCTGTCAGTCGGCTGCGGAGGAGCCTTTTCTCATCATCATTGACGAAATCAACCGCGCTGACCTTGGCAAGATTCTGGGTGAGGCCATCTACCTGTTCGAACCCGATGAGGTTGGCAAAAGAACAATTGATCTTGCCCATCCGGTGAATGGCGAAAGCAAGCTCTCACTCCCGCAGAACCTGTATGTGTTGGGAACCATGAACACCGCTGACCGCAGCATCGCGAGCATTGATCTGGCTATTCGGCGTCGCTTCAGCTTCATCACGATAATGCCGGATCGGCAGGTGGTTGCCGGCCAGGGGCTGGACCTCGCAACCAACTTCTACGACCGCATTTGTGACGTATTTGTTGAGCATGCTCCTGATGACGCGTTGAACTTGCTGCCCGGCCATTCCTATTTCCTGGCAAAGGACAAGCCTGAACTCAAGAAGCGGTTCCAATACGAACTGTTGCCGCTACTTGATGAATACCTGAGGGAGGGCTACCTGGGACCTGCTAACACCGAATTGAATGCAGTCCGGGACGCTCTGGAAGACGCAGTGAGATGACTCCAGGAAGACCACGCGCCAGAACGGGGCGTCCAACTGCAAGTTGGCAACCGGCCCGTATCCCGGATGGAAAACGGCTCCTGGTCGCCACTGACCACGGCTCCCCGGTGACGGTCCCTGCCGACAGCTTCGCGTCAACCGAGCGTTCCGGCGGATGGGGATCCTATGCCGAGGTCTTCTCACGTTTCAACTCAGCGGCCTTGAGGGCACTGGATGTGCAACTTGAGGTTGCTAGCAACGCCAACGGAATGGTGGTAAAGCTGGTTCCGGGAGAGCGGGCGGGAGCCACTCCTCTGCGGTCCGGTCTCACCGGCCAGGTCACTGGTGGCCTGGTCGTGAAGCCGCGGTTCGGATGGGCCGGGGTTGGGCAAATTCTGCACGAGACCGGCTGGCACGCCGCACCTGAGTTCCTCGATTTGCCGATGGTTCCGGGTAGTGCACGACAGGTTCCACCATGGGTATTAGCCGGCCCGGTACTGGCACGACTGCAATCACTTCTCCGTTCGATATCTCCCGGCTACCGCCAAGCGGAGGAAGTCCTGCTTAAACCAAGAGGGCGTATCATCTGGACAAGATACCTGGGCCATTCATTGGTCCGGGGAGCCTGGCATCACTTGCCCTGCCGCTTCCCTGACCTGGCCACGGATCCCCTACTACGCCGTCATATCAGATGGGCACTTGAGCGCTTACATCGCGACCTCCTCGGAGCTGGCGGCAGTGACCCTGTAGCCCTGAGTCTGGCCGCACTGGCAATCCGTCTTATCCAGTCACTGGCTGACGTTACACCACTAATGCCACGCCGTGAAGAACTCGACCAGCGTGTGACAGGTAGCCGCATTCTTGGTGAAGCCCTGCGTCGCGGCATCGAAGCCATCGCCTGGATCGTTGATGAACGTGGTCTTGGTGGGGGAAACGAGCGCGATGGTCTCGCCTGGGTTCTGCCCCTTGACAAGCTATGGGAGAACTACGTCGAAAGCGTCTATCGGCAAGAGGCGGCCAATACGGGCGGCGAGGTACGGGTCGGCAGATTGGGCGAGACGGTGTTCCCCCTCAACTGGTCGGACTCAACACACCGGACGCTCGGCCACCTCGTGCCCGACCTGGTGGTCCGGGGTGGCCGGTCTGTTAACGTGGTCGATGCAAAGTATAAGTCTCATCTCGCTGAAATGGATGATGCGGGCTGGCAGCGATTCAAGGAAGAGGCGCGCGATGCACACCGGGCTGACCTGCACCAGATTCTGGCATATGCTTCCCTCTATGAGGCCAAACAGGTCACCGCCACGCTGGTCTATCCCCTTCGGGATTCGACCTACAGTGTCCTCCGGGAGCGGCACCACGAACGATCGTTTGCCGAACTGCTTCATGGCGGCCGCCGTGTACGGCTGGAACTGCGTGGACTGCCGTTTGGCGTGAGGCATGGGAGTTGGGAATAACCCGGCGGACGCTTTGGCGCGATCGCCAGCGGGAGAAAGGAATTCGCAGGTGCTTTCTCGAGGCACTCGGCAAGGAGACCAAGAAGAATGGCGCATAATAGCGACAAAACAACTTTGCAATCCCGGCAGGTTTTCGCAGAATGGCTCGAATCTTGTCGGAGGGGTGGAACGCTAGCCAGGAGCACAATGGCTATCGGGATAGTTGTCCTGGACCATCTACGAAGAGAATGCCCCACATCGAAGGACAAAGCCCTTTCGGCACGCGGGGAAGTTAGGGGAGCGCGCTCCGATCTCGGAGGTACGCTCGAAACGTATGGGATTCCTCGTACTCTTGTCAGGGAAACTGCCGATCCACAAGGGCACCAGGATGGACTGCGCCTGCTTGAAGCCCTTGACTGGGGGAATCAGCTACTTCCTTTGTCCGCGGGGGAAAGGGATGCGTTATTGTCCAGTCTGATTGCGGCTCTCGCTACCCCTGCGAATCTGCGGCCCAAGCGCCAGAATCTTAAACTGCTGCTTGACAAGAGGGAAGCACCAGCAGCATGGGTACACACGATAATGCAAACGGCGGCAGACCGTTCGTGGGGAGTGGTGGAGCAACACCTTGTAGGCGCAACGTTAGAGAGACGCTTCAAGACCGCCCAAATACCCAACCGCCCTGCCCGGCCCAACGACAAACAGACCTCAGGGGAGGGTGACTTTCCTATCCGCACGCTGGTCTATCACGTTGCCGCCAATCCGCGCCGCAATGACATGCAAAAGTGCCGGTCAGACCTGGCCGTTGGCAAGCACCCCGTATTGATAGTTCCAACCGACCATGAAAACAAAACCAGAGTGCTCGCTCAAGACGAAGGGATCGACACGCAGATCTCGTTATTTTCAATAGAGAACTTCGTGGCGTTCAAAATCATGCACCTCGCAATCGAAGAAAAGAAGAAGTCCTTCACAGTCCTCAAAGAGATCGTCGAGATCTACAACAGGCGCCTCAAAGAAGTGGAAACTGACTTGTCGCTGCAAATCGAGATCCAATGAGCGCCAACCTCCCCGGTTCCTCCTCATAGACATAAACTATGGCCCTTTCTTATCTCATCCGCCACTTCCTCGATTCTTACATGCACTCTGGATGCCTGCCGGCGTCAGGATTTCCACCCCCCTGCCGAAACGGTCTTCCGGGAAAAAGGCCAGCCCTATGAAATTGTCGAGCTGAGGGTTCGTCAAATTCCACGAACAGGTCAATATCGCTATGCAGAAACGATCCACCAACAAATAGCCATTTGTTAACGTTTTCACCATCCCCATTCCCGCCGGCCAGGACAGGGGGTCCCGGGACATGGGCCCTTAGTGCGGTGTGTGGGTGCGGCGCCCGGGAGACTCGCAACGCGCCAGGCGCTCCGCCTCGAGCAGATTCCCAGCGTAGATGTAGGCCCCTTGAATATCACGCAGTCCCACGAATGCCTCGTGCGTGAAGAGATCGAGGCGAAACAGGGCTTTCCTCTGCGGTGAACGGGTGCTGCTACGGGCGCGACAAGACCCTGACAAGGGCACCTACTACAAGTACTGTGGCCAGGTCGACACGGCATGCCGCGCCCTTGGGCGGCTCGTCAGGTCTCGGCGGCACCGGTTTGGAGCGTGCCAGAATATCCGGCTCTCAGAGGCACGGTGGCCTGTGGTACCGGGGCGGGCACAGACTTAGTGTAAATCATCTATGCTGAATCCTATTGACAGACGGGGGTAAAACGCACTAACATATTGCCGAGATGTATATCAGGTTGCGTACGGTTTGGGGACGCCGTAGCCAGGCTTACACCTACGTCGAACTTGTTTCCAGCAAATGGCGCAACGGCAAGGTGCGTCAAGAGCGCCTGTGCTCGCTGGGCCGCCTGGAAGCCTTGCGCGAGAGCGGAACGCTGGACCCGATGATCAGCAAACTGGCTCAACTGGCTGGCCATCAGGGGATACAAACAGAAGTACCCAGGCCGGCAACAGGCCGAACCATGGAGCGTCGCTCCCCAGGGGCCGACGGAGTTTCACCTGCCCGGGGGCGTGACGCCGATAAGATCTCGGTGTTAAGACGATCGCCGATGTTCTCCGGTCTAAACGAAGGCGAACTGGCGGAGCTTTCCCGGCTCACCACGGAGCGCCGTCTGAAGGCGGGTCAATTCTTATTCTACCAGGGCGGTCCCACGGAATGTTTCTACGTCATGGCCACAGGAAGGGTCAAAGTCGTGAGACATTCCTCTTCCGGGAACGACTTTGTCACCAGCTTCAGGGGTCCAGGAGAAATAGTAGGCAATGTTTTCCTCCCTTCGGATCGGCCGCACGCCTCCAGCGCCGAGGTCACAGTCGACGCCAGGGTTTTGGCGGTAAGGAACAACGACTTCTGGGTATCCGTATCCCGGCGTCCTGAAGCGGGCCTGCAACTGCCCAGAAAGATGCTCAATGCAGCCCACGCGCGCATCCTGGAATCCACCCTGCGGCTGACGGATCTCGCGGCAGAGAAGGCAGATTTCCGCCTTGCGTTCGCACTACTAACACTTTTCTCAAAGTTTGGCCCTTCGCTCCCTTTCACCCGGCAGGACGTCGCCCAGATGTCCGGGACCTCTCCCGAAACAGCAAGTCGGTTCGTGGCCCGCTTGAAACGGGAACGAATCGTGCGCTGTACTCGTGGCAGAATAACGGTCCTGAACGAGTCCGGGCTCAGGCTGTTGAGCCAGGGGTGGCAGCAAACATACGGAGCGGGGAAAACTGCACCTGCAATCGGGTGATTTGCCGGAACGCAGGGCTCACGGACAGGCTGGCGGAGTCTCGGCCCACCCTTTCCCCTGCCCCTGTCGAGCACTGCGGAGGCGGGCCAATTATTGCCAGAGTGACCCATATCATTTACAGATGTTTGGGCCGGGCGTAAGATGCGCCTACCGGGTTGAATGACGACCCAGGAATCTCCTGTGAGGGAGAGCCAGGAAGGGTGAGTAGTAGCGGGCTTTCTGGTAGTACCAGAAAGGAGAGAGGAGTAAAGCGTTAAGGTGAAGCTAGAGACGGTTGTTCCGGCAGGTGTCTTCGACACCAGAGCCAATCACTACAGTTCACCAGCGATCAGGGCAGGCAATGCCATTTACGTTTCAGGGCAGGTGGCCTGGGACCAGAAGGGTGCACTGGTGGCTCCTGCTGACATGGAGGCGCAAACCCGCCAGTGTCTGGATAACATGAGGCGTACGGTCGAGGCCGGCGGGGCCAGGATGTCCGATGTGGTAAGGCTCATGGTTTGGGTCCGGGATATCCGGGACTTCACCGCTCCGGAAGTGGCCGGGCTCTGGCGAGAGTACTTCGGTGACAGGTTCCCCACGCTGGCCGTGGTCCAGATTTCCAACCTGTGGCGGCCGGACTTCATGCTGTCCATTGAAGGGATAGCTGAACCGGGTCCGAAACAGGTTATCGTTGCCCCGGACGTCTTCGATTCCAGGCCGGGCCTGTACAGCCAGGCGATCAGGGCCGGCAACACCATCTATGTCTCGGCCCAGCTATCCCTTGACGAAAGAGGCAACATTGTTGGCCGGGGGGATTTTGGGGCTCAGATGGGGATGTCCATGGAGAACCAACGGCGGATACTAAAAGCGGCCGGGGCCAGCATGGACCAGATGGTCTTCATGCACATGTTTTCCAAAGACGAGAGACACATGCACAGGCCTTCTTATGAAACGGTGTGGCGGGAATACCTCGGCCAGCGCGACGTGGCCTGCACTTCGATCCAGTATGGCAACCTTCAGGTACGCGGCGCTCTCACCGCCTTCGACGGGGTCGCGGAGATAGGCCCGCAGGAAATCATCGTGCCGCCGGATGTCGCTGATTCCGTACGCGGGCAGTTGTTCCCCCAGGCGATCAAGGTGAACAACAAGGTCTATGTCTCCGGCCAGGTGCCGTGGGACATCAACAAGAAATCGGTCGGTCAGGGGAACATCGAAGCGCAGACCAGGATGGTCTATGAAAACATGAAGCGGACTCTGAAGGCAGCGGGCGCCGCGATGTCAGACGTGGTCAAGGTGGGGGTGTTTGTCAAAGACATCAGGCTCCTCAGACGCGGGGATTACGGAAAGATATTCAAGGAGTACTTCGGTGAACATTGTCCCGCGGTGAACGTGGTGCAGGTAGACAATTTCTGGCGCTCTGACTACATGCTGGAGATCGAAGCCATAGCCGCCGTGTAGTACGACCGGGGGACAGGCGGGAGAGCCTGTCTTACTGGTATAATAGGCTTACTGGCCCGTTCCGCGGCCGAGTTACGTTCTAGTGCTTAGTTGCAGAATTGGGCGCAAAGATTCTTCGCTTCGCTCAGAATGACAGAGCCAAGCGGCTGTCACCCTGAGCCGGAGCCCTGAGCGAAGCGAAGGGGAAGTCGAAGGGTCTTCCCCCATCGATACGCTTTCTTCTGCAATTGAGCACTAGCGGCAACGTGGAGCCAGACTTCCGGAACTACCGGCAGAAGGTAACTTATGAAAAGGAGAATGGATGATCAGGAAACACGATCGGCAAGATGATTTTGACGGGGATGGTTTGCTCTATCCTCATCTTATCAGCGTGCACTCCCTCACAGGCCCCGGCCCCGGCGGCTAAGGAGCCTGTCCGGCGAGCGGTGCAGCAACGGGGATGGGAACAGGACTGGCAGAAGACAGTTGCTGGTTCCGGGGGGATATACCCTGGGTAGACAATGAGAGAATGTACGTCATGAACTCAATCCTTACGCCTGACTACAACCTGGCTGTGAACACCACCATGGTTAGACCTGACGAAATCAAGTCCTACAATGACCTGCTGGACCCCCGCTGGAAGGGGAAGATCGTTCTCACGAACCCTACCGTGGTGGTTAGAATGTTCACCACCATCGCTTCCGTCATGGGACTGGACTGGTGGCGGAAACTGGCCGCGAACCAGGAGCCCGTGGTAGCCAGCAACGACAGGCAAGTTGTAGAATGGCTCGCCCATGGCAAATACCCCATCGCGATATTCTCACAATCCGCCAGCCTGGACGAGTTCGTCAGAGCAGGGGCGCCAGTCAAAAGGGTGCAGCCGAAAGAAGGAAGCTCCATCAGGGGAGGCATTGTAGCAACGGGACTCCTTAACCGCGCACCCCACCCCAACGCGGCGAAGGTGTTCGCCAATTGGTTTCTGAGCAAAGAAGGGGGTCTCGTTCAGAGCATCGCCGTCGCCGGCCAGTCAGCCAGATTGGATGTGCCTGTCGACCATCTGGACCCTGAGTTGAGGCGTGACCCCTCGGCCAAATACGTCGACACCGAAACCGAGGAGTTCTTTCTAAAGATGGCCGCGGACCGGGTGGCGGGGGGAGCGGCATGGGAAGTATTCGGGACCCTCACGTGCAGGAAATAGCAGAGGAAACTAGACGTTCTGTCATTCTGAGCGAAGCGAACGTAGTGAGCGCAGGCGAAGAATCCTTCGCTCCGCTCAGGACAAGTTCTTTCGTTGGTCGTGCAGCCCTGACTAAAGACCCTTCGCCTGCCCCTTCGCTTCGCTCAGGGCTTCGGCTCAGGGTGACATTTTCGGAGCAACCGATCGTGGAAAAGAAATCAGAAATGACTCTGGCGCTTGCCGGGGAGTCGATTATCAACCGGCGGCTTTCCGTCCATACCGAAGAGCGGTTTCTCTCTTTGATCAACCTTCTCCGGGAAGCCGACGTGGCCTACACCCATCTCGAGACATTGATACACGACTACGATGGGCCGGAAGTTTACCCCGCCGCGCTGTCCGGCTACACCTGGATGCGGTCCCCCCGTTTCGTCGCCGACGAACTGAGGTGGGCCGGTTTCCATCTGGTATCTCTTGCCCACAACCATGTTATGGACTATTCCTGCGGTGGTCTGTTTTCCACCCAGGAGGTCCTGAATAGAGCCGGCGTGGTACATGCCGGCACGGGGAGGAACCTGGGAGAAGCCAGGGAGCCGGCCTACCTCGACACGGCAAAGGGACGGGTGGCCCTCGTATCGATGTGCTCATCGAACACCTATTCCGCCAGGGCCGGCGAAGCAAGGCGGGATGTCAAGGGCCGGCCCGGGCTCAACCCGCTCCGATTCCACTACGTGGCCGACCCCGATACCATCGAAACCCTGAAACAACTGGCCTTTAAGGTCGGGTGGCACATCGCGAAGACGGCGAAGGAATGGTTGTTCTATCCACCCGGTTCCGCGCACCTGATTTTCAAGTTCGTTGAAGGAGAAAAGCCCGGAGTATCAACGGTGGCGGATGAGGACGACGCCGAGGCCAATCTCCGGTCGGTCAGGGACGCAGCCAGGCAGGCTGATTGCGTCCTGGTACACCTTCACAGCCACGACTGGGACCCCGACAAAGGTCCTGACTTCCCCGCGACGTATATGCCTCCGTTTGCCAGAGCCTGCCTGGATGCCGGCGGGCACGTCTTCTTGAGCGACGGTCGCGAACCACCCAAAGGGATTGAAATTTACAAGGGTAAGCCCATCTTCTACGGGCGCGGGGAGTTCGCCGGAATGGCCCGGACGGTAACCAAACTTCCAGCCGACTTCTACTGGAGACCGGGGTACCAACCCGAGGTGCGTAGATGGGAGGCAACGATGGGGGACGCCATGGATGCCCGGGACGCATTGCCCCCGCCATTGAACCCCCCTGACCATCACCCTTCGCACCTTGCCGGGCCTATGGGGATGGTCGCTCTTTGCTCACTGGGAGACGATAGCCGACTGACCCGACTGGAACTCTATCCGGTGACGCTCGTCCGCAAACCGCGCTCCAGAAACGGCCTGCCCATGCTCGCCGATGGCGAGACAGGTGAAAGGATCATTGCCCACCTTGGGGAGTTGTCGGCGCCCTTTGGCACGAAGATAGAGTACCGGGACGGGAAGGGTTTTGTCGACCTAATGTAAGAGAAGAGTCCGATTGTCGACTGTTTCAAGAAGGTCCCCCATGCGCCAATGGCGCACCACCAAGGATGAGAATGTCATTCTGAGCGAAGACGAGCGCAGCGAGTCGCAGTCGAAGAATCTTTCGATGGCCGTGCACCCCGCACGAAAGGCCCTTCGCCTGCTCCTTCGCTTCGCTCAGGGCTCCGGCTCTCCGAAACGGAGCATGCTCCGTTCCGAGAGTCCCGACGTGTCGGGACAGGGTGACATTTCCGAAACAAGAAAAGGCTAAATGAGCACAGCCGCAATCGCAAAGTTCGTAGCGAACCTGGCTTATGCTGACATCCCTCAGGCCGCTGTCGCTGTGGCGAAGAACTGCATCATCGACGGGTTGGGAATAAGCCTGGCAGGTTCCAAAAGCCACCCGGGTGAGATCATCATTTCCCATGTCCGGGAGGCCGGCGGAAGGCCTGAAGCCGGCGTAGCCGGCGCCCGCCTTCGCGTGCCAGCCGCGCAGGCCGCTCTGGCCAACGGCGTGCTGGCCCACGCCCTGAACTACGATGATGGCATTTCGGCCTGGGGCGGCCATCTTACCTCGGCCGTGCTGCCCGCAGTCCTGGCCATCTGCGAGAGAGACAGAAAGTCAGGCGCCGAGACCATCGCAGCATTCGTCGCCGGGTGGGAAGTGGGAGAGAAGATTGGAGCGGTGATAGGCGCCGAGATCAACGAGATAGGGTGGCATTCCCACAGCGTGGTAGGCCCGCTGGCAGCGGCGGCCGCATCGGCCAAAGCCCTGAAACTGGACCAGAGAGGCATCAAGATGGCCCTCGGCATCGCCAGTTCCGGCGCAGGAGGCTTGAGACTGAACCTCGGGACGGATACCAATCCCTTCCACGCGGGACGGAGCGCCTGGAACGGCCTGGTGGCCGCGCTCCTGGCGCAGAAGGGCTTCACCGCCAGCGAAGACTTCCTGGACATGGACCTCGGTTTGCCGAAGGTCCTGACACAGAAGCAATGGGACCCAGCGCGGTTCGCCCGCACTCTGGGCTCGCCTTACGGACTGATCTCTCCGGGACCGGCCCAGAAACTGTACCCCAGTTGCTTCCGAACGCAGCGGAGCATCGACGCCGTGCTTTACCTCAGAGCTGGTTATCACTTCCGCCCTGAAGAAGTTGCGGAAATCGAATGCCGGACTTCCCGGTGGGCGCAAAAAATACTGAGTTATTCCCGTCCGGAGACGGTCGAGCAGGCAAAATACAGCATGGAGTACTGCCTGGCGGCGGCGGTCCTGGATGGCGAGGTTACCCTGAGGCAGTTTACCGATGCGAGGGTTGCCAGCGCCGACGTGCGGAGCTTTATGCCAAAGGTCAAATATGCATCGCTCGGAGAAGGGGAAGACGTCTCCGAAGATACGGTTACCGTCAAATTATTGGGCGGCCGGCAGTATTCTCACACGGTGGCCCATGCCAGGGGCGAACCGGAGAATCCCATGGACCGGGAGGACCTCGTACTCAAGTTCGGCGCTTGCGCCGAGTCAGTCCTTCCCCAACGAGACATCGACCAAATAGTGGAGTGGGTATTGAACCTGGAGTACCTGGAAGATATCACTCCGTTAATGAGAGCGGTTACCGGGGAGTAGCTAAATGGATGCATCGTTCAGTTTTGCTGACCATGTAGCGAATATCAGATTCGAAGACATTCCCGCTGACGTGGTGAGAATCGCCAGGATGTCCGTCCTGGATAGTCTGGGCGTCACCCTGGCGGCGACCACGTTGTGGCCCGGCGCCCGGGAGTTGGTCGAGTTTGTCAAAGAAGGGGGAGGAAAGGAGGAAAGCACCATAGTAGGTTTTGGGGGCAGAGTGCCATCGTGGATGGCGGCATTCGCGAACAGCACGATAGCCCATTTTCTTGACTACGACGATGCCAACGTGCAGGTGATGACGCATGGCAGTACGCCAATCGTCCCCCCCACGTTTGCCATTGCTGAACGGTTGGGAAAGATAGATGGAAAGAGGTTTATTACCGCCGTCGTTTCGGGCATGGAGCTTTCTTTCAGGCTGTCCCGCGCCGCCCCCAAAAAGACGCTGGACTGGCATGAAAGCAGCCTCCACGGGTTTCTGGGCGCCGCGGCCGCAGCCAGCAAGATTCTGGCGCTGGACCAGGGCCATGTCCAAAATGCCCTGGGTATTGCCTTCTCCCAGGCCTCCGGGAGCCGCCAGGCCAAGCTCGATGATACCCTGGCGCACTGTCTGGAAATGGGCTTCGCGGCAAAGGGCGGCGTGCTGTCCGCCCTGCTTGCGGAGCGGGGCTTCTCCGGCGCCTTGAACAGCCTGGAGGGGCAGTTTGGGTTGTTCAGACTGTATCACGGCGGGAACTATAACCCTGCGGTCCTGACCTCTGAGCTGGGCAAGAGGTTTGAGGTGAGCAATGTCTGTATCAAACTCTATCCTTCCTGGCGTGGCACATACGCCGCCATCGACGGAACGCTGGAAATGGTGCGGGAACACGACATCCGTCCGGAAGACGTGGAGGGGATCACCGTATTCAAAAGTCTGGCCGGGGTCAAGCTTCTGGCTGAGCCTGTGGAGAAGAAGCTGCGGCCCGCCAGCGCCGCCGAAGCGCAGCTCAGCCAGCAATATACAGTGGCGACTGCTGTTGTCAAGAGGGGGGTCAGCCTGGGTGATTTCACGCCTGAGGCCATCCGGGATCCGGCCGTCCTCCGACTCGCTGACAAGGTAAAGGTCCAGGTGTTTCCGGAGTTTGACAAGTTTGAAACCCCGCTTGTTCCTTCGATAACGGAGATAAGAACCAGAGGGGGCAAGGTATGGTCGAAACGGGTCGACTTTCCGTACGGCTATCCGGAGAACCCCGCCCCTGAAGAACGCCTCATAGGGAAATTCAGGGACTGTGCTTCCTACGCTGTAAACCCTTTATCCAGGCAGATGATTGACAACGTGATTGAAATGGTCATGAACCTGGAAGAGGTAGATGACGTAGGCTCCATTATCCGGCTGCTCGTCTAGAAACTACGGTACCGCAGGCCACCGTGCCTGCGAGGGCCCAACTACGCCGAAGTCCGAATGGCGAGTGGCCGGTACCGCAGGCCACCGTGCCTGCGAGGGCCCAACTATGCCGAAGTCCGAATGGCGAGTGGCCGGTACCGCAGGCCACCGTGCCTGCGAGGGCCCAACTACGCCGAAGTCCGAATGGCGAGTGGCCAGTACCGCAGGCCACCGTGCCTGCGACGGCCCAACTACGCCGAAGTCCGACTGGCGAGTGGCCAGTACCGCAGGCCACCGTGCCTGCGAGAGCCGGATTTCTGGCCAGATACGATACAGGTTGGGTGGGCTAAGTTCGAGCGGCGGTGGGTTCGCACAGCCACCCGGCCTCCCCGGCCCCCCCACTGTGCTTAACCCACCCTGCGTGCTTACGGAACCTGGCGCAGTAGTGCTCGAAGAGTTCACCGGGGCTGAAACGGCCGCTTCCATTTTCCCAACCGGAACCAGAAGGCAGACGCCAACCCCTGCAAGACAGCGGCAGCCAGGATTGCGAGCCAGATCCCGTTGACGCCCAAAGGGGTCATTCTGGGAAGCAAGGCGGCCAGGGGTAGCTGCACCACTCCCAGGCAGGATATCGTGATCAAAAAAGGAGCCCGGGCATCTTTCGCGCCCACGAAGGCCCTCCTCAGAATCAACCAGACAGCTAACAGAAACCAGCCGGGGGTTGTAATTCTCAGGTAATTGGTCGCGGTTTCGACCACCTCCGGGGTCTTATTGAACACACTCGCAATTTGACCGGCCAGGCCCGATATTATCAACCCGCCGACTCCCATAATCAAAGCGTTCAGCCCGCAAGCCCACCAGGTGCTCAATTCAGCCCTTTTGATTTTCTGTGCTCCCAGATTATTGGCCATGATGATGTTGGTGGAAGTAGCCAGATCAAACCCGGCCAGAGAAAACAGCATCAGGAGTCTTTGACCGATTCCATAGGCAGCCAGAGCGCCGGTCCCCCAACCAGCAATGAAACTCACCATGACTAAATTGAAAACGTTCATGGCAAACATTTCCAGGGTATTGATTCCGGCCAGGTTTACCATTTCTCTCACGGTGGCCAGTCTGGGAAGATAGTATCTGAAGCCCTTGCCAAAACTAATGTCTACAGCCTGTTTTCTTTTGCTCAGGGTCCACAGTCCAAAAGCCGTGCCGCTGCCCATGGCGATTACGTAAGCCAGAGCGGTCCCGCTGAGACCCATTTGCGGGGAGGAACCCCAGCCCAGCATGAAGAAGGGCAATAAGATGATGTTCAAGACTATTACGCCGCAGATGTTCACCATGGGCAGCCTCATCTCCCCCGTTCCCCTGAGCAAACCGTTGATTATCAGCACTGGAGAGGTAAATATTCCCCCGACCAGCAAGATTCTCAAGTATGGAATAGCGATGCTCAAGACCTCGGGCCTGGCTCCCAACAGGCGGAGCAGGGCCGGAGCAACAAAATAGCCGGTAATTGCCAGGAGCGAAGACAGCAAGAGAGTGATGATCAGAATTTCTCCCGCTATTCGATTGACCGCCTGCCTGTTGTTCTGGCCGGTGAGTCCGCCCACTACGGCGATGGCCGAATTAGCCATTCCCTGGATTGCTATCGAGAACAATGCGTTAGCGGCTGAACCGATCGCCAGGGCAGCAATGGCCTCCGAGCCCAACCGTCCGACCAGATATAACTCCCAGGGAGGCAGCACCAGATAAAAGAGAGAACCTATCCAGAGCGGGACGGCAGTTAAGACAAGGTTCCCGGGAATGCTTCCCGAGGTTAAATCTCTTTTCTTGAGGATGTCGCTTAATACCATATTATGCACACGGCCCGGCGGGGTTGTAGTCGCAGGTCTTTAGCCTGCGGGGGTGGGAAGAAGTGAACGCTTTGGATAATGCCTTCGTAATTCAGTTCATTCCATTTTGTTCAGTCCGTTTGTGATTGTCGAAGGACCACCTTATTTTACCTTATCTGGACTTCGTCCGGCGATCCATTCGTCGCACCAGTAGATACAAACGCAAAAGATGTTGCATGGTGATAAACGTAGAGGGCGCGGTCTTCACCGCAAAAGACACAAAGGAGCAAAAAGGGGAGAGCACAGCGGGTAGGGTGGGTTAAGCGGCCGGGCGGCGGGGAAGTCCCGATTGCATCGGGATGCGAACCCACCAGACGAGGGCCGCAAGAACAAAGCTGCTCAAAGTCGACCCGGGAAGAACGGTGGGTTCGCGCAACCACCCCCTTCTGCACCCCCCATTTGCGCTTAACCCACCCTACGTGTTGTGCGTCTAGAGACCTGGCGTTGGTTCCCACCCCCGCAAGGCTGAAGCCATGGGCTACGTGCCACCACCCCGCCCCCGCAGGCTAAAGACCTGCGGCTACACGGCCACCCAAGCCACCGCCGACCGGCAGCGGCTACCCTTTGAGCACGCTGCCTACCAGGAAGCCGTTGACGCGGCCCCCGGGCTTCGGCACCCGGCTATGCCCGCTCAGCTAGGGCCGGCCGACGCTGCTTGCGACGCCGCAGATTACGTACGGTGGCCAGCACCAGACCAGGAACACTCAAATTGTATACTATCCAGAAGTCATACCGCATCCCCAGCGTCTGCTGATGATCATAAGTAATGGCACTGGTGGCGCCCAGTACCATGAGGGCATGTCTGTAGCACCTGACCGGCACTATTACCAGGTATCGGTCCAGGGAGTTGTAGCCGAAAATGGCAGTGTAAATGGTGTTGTGGAAAACCGTGGAAGGTATTGAAAAAGCCCGCAATTTGCCGCTGTAAATGTGCGCCTCGGCTTCGCAAAGCGTATGGACTATCGGCATCCACTCTTTGAGCAAATCGTCGGCCCTCACTGAAAGCGTCTCCAGGCGAACTTTGGGGCGGGTAACCACCTCACCGGTGTTCTATTCCGAATCTCTTGCAGGCAGGACATACGATGTCGCCGCCTGCGCTCCTCTGGAAAAGGTGACCACAACATTGACAAGAATATATTGCGTCCCCGCCCCAGGTCTTGCCGCAACTGAAACAGACCCACCCCGGACGTGGCGCGCCATCCCCCCCGTATTCGGGCTGTATCAAAGTTGGTTTGTCGCATTCAGGGCACTTGAACTGGCGCGGTGACATTCCCGTCTCGGCGGGGCTTCCCACCCCAGGGAACTCAAGACACCACAAATGGGCGGCAACTTCAGGCTGAGCGGTGTAGTTGCAGTAAAGACATGACGGTTTGTCGGGGGCGCCGCGAACGACAAACGTGTCCTGGAGGCATCGGGGGCACTTCAGGATGGGCCGAGTTGTCCCCCAAAGATAGTTGATGTCCCCCTGTATGGCGTCAAGCCTGGTCTGGATGGTCTTCTCGAAACCGGCCATTTGTTCCGTTATGTCCTCAACGCTGGCTGACTGCTTCCTGGCCGAGTCCCGCAGATGGCTTTCAATGAACTCGAGCGCGAAGTCCCAGGACTTGACCAGTATTGATAGCACCTCCTCCCTGGTACCCTCGTACTCGAATTGCTCCAATTGCCTTCTCAAGCGCCGCAGCCTGTTAGTTACCTGCACGTGCGCTCCGAGACTCAAATCAACGACGTTCTGCAAACGATACAGGCACGTACCGAAGTCAATGGCCTTGAAATCGCCGGTGTTGAAAGCATCTGGATTTGCCCCCCCCGGATGTTCAAAAAGGAGCGACCAGTGCTCCCCCGCCAACCGAGCCTCGAGAATGAGTTCCACCCCCTGACACAAGTTGAAACAGGCGTACCTGAGTATGCGGGGATCATCGGATTCGAGGTATTCGAGGGAGCTGAAGATGAAGTCCAGGCCGTTTTCCAAAAGCGCGATTCTCGGTGCGTTTTCCATTCCAGTCTTCTTCAATTATCCAATTATCCGGAGAATAGCATACCCCTAGGCGGCCGCGCCACCCCCGCAGGCTAAAGACCTGCGGCTACACGGCCACCCAAGCCACCGCCGACCGGCAGCGGCTACCCTTTGAGCACGCTGCCGACCAGGAAGCCGTTGACGCGGCCCTGGGCTTCCGCGACAGGCGGGGCTTTGACTTTGGGGATGTCCAGGCGCAGGTGGCAGCAGTAGCAGCGTTTGGCTTCTTTGACCGCAGCTTCTATATCCATGCCGATTTCCACCTGGTCAAAGGTCGAAACGCGCTTTTCGATGGGGATGGCCTTGAGATGGTCGCGCTTCCAGTCGGCGAAGCCCTCGTCCCGGCCCAGCACCGGATTGTTGGCCTCTCGCGGGACCAGCACCTCATCAATGTCGCCCTTGCCGCCCAGGTATTTGTCAATGGATACAGCCGCTTTACGTCCCGCAGCTATCGATTCAATAACCGATGAAGGACCGAGCACGGCGTCGCCGCCGGCGTAGACGCCCGGCCTTGAGGTCTCCGTCGTCTCTTCGCTGGCCTGGATGCGGTTCCCTCGGGCAGTCTTGACGCCGAACCCGGCGGGAATATCCGGGGCCTGGCCGATGGCGGCGATGACGGTGTCATAGTCCTGCGTGTATTCGCTCCCCGGTATGGGCTCCGGGCTGCGGCGGCCGCTGGCGTCGGACTTGCCCAGGCGCATTCTCAGGAACTCCATGCGCACCTTGCCGTCGGCCATGGACACCTTGTTCGGAGCGGTGAGGAACTCGATCTTGACCCCCTCCTCCAGCGCCCCTTCCACCTCTTCTTCCGCAGCCGGCATCTCGGCCCGCGTGCGGCGGTAGGCCATCACCACTTCTTTGACGCCCAGCCGGACGGAGACCCTGGCGGCGTCGATGGCGGCGTTGCCCCCACCGATCACCACCACCCTCTGTCCCACGTCCACCTTTTTGCCCAGGCTCACGTCCCGCAGGAAGGCAGCGCAGTCATAGACCCTGGCGGCATCCTCGCCGGGAATGCCCAGCTTCATGCCCTTGTGGGCGCCGGGCGCCAGGTAAACGGCATTGAATCCCTGCTTGAGCAGTTCGTCAACGGACTCGATCCGGGTGTTGGTCTTGATCTCGACCCCGATTTTCCTCATCTCGTCGATTTCTTTGGCCAGGATATGGCGGGGCAGGCGGTATTCCGGGATCCCCACCCTCATCATGCCTCCCGGCTCCGGCAGCGCCTCGAAGACCACCGACTGGTGGCCCTGCTTCTGCAAATAGTAGGCGGCGGTCAGCCCGGATGGCCCGGCGCCGACGATGGCCACCTTCTTGCCGGTAGGGGGCGCCAGCTTGGAATACTTCCGCCATATCTCTTCCCTGTCGTTCTCCGCCGCCCAGCGCTTGATATCCTTGATACCGATGGGATTGTTGTACAGGCCGCGGCGGCACCCTTGCTCGCAGAAGTGGACGCAGACCAGGCCCAGGGTGTGAGGAAAGGGGATCTTTTCCCGGTTGACGGCCAGGGCCTCGGCGGCTTTGCCCTCGGTGGCATAGCGGACATAGCGCGGGGCGTCCACGTGGGCGGGGCAGGCACCCTGGCAGGGGATAACGTAGTCCCGCCATTCGGGAACGGTCTGCCAGACCGCTTTCTTGTCCATCAGGGCCCCCACCGGGCAGACTTCCACGCAGGTGAAACAGAATTTGCAGCCGGCTTCGTTCAGGGGCCGGTTGAAGGCGGTGCCGGGAATAGCCTCGGCGCCGCGGTAGTTGAAGGCGATGGCGTAAATCTTGCGGGCGTCGCAGCAGCCGCGGATGCAGCGGCCGCACATGATGCAAAGGTTATAGTTGCGGTCGAAATAGGGGTTGTCCTTGAGGATCGGCGTCTTGCGGTAGGTGTAGGGCAGGGTCATGTTCTTCATGCCCAGGTAATCGGCCACGTTCTGGAGCTCGCACTTGTAGTTCTTCGGGCAGGTGACGCACCTTTCGGTCACCTCGACGTTTCTCAGGCAGATATCGTCCGGCCCGCACCGCTTGCGCCGCCAGCAGTCGATGCAGGAACGGGGGTGCTCGGTGAAGGTCAGCTCCAGGACTTCGCGCCGCAACTGCTGCAACTGCGGCGTTTTGGTGCGGACGACCATCTTGTCGGTAGCCGGGGTGGTGCAGGAAGGGGGAAAGCCCCGCAGACCCTCTACATCGACGATGCAGATGCGGCAGCCGCCGAAGTTGGGCAGGAAGGGATGATAGCAAAGGGTGGGAACATACAGGCCGGCGTCCAGGGCGGCCTCCAGAACGGTGGCGCCCCGCCTGGCTTTAACTTCCTGGCCATCGATCGTCAGGGTCAAAGTTTCCATCTCGTTGCTCCTATATGTCGGGGTCCTTCCCCCTTTGAAAAAGGGGAATAGAGGGGGATTGCCCCTGGCGGCCAAAGCGCCTCTCAAATCCCCCTTGATCCCCCTTTTTCAAAGGGGGAGAAGTTCTCTGGCTTCGATTTTTTCTATTCTGACGGCGGCTACCTTCAGCTCCGGCGTTTTGGCCACCGGGTCGACCGCCGGGTTCGTCACGATGTTCGTCGGCGATTCGGCAAAGTGGAACGTCAACGCCACCAGCCCCGGCGGCGTCACCAGCGTCACCTTCGCCCGAGCCGTCACCTCTCCCCTTCGCGATACCACTTTCACCTTCTCGCCATCCTTGATCCCCAATTTTTCCGCATCCACCGGGTTTATCTCCACCAGCTCTTCTTCCCGCAAGCGGTTCAGCCCCACCACCCGCCGCGTCATCGTCCCCGTATGATACTGGTACGGACTCCGCTCCGTCGTCAGCACCAGGGGATACTCTTCATCCGGCTCTTCCACCGGCCCCCGGTATTTGAGCGGCTGGAACAACCCTTTGCCCCGGCTGAACGTCCCTTTGTGCAACACCGGCGTCCCGGGATGGTCTTTCGCGGGGCAGGGCCACTGTATCCCGCCTTTGTCCAGCCTGCTATAATCTATCCCTCCATAGCTCGGCGTCAGCTTCGCGATCTCTTCCATGATCTTTTCGGGACTTTCATATTCAAATCCCTTCACTTTCATCCGCTTCGCTATCTCACAGGTGATCCACCAGTCCGGCCGGGAGTAGCCTACCGGTTCAATGGCCTTCCTCACCCGCTGCACCCGCCGCTCGGTGTTGGTGAAGGTCCCGTCTTTCTCGGCAAAGCTCGCCCCGGGCAACACCACGTGGGCCAGCCGCGCCGTCTCCGTCAAAAAGATGTCCTGGACCACCAGGAACTCCAAGCTGTTCAAACTGGCCACCACGTGCCGCCCGTCCGGTTCGCTCAGGACCGGGTTCTCCCCGATGATGTACATCCCCTTTATCTTCTTGCGGTGCGCCCCCTCCATCATCTCCATCAGCGTCAGGCCGGGCGTAGCCGGCAGCGATATCCCCCAGGCCGATTCGAATTTGGCGCGCAGGTCGGGGTTGCTCACCCTCTGGTAGCCCGTGTAGACATCGGGCAATGCCCCCACGTCGCACGCGCCCTGGACGTTGTTCTGCCCCCGCAGGGGGCAGACCCCGGCCGATGGCTTGCCGACATTGCCGGCGACCATCGCCAGGTTGGCCACCGCCATCACGTTGTCCGTCCCGTGCGCGTGCTGGGTGATGCCCATGGTGTAGAGTATCATCCCGGGCCTGGTGGTCGCATACAGCCGCGCCGCTTCGACTATCTTTGTCTTCGGCACCCCGCTGACCTGCTCCACGAACTCCAGCGGGTAATCGCTCAGAGACGCCCGGAAGGCGTCATAGTTTTCGCAGCGCTCTTTGATGAAGTCCTTATCCTCCAGCCCTTCCTCGATAATCACCCGGGCCATGCCCATGAGCAGGGCGGTGTCGCTCCCCGGCCGGTTCTGCAGCCACAGGCCCGCCCATTTCACCAGGTCGATTTCCCGCGGGTTGACCACGATGAGCTTCTGGCCCTTCTTGACCGCCTTCCACACCTCAAGGGCCAGGACGGGGTGCGACGTCCGGGTATTGGTCCCGATGGCCATAATGCACGAGGCGTTGGCGATGTCCTTCATGGAGTTCGTCATCGCCCCGCTACCGAAACTGGTGGCTAGACCAGCCACCGTGGGCGCATGTCAAAGCCGGGCGCACTGGTCGACGTTGTTCGTCCCCAGCACCGCCCGGGCGAATTTCTGGGCGACGTAGTTGTCCTCGTTGGTGCACTTCGACGAGCTGATGACGCCCAGTTCCTCGCCGGTGTACCTCTCCAGCCGCGAGGCTACCAGGGCCAGGGCCTCGTCCCAGCCGGCAGCGACGAACCGCTCGCCCCGCCGCACCAGCGGCGAGGTCAGCCTCTGGCCGTGCTGGACCATGTCCTTGATGGCGAAGTGGCCCTTGACGCACAGGTAGCCCCGGTTGACATCGTTCTCTTTGTCCGGCCAGACACTGACGATGCGGTTGCCCGTGACGCCCAGCTTGACCCCGCAGCCCACGCCGCAATAAGTGCAGATCGTCCTGACTTCCCGCTCGGGCCGGTCGTCGTCTTTCAGGTGGAGCGCCCCCACCGGGCACTTCGAAACGCAGGCCCCGCAGGAGATACAGTTCTCATCCACGACCGGTTTGCGCCCGGCCGGGCCGAGAATGCCGCCGAACTCGCAGCCGGCGGTGTCTATGGCCATGACGCCCCGGACTTCGCGGCAGACGCGTTCGCACCGGGTGCAGTGGACGCACTTGTTCAGGTCGCGGAAATAGAAAGGATTGTTCGTTATCAGAGGCTCGCTGCGGTAGCTATAGGGCAGGGTCATCTGCTTGAGGCCGATGTAGTCCGCCGCCTTCTGGAGCTCGCAGCGGTAGTTCCGGGGGCAGTTGACGCAGCGATCGGTCACCTGCACGTTGCGCAGGCAGATGTCATCCGGGCCGCATCTTTCGCGCCGCCAGCACTCGATGCAAGCGCGGGGGTGCTGCCGGAAGACCAGTTGGAGGGCATCGCAGCGCATCTGGTGAATCTCGGGGGTGGTGGTGCGCACGACCATGTTTTCCCCCACCGTCATCATGCACGACGGCGGATAGCCCGAAACGCCGTCGATCTGGACCATGCAGAGCCGGCAACCGCCGGTGGGCTCCAGGTCGGGATCGTCGCAGAGCGCCGGTATGTAGATGCCCGCGTCCTGGGCCGCCTTCAGTATGGTATCGCCCCTGCGGGCCTTTATTTCCTTGTTATCAATGGTTAAGGTTAAGGTTTCCATATCTCATTCCCTCTCCCATGATGGGAGAGGTCAGTCTTAAAAGTAGGGCGGGTTAAGCGCAGACAGGTGCGGGGTGGCCGCCTCGAGGCTGCGCGAACCCACCAAGAGCCGATTCGGGTTGACGGAACGTCCCGACGCCACGGAGACCTGGTGGGTTAAGCGTCCCGATGCGGCATCGGGACGCTTAACCCACCCTACAGGCTTTGAAATCCCCCTTAGTCCCCCTTTTTCAAAGGGGGAGAAGTCGACGCCGTCACCCTGAGCGAAGCGAACGGGTCTTGGGTCGCTCCCACCAAGGGATTCTTCGACTCCGACTCGTCCCGATAGCATCGGGACTCGTCTTCGCTCAGAATGACAGTTTCATTTTACACTTTTTTGGCCGGGGGTTTCTTCAATCCCCCTTGGTCCCCCTTTGTAAAAGGGGGAGAGGTCTTCTCGATTCTGACGGCGGCTACCTTCAGCTCCGGCGTTTTGGC
>JACQUA010000285.1 GCA_016210565.1 Chloroflexota bacterium
CACCTCGTCCTGCGTCGTCGCGTCGTCGCCGAGGCGAGCGCTGGCAATCTCCCAGATCTCCTGGACGGTGTGCCGTCCGTCCATCAGGCCAATGAGGAAATAGGCGGCCGACGAGAAGCGGTGATACCGTTGGGAGGCGTAGTCCTGCAGGACGTACCAGCGCTGCCCGCGGTAGTGGTGGCGATGGATCTGCGCATGGCTGCGCAGGCGGGGCTTCAGCGCGGCAACCCGATACCATGAGGCACTGAAAAGCGTCTCCGACATCGACGGCAGATCCTCTTTTAATGGTCGCTGTCCCTATTTACTTTGTGCCAGATCATTTCTTATAAAGATGGGATTCTAAAAGGTATACGTATCCAAAATCACTAACATATTCCATTTTCATTCCTTTTCTACTAATCAAGTTGATCGCATCCTTACCAGAAAAAAATTGCAGAGATAATGGACAGTTAGGCCGGTCGGTTAAGCGGGCAATGCGTTTTCTATCGTAGGGTGGGCAAGCGTCTTTTTGCTTGCCCACCGATTTTGCCGGTTCTGGGCTATAACGATAGTTTTATACAAATGCTGCGAACAACGCCGGCTCGTGTTTACTCGACTGTCTCCATCAGAGCTTGGATCCCCCGTTGGGAGACGCTGGTCCCTATGGCACAACCATAAACGGAGTCTTGTCTACGACGAGGTCTTGCCCGGTAACCGGATCCTCGAGCCGGCAATTGATGCTGTAGTCCCCTGGGGGTGGGGAACCAGGGGTTACCAGCTGCACCAACGTATAAGGATTAAGATGGAAGGAGTCTCCTGGGATGACCGCAGCAATGTCACAGCATGGGCCGCCAAGGTGTGTGAAGCCCGTAGGGCCATCATCGCCTCCACGCCCGAAGCTATAAGTCCCGCCTCCGGGAAGGTCTATCCACAATTTGTACTCGATAAACAAATTAGTCACCTCTGGGTTGTAAACATGTAGGCTCTGGATCATGATCGAACTACCAGGGGGAAAGGTTGGCTGGGTCATCTCGAAGTGGCAGACAGGCCCAGACACGAGGGCGGCAAGGTCCCCGAGCCCAGCATTGAAAGAGGGGATAATATTCCCATAGACCAGCGTGCGTGACCCGGCGCCCACAGCGACATCGTAGCGGAAAATATCGTCGAATCCGTTGGCATCATAGCCAAACAGGTGACTCGGGCTAGACGGGACACGCGAAAAGGTGATGCCAGGGAAAGACGGCACGAGACCATCCTGGAGGGCGCTGTCGGAAAACACCAACGTCAGTGCCCCAGTCCCCACGTCGAGGGTGTAGAAATCAGTCTGTGGAGACGGGGCTAACGTAATGGACACCACGTAGAATATGCCGTTCGCACGGACGGCGATGTCGGTGCTCACAGGCAGCGTGAAGGGATTTCCCCCCAGGGTGAGCGCCACAGGCGCCCCTACTATGCTCCCGTTGTTGGGATTAATCTGGAGGAGCTCATTGTTCGCCGTATCGAGCACGCGCAGGATATCTGCGAGATCAAACACCGCTCCCCGAATGTGGCGTCCCGGGAGCACGGGACCAATAGCCGTGGCCACGGCAGTGATCGGATTGAGACTTATAAGGGTCGATCCCGTAGCCGCTACGTGAAAACCGAGGAGGCCATGCGACGGGGACATGGCAAGCCCATCCGTGTCGATGGCCGTCCCCCCAAGTGCCACCGTGCCGATGTCTGTGAAGCCCGATCCGTTTTCGAGGAATGAGAAGAGATGTGCTGGCGTGAAAGGGCCGGCAACACCGCACGTTGGGCCACCTATGCACGATTTGACTCCGAAGATTGTCGCGTGTGCATGCCCAGCAAATGCGAAACCGGCGAGCAATAAGGTACAGAGCCATACTGTAGGTTTTCTCATGGTGAAACCTCCTTGTGGGTGAGGATTGATAGAAGACCAGAAAAATGTTCATTCTGCACATCGCTGACTCACGGCGCTCGTGGCATTGGTAGCTTACTCCTTTTTGCTTCCGATGAACAATGCGGCCTCCGCGGTAGGGACGCCGGTTGCCCGGCGCCCCCCGCACAGTCCCGGACGTGCAGTTTTCCCGCATCCGGTTCCTCGGTTGTACTCGCTTCCGCGCAAGGCGTGCTCTCAAGCGAACAC
>JACQUA010000295.1 GCA_016210565.1 Chloroflexota bacterium
GGACAGCATGGTTCATTCTGTCGACAAGAGGGGTAGAAAACCAGAACTCAATGATAACCTTTTTCTCAGCTACGAAAAACCCGTCCAAAACCCAAGAATCGAATTATTTTGGACAGCAGTGATTCCAAAAACCAAATTCCAAACGCTCTGTCATTCTGAGCGAAGCGAACGCAGTGAGCGCAGTCGAAGAATCCTTCGCCGCAGAGAGCCAAAGACCCTTCGACTTCGCTCAGGGTGACACGCTATCTTAAGAATGACAAATCAAAATGCAACATTGGCTGTCGGCTTTCAGCAGTCAGCTTTCAGTGTTCGGCAGTCGCGGCGGCGACCCAGCGAGTCGCCGCAAGGGGCACGTGCAACGTGCCGCTACGGTCTCCCATCACGGGCGAGACGCCCGTGCTACGGTTGCCGGGCATCGCTAGATTTTCTTTCTCGGCCCGAGCTTCCTCACCTGCTCGGTAAAGTTCTCCACCACCTGGGTCCATCTCTTGCCCTCGGAAGCCGACACCCATTCCAGCTTGAACCGGCCTTTTTCGACGCCGAGATAGTCCAGGAAGGGGTCCAGCATGGCCAGGCGGCGCCGGGCGTAGTAGTTGCCATCCACGTAGTGGCAGTCGCCCGGGTGGCAGCCGGACACCAGGACGCCGTCAGCACCCTGCTCGAAGGCCTTCAGGATGATCATGGGATTGACCCGACCGGTGCACGGCAGGCGTATGATGCGGATATTTGGCGAATAGGTCATCCGGCTGGTGCCGGCCATGTCCGCCCCGGCGTAGCTGCACCAGTTGCAGAGGAGTCCGATGATCTTCGGTTCGAATTGCTCGATTGGCACAGAGCCTTAACCTCCGGCTCCACCGCTCGCAGGCACGGTGGCCTGCGGTACTGGTTCGAATTGCTCTACCGGCACAGGGCCTTGACCTCCGAGAGTATCTGGGAATCGGTGTACCCCTTGAGGCTGGGGGCGGTGGAGCGGCAGGCGGCCACGCAGAGGCCGCAGCCCTTGCACAGACTCTCGTTCACCACGGCCACGCTCTTCCCACCCATGGGCACCATTTCGATGGCCTTGAAGGGACAAATCTGGGCGCAAAGCATACAGCCGGTGCACCGCGAAGCCTCTATGGTCGCCGTGAGCGGCTCCGTGGTAATCGTATCCTGGCTCAGGAGACCGACCACCTTGGCCGCGGCGGCGCTGCCGTGGGCGACGGACTCCGGGATATCCCTGGGGCCGACGCAGGCCCCGGCCAGGAAAACGCCGTCGGTGTTGGTCTCCACCGGCCTCAGCTTCGGGTGTGCCTCCACCATGAAGCCGTAGGTATCATAGCTGGTGTTCAGGGTCTGGGCTAGTCTTGCGGCGCCGTCGTTCGGTTCCACCCCGGTGGCCAGCACCACCAGGTCGGCGGGTATCTCCACCGGCCGGCCGATGAGGGAGTCTTCGCCGCAGACCATCAGCTTCTTTTCGTCCTGGTAGATCTTCGAAACCCGTCCGCGGATATACAGCGCGCCGTATTCCTCCTGGGCGCGGCGCACGAACTCTTCGAAGTCCTTGCCGCCGGCCCGGATGTCCATGTAGAAAACGTACGTCTGTACTTCCGGATCGTGCTCCTTGAGCATGATGGCCTGCTTGGCGATGTACATGCAGCAAATCTTGCTGCAATAGGGCCGCCCTTTGGCTTCGTCGCGGGAGCCGACGCAGCTAAGGAAGACCACGGACTTCGGATGCGCCCCGTCCGAAGGCCGGACCACCTCGCCGAGGGTGGGTCCGGAGGCGTTCATCAATCTTTCCAACTGCAAAGAGGTTATGACGTCGGGTATCCGGCCGCCCCCGTATTCGCCATAGACCGAATGGTCGAAGGTCTTGTAGCCGATGGCCACCACAATGGCGCCTACGCTCTCTGTAATGACCTCGTCCTTCTGGTTCCAGTCGATGGCCTGCGGCGGGCACAGCCTCTCGCAGATGCGGCAGGGTGGCGGCTTCTTCCCTTCCTGCTTTTTCTCCATGAAGTCCACGTACTTGAAATAGCGGCAGCTAACCTTGTCGATGACCGGCTTCGGAGGCACCGCCTGGGGGAAGTCAATATAAATCGAAGTCCGTTTGCCCGCCTCGGCCTCAAAGCATGAGGTCACCTTCTCCGGGCATTTCTGCCAGCAGACGCCGCAGCCGGTGCATTTCGTGTAGTCAACGTATTTCGCCTTTTGCCGGATTTCCACCGTGAAATTCCCCACGTAGCCCTGTACCTTTTCCACCTCGGAGTAGTTCATCAGGCGGATATTCGGGTGCTGGGCCACGTCCACCATCTTGGGAGAAAGGATGCAGGCGGAGCAGTCCAGGGTGGGGAAGGTCTTGTCGAGCTGGGCCATGCGCCCGCCGATAGTCTGTTCCCTCTCCACCAGGATAACTTTGTGGCCGGCGTTGGCAATATCCAGCGCCGCCTGGATCCCGGCGATGCCGCCGCCGATGACCAGGGCTTTCTTCTCGATACCGATGCGCTTGCGGAAAAGCTCTTCGTGCAGGGAGACCTTGGCCACCGCCGCCCTTATCAAATCAACCGACTTGTCCGTGGCCGCCCCTTTGTCGTTGCTGTGGACCCAGGAGCAATGCTCCCGGATGTTGGCGATCTCCAGAAGATAGGGGTTCAGCTCCGCCCCGGCCACGGTACGGCGGAAGGTCTGCTCGTGCATTCGCGGCGAGCAGGCGCTGATGACCACCCGGTCCAGGTTGTTATCGATGATCGCCTGCCGGATAGCCGCCTGCCCCGGCTCGCTGCAGGAGTATTTATTGTCGCCGACGAAGACCACGTTCGGCAGCTTCTTGACCTCTTCCATCACGTCCGGGATTTTCACCACGCCGGCGATGTTGGTCCCGCAGTGGCAAACAAAAACACCGATTCTAGGCATAGACGTAAAATGACGAAATCCGAAATCCGAATGACCAATCAATTTCGAATGACGAATGACGAACGGTACCGCAGGCCTCCGTGCCTGTGAGACCCAGAAGTTTAGGCAAGCCCCAAAAGTGCGCGGAGGCTTGGTTCATTAACCGGGGGGCACGCGGCAGCGTGCCGCTACGGGTCTGGTGCGGACCACATTCCCCCTTGATGGTGCGCCATCGGCGGAGGGGGCTTTGATTCGTCATTCTGATTTCGTCATTCGTCATCGTGGTCAAATTAGTGCCTTTTCTCGCAGCAGCGGCAACCCATCCGTGAGGTGCTTATCGAGATGCATTTCTTCGGGTTCAAAACCCAGGCTGAGACCCATAAGCTGGGTGAAGTAATAAATGGGAATACCCTTGAACTCCGGGTGGGCCGCTCTGATCGCTTTCTGGCGCACATCCAGGTTGGAATGGCACATGGGGCAGGCCACCACCACGCACTCGGCCCCGCGCTGCACCGCCTGCCGCAAGATCTTGTAGGAAAGATCGACCACTATCTCCGGGTGCGATAGCGGCAAACTCGCGCCGCAGCAGGCCGTCTTGAAGTCCCACTCCACCGTTTCCATCCCGAGCAACCGGACTATTCTGTCCATCAACTGGGGATTGTCCTCGTCGTCCATCTGCATGACGGCTTTGGGCCGCACCAGCACACAGCCATAATAACAGGCCGCTTTCAGTCCCTTCAGTTCCTTTTTGGGAACGAAGCGGTCCTTGACCGAATCGACGATCTGGAGCAGGTGCTCGATTTTGACCGTGTTGCGAAAGTCCTTTCCCAGGACTTCGTTGACCTCCGCCAGCTTCTGCTTGTTCTCCAGACTGTGAGAGGCGTGTTTCAAGCGGTGCCAGCACATGGCGCAGGCCACCGCGACTGTCTTGCCCATGGCCTCGGCGATCTGCAGGTCCCGCGCCGGCAGGGCCAGCCCCAGGAGCGGGCTGACGGTATGGGCGGAGGAAGCCCCGCAGCAGTTCCAGTCCGGGATCTCCTGCAGGTCAATGTTCAATGCCTCGCAGACGCGGCGGGTGGAGATATCGAACTCCTTGGCCGAGGTCTTCAGCGTGCAGCCCGGGTAATAGGCGTAGCTGGCCACAGCCATCACGCCACCCCTTTCGCGCCGACCTGCGCCGCTCTCCGCTCCACCTCAGCCGCCCTTTCAAATATGTCCCGGATTTCCTTCAGGTTTTCCGTCCGGTGGGGCAAGAGAGGCAACTTCCCCCGGGAAAGCATCTCCGGGAGGAGCGAAACGCTGGCCATCGGATGACCGCTGGTAAGATTATACAGGCCGCCCAGGGCCACTTCCCAGACCCGCCCATAGCGATGCACCAGGGTCAAAAAATGCTTATGGAAGAGACCGATTTCCCTGTCCACCGGCATCCTTCCTTCCAGACCCGACAGCAGGCGGAGCGACTCCATCACCGCCGCGATATCTATTTGCTGCGGACAGCGGGCGGTGCACGTCTGGCAGAAAACGCACATCCAGTACGAACGGCTCTTCATGAGGTCCTCTTTGAGTCCGAACTGGATGGCGCGCATCACCTGCCGCGGAGTCAGGTCCATGGCATAGGCAGTCGGGCAGCCGGCGGTGCACTTGCCGCACTGGTAACAGCGGGACATCCGCTGACCGCTCAGTCTTTCTATGATGGAACGGAGCTCGCTGCGGGGGTCGGGGGTGATTACGCTGGTATTCATTACAGGCTGTCAGCTAACAGCTTTCAGCTATCAGTTAATGTCTCAGGGAAGGAAGGGTCCTACTGGCTACCGGGGCACGCGGCAGCGTGCCGCTACGGTGTACTTGCTACTCGCTACTCACTACTCGCTGCTCGCTACTCCACTTCAATGCTTTCTACGTAACACTCGTGCCCGGAGACCAGTTCGGCCGACTGACTATGGCAAACGGGACATCTCCAGGACGGGTCCGACGCCAGATAAAGCTTGCCGCAATTATGGCAGGCGAGCCGGGCCGGAAGATAACGGAACTTTAGAGTGGCATTGGCGGCGATGCTGTTCTCGCTGAGGGCGTCAAAATACAGGGAAATGGACTCATCGGTGAGGCCGGAGAACTCGCCCAGGGCCAAACTGATGCGAACGACCCTTATCGCCTTCGCGGCCCTGGCCTGGTCGAGGGCGATGGCGAGAATGTTCTCCGTTACGGCTAATTCGTGCATGGTACCAAGCGTATTATCGCTTCAGGGCCTATTATAGCCCCGCCAGGCACTAAATTCAAATTACCCCGGGGGTATGCTAGAATACAAAGTCGGGGGTGGAGGGGCTCCGGTGGGCTCCGCGGACTTCAAATCCGTTGCCCTGGTGCCTCCGCATCGGGGGGTGGGTTCGACTCCCATCCGCCCCCGCCATTGTACGTTTCGCCGAAAAATAGCTCATTATCTCCCAACCAAAGGAGGAAGAGTGGTTACACGTCTCCAGTTTTCTAAGATACAGCTTGTGGAACGAACAGGAGCACTGATGCTTGTCTGGTTCCTGGATGACAAGGGCAACATGTACGATTGGGCACCAAAATGGGCCGATGTCGAACAAGTCTTTCTTAAGCAAATAAACGTTGAGCGGTTCAACAAACCCGAAAGTGAATGGTTAAACAAATTCGCCAAGACCACCCAAGGTGTGGTTGAAGGAGCCCAAAGAATTCAGTCCGCCCGCAAGGTGTGGGGACAGTTTGTTGCCTACCACGATCAACGGTTGATCCTGGAAGACTCGGATGGAATACAGACCCCCGCTACCCCGGCTTTTGAGGTCACAATAGAATTCTTGGACGAGTGGTTGCAAACGTATGTGGAAGCGCTTCTGGTTAATGATACTGTCATCAGGGTAAGAGAAAGGGGCGAGCCCGGTGAATTGATACGCCAGTACCCGTGAGATGAAGGAGACATCGCCACGGATCTCAGGCACAACCATCAATGATGAGATTGTCGGCATCGAAATCATTAACGCGAGCCGCAGATTTCCGATAAGAAACCTCTATTCCTATGAACTGGCAAAGGTCTAGGCCCGCGGGCGCGTCTTCACTGAGCGCTCACTGAAGCCCCTGGCAGTTCTGGAAACTCGAAAGGCGTTGGGCAATGGGAAAGCAGATGCGCTGTAGAACGGCTGAAGAAAAGGCGCCGAAAATCGGCCGCGCCCCTCTGGATGGCTACGAAAAAATAGCCCGCCAAGAGGAGGCCGAACTCAAGCGGCTTTCGGTGAAAGAGGCGATTCGCAGACTGGAAATCCTCTTAAGGGCGGCCGGCCAATGGAAGAAATGATCCGGGCGGTAGCCCGGGACCTCCAATCTCTTGGGGTCAAGTATGCGGTGATAGGAGGAATCGCGGCGTCAGTGTGGGGGCGGCCGAGGATGACCCTGGACGCGGATATCGTTATCATGGTCCCCACCGGGAAGCTTTCCACCCTGCTGGAAACCCTCTCCCGGTCTGGATTCCAGGTTGCGACAACAGCGATGAAGAAGCTCCTCGCCATGCTTCCGGTAAAACTCAGCTACACTAAAGGGCTGTCCGTCGACCTCCGTGTCGCCAGCTATTCCCTCGATAACCAGGCTCTGGACCGGGCTGTAACCATAACTCTCCTGGGCGCCAGATTGCCCGTTGCCAGCAAAGAGGCCGTTATCGCCTACAAAGTGGCGCGCTTCAACGACCTGGATAAAGCCGATATCAAGGCTACCATAACCCGGTGGAAGAAGAAGCTGGATATGCAGTACGCTGTGGGGGCTTGCCGCCAGCTTGCCGCCGAAACCGGCGACAGGCGAACTCTCGCGAACCTCGATACGGTCCTATCATGGCTGGCTTGAGACAAACACAATAAGGGCAGTTGGTTAGACTGCCCTTATTCGTCTTCTTAAATTGCCCCCCCCCCGGCAAGGCCCGTTCGAGGCCCTGGTGGGGTTGGCCTACCGCAGACGCCGGCGCGCTGGCCGGTTCATGTTCCCTCTCCCCCGCAAGGCTAAAGCCATGCAGTACACCCCACCCAGTTGGCGCCAACTCGCGCTTATTTGTGCTTGCGCTGCCAGCGAGTCCGCTTGAGTAGCTTGCGATGCTTGTCGCGGTTGATCTTTTTGCGGCGCTTCTTAACGACAGAACCCATATTTTTCCTTTAATATTTCTCCGTTTGGCTCAAGTTAACCGTAACATTATGCTATAAACGACGGTTTTTTGCAATCTTCCTCTCCTGCCCACGCTACAAGGCGTCAGCATAGGGCAGAAAATACAGCTCTCGCAGGCACGGTGGCCTGCGGTACCGCTCTGTCGCGGTCCGTCTTGCCTGAGCGCAAAGCCTGTGCTATAATCATCGCAAATTCTTGAAAAGGTGGGAGTCAAAACGTCGGACTTCCTCGGCGACTACGGCTACATAGGTATCTTTCTCCTCGTTTCGGTCGGCTTCGCCATTACGATGGTGGTCATTCCCCTCATTCTCGCCGTCATTGGCGTTGCCCCCAAAAAACCCAGCCCCGTAAAGACCTCAATCTACGAGTGCGGTCCCGAGACCATCGGGCGCGCCTGGGTGCAATTCAACTTCCGGTATTACCTTTTTGCCCTCCTCTTCGTCCTTTTCGATATCGAGGCCGTGTTCCTTTATCCCTGGGCCGTGGCCTACAAGCAGCTACAGCTCTTCGGCCTGATAGAAATGTTCATCTTCATCTTCATCCTGGTAGTTGGCTACGTCTACGCCTGGAAAAAGAAGGCCCTGGAATGGAAATAAGCCAGCCCAAACCCCTGGACCCCACCGCCCTCAGCCTCGGGTTGCAGATCGACAAAGCTGAAGCCGCGACCATCGAGTCACTCAGGCGGTCCGGTCCCCAGCCCATCCCCGACCCGGACGCCTGGCTCAAGGCAGAGATCTCCCACAATGTGATGGTTACCTCGCTGGAGGGCCTCATCGATTGGAGCCGGCGCTCTTCGGTCTGGCCCCTGACCTTCGGCCTGGCCTGCTGCGCCTTCGAGATGATCGCCGCGGCGGCCTCCCGCTTCGATATTTCCCGCTTCGGCATGGAGGTGTTCCGACCCTCCCCGCGCCAGGCCGACCTGATGATCGTGGCCGGCACGGTTACCTGGAAAATGGCGCCCTTCCTGAAACGCATCTACGAGCAAATGGCTGAGCCCAAATGGGTGGTAGCCATGGGGGCCTGCGCTTGCAGCGGCGGGACCTTCGCCAGCTCCTACGGTGTGGTGCCCGGCGTCAACCGGCTGGTGCCGGTCGACGTTTACGTGCCCGGTTGTCCCCCGAGACCCGAAGGCCTGCTCTACGGCCTGACGATGCTCCACAAAAAAATCGCCAGAGACCACTCGCTGGACGCCGCATTCAAAAGATAGTGCGATTTTATGCGCTGTCTGTTCGTCCGTTCCATTTTTCGCCACCCGGCAAGGCTGAAGCCACGGGCTACGCCCCGCCGAAAGACCCTTCGACTTCGCTCAGGGTGACAGTCAGTTAAACTATGACGAAAAAACTTTCCGGACAGACGCTGGCCAAACAAATCCAGGAACGCTTTCCCAACAGCGTCGCCGCATCAGACGAAACGTCGGTGGTCGTCAACGCGCCGGCCCTCCTCGACGTGGCGAGATATCTCAAAGAAACGCCGGAGCTGGCTTTCGACTACCTGACCTGCGTCACCGGGCTCGACTATTTCGACTATCTCGAAGTGGCCTACAACCTGACGTCGCTGCAGCACAATCACAGCCTGTTGCTCAAAGCCCGCTGCCACGATACCGAGAACCCCAGTGTGCCGTCTTTGGTCAGCCTGTGGCGGGGCGCTGATTTGCAGGAGCGAGAAATTTACGACCTTCTGGGGATTTCTTTCCCGGGCCACCCCAATCTCAAGCGCATCGTTCTCTGGGAAGGGTTCCCGGGAAACCCGCTCCGCAAGGCGTTCCTGTAGGTTCGGGAAGTGGCGGCCGACCCTGCCGCCCATTCGGGTTCCTGTAACTTAAACCACGAATAGGCACGAATGGACACTAAAGAGGACATCGCCCGAGATGCCTGTAGCAGTCATCGTGTTCATTCGTGTTCATTCGTGGTTCCGTCTTTCACGCAGCCGCGCGCCGGCCACTGAACTTAAATAAAGCCTTCCATAACGAACGTGTCAAAACCCGACCTGATCCTCCTGCACGCCCCGGCCAACCTGGACTTCCGGGAAAAACCCATTATATATGGCCCGATCAGCGATGTCATCCCATCGACGCCGATTTTTGAGATGTACCCGATTGGCTTCGTCAGCATTGCCGGCCACCTGGAACAGAACGGTTTCGAGACCCGCATCATCAATATCGCCAGCCGCATGCTCAAAGACCCCGCGTTCAATGTAGTGCGTTTCGTCGCCAGGCTCGACGCCGCCGCTTTCGGCATAGACCTTCACTGGCTGCCCCACGTCTCCGGCGCCCTGGACCTGGCCAGGACACTCAAACGAAGCCACCCCACCACTCCCATCATCTTCGGGGGGCTCTCGGCGACCTATTTTCACCAGGAACTGATTGACTATCCCTTCGTGGACTTCGTGGTCCGCGGCGACTCCACCGAAACCGTGATCCTGCAACTGATGCAGAAACTCAGAGACGGCGGCCTCGTGGGAGACATCCCCAACCTGACCTGGAAAGACAGCCACCAGACCCCCCATTTCAACGCCCTGACCAACGTCCCCGCCGACCTGGACGGCATCAACCTGGACTATTCCTACGCGGTCCGCTCCGTCCTCAAGTACAAGGACCTGGCCGGCCTGTTGCCCTTCAAGAATTTTGCCGATTACCCCATCACCATGTCCCTGTCCTGCCGCGGCTGCACCATGGACTGCGTCACCTGCGGCGGCTCTCAGTACGCCTACCGCAATATATGCAACCGGGACAAGCCCGCCTTCCGCACCCCGGAGCTGGTGGTCGAAGACATCCTCAGCGCGCAGCGCTTCTTCCAGGGACCGGTCTTTGTCATCGGCGACCCGTATCAGGAAAGCCCCGAGTACGCCTCCAGGCTGCTGTGGTCTCTCCGGAAAGCAAAGGTCAAGAACCCGCTGGTGGTGGAGTTCTTCCTGCCCCCGCCGCCTGACTTCTTCCCGCGCATCGCCGGCGCCGTCCCCAGCTACAATATACAGCTATCGGCGGAATCGCATGACGAGGAAGTCCGCCGGGCTTTTGGCAAAGGCTACGCCAATAAGCCGCTGGAAAACACCATCAAGAATGCGCTGGAACACGGGTGCCAGCGCTTCGACCTGTTCTTCATGACTGGCCTCGGGAAGCAGACCTATGCCTCCGTCCTGGACACCGCCCGCTACTGCATCGCCTTGATGAAGGAGTTCCGCAGTTTTGCCAGGCTTCATCCGATGATCTCGCCCCTGGCGCCTTTCATCGATCCGGGCAGCAAGGTCTACGAAAACCCCCAGCGGTACGGCTACAAGCTATACTGCCGCGACCTGGAAGAGCATGCCCGGGCCCTCCATGCCCCCTCCTGGAAATATATGATGAGCTACGAGACGGAATGGATGAACCGCGACGAAGTCGTGGAGAGCACGTACGAAGCCGCCCTCATGCTGAACCAGGGCAAGAAGGAACTGGGACTCATCCCCCGCCGGGAGGCAGAGGCCATTGAGTTCCAGTGCAAAGAGGCCCTGGACCTCATTCACCTCGTCGACAAGGCCGTAGCCCAGCACGGCATAGACTTCAAACGGGAAGACATCCTCCCCGTCGCCACCGGTGTGAGGCACCTGCATTCGTCTACGCTGTGCGCCAAGCGGGAGCTGGAATGGCCGGCCCGTTCCATAATAAAGAGCGCCCCAAGGATCCTGTGGAGCCTCCTGCCCTGGAGAAGACGTTGACAACCCGTCATTGCGAGCGCAGCGAAGCAATCTCCTGGATAGTCCGACCGACAAGGGGGTTGCTTCTTCACTTCGTTCCTCGCAAAGACGGTACCTAGCATTTGGAACTTAGAGTAAAGCCATGCCGTTAAAGACTGAAAACGTCATCCTCAACATGGGCCCCCAGCACCCCAGCACCCACGGTGTCTTCCGCATGCGGGTTACCTTCGACGGCGAAGTTATCGTGGACCTGGAGCCCGTCTTCGGCTATCTCCACCGCGGCCTGGAGAAGCTCTGCGAAGAACGCACATATACCCAGGTATTCCCACTGACCGACCGCATGGACTACCTGGCCTCCATGACCAGCAACTTCGGCTACGCCCTGACTATCGAGAAACTGGCCGGCGTCAAGGTGCCGGAGCGGGCCGAATACCTGCGAGTCATCATGGCCGAGCTGATGCGGATTTCCAGCCATCTCATGGCCATTGGCTCCTTCTTGAACGACCTCGGCGCCTTCATGACGCCTATCCTTTACATGTTCCGTGAGAGAGAGAAGATCATTGACCTCTATGACATGCTCTGCGGGCAGCGTCTGACCTACAACTACTTCCGCATCGGCGGTTTGAGCCACGACGCGCCCCCGGAATTCCTCCCCACCCTGAAGAGGTTCGTCGCCGAGATGCCCCATTTCATCGACGAATACGAACAATTGCTTTCCGAGAACGAGATATTGCTGGCCCGGACCAAAGGCGTGGGCGTCTTGCCAAGACTGACGGCTATAAACATCTCCGCGGCCGGTCCCGTCCTGAGGGCCAGCGGCGTCAACTGGGACCTCAGGAAGTCGGACCCCTATTCAGTCTACGACCGCTTCCAGTTCGACGTGCCGGTAGGACAAAACGGCGACAACTATGACCGGTTTCTGGTGCGCATGCAGGAGATGCGTCAGAGCGTGCGGATACTGGAACAGGCGATACAACAGTTGCCCGAAGGCGAGGTCCGCACCCGCGTGTCTCCCATCATCCGCCCGCCCAGGGGCGAGTACTACGGGCATGTCGAAGGGCCGAAGGGCGAGATCGGCTACTACGTGGTGAGCGACAACTCCATCGCACCGTATCGCGTCCATGTCAGGCCGCCGGCCTTCATCAACCTGACCGGATTGCGTGACATGATCATCGGCTGGAAGCTGGCCGACGCCATCAGCATTTTTGGCAGCATCGACATTTGCCTCGGAGAGGTAGACCGCTAATGACATTAGTCCAGAGCTTCTCCCAATGGCTATCCGGCTACCTTCCCGGCTGGGCCGCCTACCTCATTGCGGGCCTGGTGGGGATGCTGGTCATCATCCTTTTCGTGCTCATCATGGTTATGGCCTTCATATATATCGAACGGCGGGGACTGAGCCGCTTCCAGATACGAGTCGGCCCCAACCGGACGGGTCCTTTCGGGCTGTTGCAGCCTGTGGCCGATGCCCTGAAAGTGATGCTGAAGGAAGACATCACGCCCGCCCGCGCCGCCAAAATTGTTTTTGCCCTGGCGCCCATCATCAATTTCCTGCCCGTCCTGCTCATTTTCGCCGTAATCCCGATGGCGGGGAACACGGCCAAAGCGGTCCTGGTCAACCTGGACATCGGTGTGCTTTACATTTTTGCCGTCAGCGGGGCCAGCATCCTGGCGGTGTTCATGGCCGGCTGGGCGTCGAATAACAAATATGCCATCATCGGCGCCATGCGGGCTGTTTCCCAGATGGTCAGCTACGAAGTACCGGTGGTCCTTTCCATCGTTGGCGTGGTCATGCTCACCGGCTCTCTCTCTACCGTGGCCATCGTGGAAGCCCAGAGAGGAGTCCCCTTCATACTCCTCCAGCCCCTGGGATTCGTCATCTTCTTTATCGCCGCCATCGCGGAAATAAACCGCGCCCCCTTCGATCTCCTGGAAGCTGACTCCGAGATTGTAGCCGGCTACCATATCGAGTACTCCGGGATGAAATTCGCCATGTTCTTCCTGGCGGAATACGGCCACGCCGTGATCTTTTCCGCCCTCATCACGACCCTGTTCCTCAGCGGCTGGCATGGTCCCTTGCTGCCGCCGTTCCTCTGGTTCCTGATCAAGCTTGTGCTTGTGTTCTGGGTGGTTTTCTGGATTCGTGCTACGGTACCCAGGCTGAGGGTGGACCAGCTCAGCGCCCTGTCGTGGAAGGCTCTGCTGCCCCTTTCGCTCATAAACATCGCCATCACCGGCATCCAGATGCTCATCTGGCCAACCTACCCGGCCTGGCTGATAGTGGTCAACCTGGCCATCTTCGCCGTACTCGTCGTTCTCTGGTCCAGGTTCTTTACTATCGAGGAAAGGAGACCCGTTGAAGCTTAGCAGATACGGGCAGGGCATCGCCAAGGGTATGGCGCTGACCTTTAAGTATTTCTTTACCAAACCCATCACCACCCAGTATCCCGAGGAGAAGCTCCAGACCTCCAAGAGAATCCGGGGCAACGAGCTGGTCTGGGTGCCTTACAAGTGCACGGGCTGCGCCACCTGCGCCAAGTACTGCCTCCAGGGCAACATCGAAATCGTGACCAACGGCCAGACGCCGGACGGCAGGTACGCCGTGGAAAAGTTCGAGGTGGACATCGCCCGCTGCATCATGTGCGGGCTTTGCGTGGAGTCCTGCCCCTTCGATGCGCTGTACATGGGCATGAGCTACGAGTTGGCGGCTTACCAGCGGGGCGACCTGGTCCTCTCCAAAGAAAAGAATACCATTGGCGAGGACAAACAGCCCAGCGCCTACTTCCGCCCGAACTTGGAAAAAGTCAGGCCGGCGCAGACGCTGCTCATCGAAAGACCGAAATACGGGTTATGAATACCGTCATTGCGAGCGAAGTGAAGCAATCCCACGGTTGGCCTGACAAGCCGGAATGACCAATGACGAAATCCGAATGAAGAATGACCAAACAATCACCCATGCGCCGATGGCGCACCATGAAGGATGAAAATGTCATTCTGAGCGAAGCGAGCGTAGCGAGCGTAGTCGAAGAATCTTTCGGGGCGGGGCGCGGGACGAAAGACCCTTCGACTGCCCCTTCGCTTCGCTCAGGGCTTCGGCTCAGGGTGACATTTTCAGAGCAAATCCGAATGACGAATAACCAAACAATCGGCCATCCCGACGAGTCGGGACAATGA
>JACQUA010000296.1 GCA_016210565.1 Chloroflexota bacterium
CTATGTCAATACTTCATGAAATATAATTACCACCACTACATCTAGAGGCTTGCTTTGCAACCGCCGCCCGTGAGACAATGTTCAATCGCCGGACCCAGCCTGGACCCGGCACCAAAGGGGGGTTTTTCAGCATTCTCCTAGGCGAGGAGCCTGAGGCTGATGGCTTGGTTCGGGCAGGCCACCACACAGAGGCCGCAGCCGCTGCAGTCTTCGGCTTTTATCCGCGCCCTTCCGTTTTCCCGCACCATAGCGACGCAGATGGAGTCGGTGCATACACCACTCCCCTTGCACCTGGCCGGATTCACTTCTGCGATGACCCTATCGGTATTCATCTCCAGGTGGTCCATGGGCTTGATGTACTGGACGCCCTGCCCGATGAAATCATCTACACTCCGGTATCCCTGTTCATCCATGAACCGCACCAGGAACTCGGCGGTATTCCTGAGCAGGCTGCGCCCCTGCAAAAGGACGCCGGTGCAGAACTGCGGCAGCCTGGCGCCGAGCATCATGGCTTCCACGGCGTGTTCAGGGGCCATCAGGCCGCCGGCGGCGGCGATGTCGATTCCGGGGCAGAACTTGGCAATCGCCGCGATGTCTTTGTACAACGTGGTTCTCAACACCTCCCCGCTGGTACCCACAAAGGGATTCCCATCCACAAAGGACCAGCGCGGCCTCCCTCCGTTGTAGATATCCGGCGGCGCTACGGTCGGGCTGTGGTTGAAGGCTTGAATGTACTTCACTCCAACGGCTTTCAAGTCCCTGACCAGCCCCACCAGCCGCGGAAACCCCGTCTCCGGACTTATTTTTACCCCTACAGGAACGTTCACGGCCTTAACTACTGCCGCCGCGACTTTCACCGCCAGGTCCGGATGGTCGCCGACCAGCGAGCCCACGGTAATCAAGGGGTAATCTCTTTCCAGGTAATACTCCACTGCGCCGGCGATGCCCGGGGACGACCCCTTGCTGATGTTCACCTCTATCATGTCGACTCCCAGCTCGATGGCTTTCTTTGCCGAGGCCACGGCCGTTTCCGGGAAGGCGGCAAGGGGCATAAGGGAACCGATGATTGGCACATCCCGCGGCAACTTCTTCTTCAGGATGTCGATCACTTTGCCCCACTTTTCGTATGAAGTTAAGCGGCGCTCGGGGGGTTCAGTGGCCGGGAAAACGATGTGATAGACCGCCTCGGCGCCATGTCCGGGGCGCCCGACCTTCAGCCACCGGGAATCGCTGGGCTTCTTGACCAGCTCCCTCGGCCGGCTCTGCGCCCGGTACTCCTCCAGCATTTCCTTCGATATGTATTCGGTGCCCGGTACGTAGACGAACCCGGCGCCGGCTTCGACGTGCTTGAATAGTATTTCGGCGTGCGACTCGGGAGTCACCGCCGCCTTTTTCCCAGCGGGCATGCCTATAGGCGCCACGCCGATGGGCGACCTCATTCTCAGCCCGGCGAAGTTCAGGGCCAGTCTTTCATTCAATTTTGGGTTGTCTGGCATTGCAGTCTTCCCTCCTTGATGTAGTTGTCCTTATCTTGCCTCCATCAGTGCCACAGGCGTCCCGCCTGTGAACCCTGGAATGCTGCCAGGTCCGCCGAAGCCGCATGGATTCCCGCCTGCGCGGGAATGATGGCTCCCACGCGTCCGTCCGCCGGCGGGCGAACACACGGGTTCGCCCCTACGGGGTCCCCGCAGGACGGCTGATCAATGGGTAGCTATAACCATCAACGGGGTGATGTCTTCCAGCGCCTCCAGGTCCGTCACCAGCCCGATGGTCTGCTGGATCTCCTGGCGGGACAGGACCGGTTCGGCGCAGGCCCCGAACTTCAATATCAGGTCATCCCGGCTCATCGGGTTCTCCGGCTCGCCCCTGGCATGGGCCACGGTGCGCGAGTATTCCCTGCCGTCCCGCAACCTGACGGTGACCGTATCTTCGGCGAAGTCTTTCCCTTCCACGTGCGGGGCATATTTCACCCTTGACACAAAGTCCTGAACGCCCGGACTGGAAATCTTCTCATCGGTGAATTGTCTCATGGTGATCTCGCCATCCAGAACGGCGGCCGCCAGGCAGTATTGCATGCTGAATTTCGCCTGTGGGATGGTCTCCGGCCGGGAAAAGCTCAATACCTCCTGCGTCCACCTCGAAGTCCGGCATTCGATCTCAGCCTCTTCTTCAGGGCGGAAGTGATGCTTTGCTTTCAGGAAGAGCACGGCGTCAATGCTGGCCTGGGTGCGGCCGCAACTGGGGTAGGGTTTGAGGTGCGCGCCCGGGGTAATCAGGCTAAAAGGATTGCCCAGGCGGGCCGTGAAGTGCGCCGGGTCCCATTTCTTCCCGGTAAAGACCCTGGGCAGGCCGAGATCTGCATCGAGGATATCGCTGGTTGCGGTGAAGCCCTTTTGCGCCAGGAGTGCAGCCACCACGCCGTTCCAGGCGCCCCGTCCGGCATGAAACGGCTTTGTATCCGTTCCGAAATTTAGCCTCAGGCCTCCCGCGCCGGACGCTGCGATGCCGAGGGCCATTTTGATTTGCTTCTCGTCGAGCTTCAGGGCTTTGCTGGCCGCGGCAGCCGCGGCCAGCGGGCCCACCACGGCGTGGGAGTGCCAGCCCGCGTACTTCACGTCCGGGCCAATCACCGCTCCGATCTTTTCCCCCACCTCCCATCCGGCGACAAAGGCTTCGATGGTCTCCTTGCCTGACCTTTTCTCCCGCTCGCTCAGAGCCAGGACCGCCGGAAGCACCACGGCGGTGAGGTGGCCTCCCCAACGGGAGACGCCATCGTCGTAGTCCAGGGCATGGGCCAGCACCCCATTGGCCAGTGCGGCTTGCGCCGCCGAACTGCGAAAACCAGCGCCGACTATCCCTGCCTCGGGCTTGCCGCCGCTGTCGCCGACGTAGGAAATGATGACGTGCCCTGGCTGGCTCTTGCCGCCTGCTAGAGTCACGCCCAAACCGTCCAGGATGCTGGTTTTGGCCGCGGCGCCTACCGCCCGGGGTATATCATCGTAAGTGATGTTCGCTACAAAATTGGCTATTGCGTCCGTGCCCACTTCCCCTTTCATTTGCGGGTTTCCTCGATGATCTTTTTGGCTACCTCCCTCATCTGGACCCTGTCGACTGTCAGTCCCTGTTCGTCTTCGGCGAATATCTTTTCGCCCGGTTTGACGAGAAATATCGGTTCGATGCCTTCCGTCGGGACGTCTACCCTGACGCTGGGAAAGCCATAGGACCGGGCGAGGGCAGTCTGTCCCTCCCTGGTCAGCAGCCAGTTCACGAAGACCGTGGCGGCGTTGGGGTGGCCGGCCCGCACCGGCACGCCCAGGCCCCCGATGCCGACGCTGGTGTAAACGCCCTCTTTCGGGATGACCACTCTGATGGGCGCGCCGGCTTGCAGGAATTCAACTATGACGTCCGAAGGCGCAGCCAGGCCGATGGCGTATTTGCCGCGCGCTACGGATTCGACCTGGAGCCGCCGGTCGCCGTGGATGACAACCTGCTGCTGGACGATGAGATGTCGCAGGAATTCGCGCGCCTCTTCGAGACTCCACAGGTCCCTTGCCAGATGGGTGAAGAAGGTGTTGCCCGAACCCGAAAGCGAGGGGTCGTACAGGGTGATTTTTCCCCTGTACTGGGGTTTCAACACGTCCTTGTATGTCGTCAAGTCGCCTTCGGCAACGGCGGCGGTGTTGTAGTAGACGAACCGTTGCGCTATGGAAGACATGCGTATTGTCAGCCTGTCTTTATCCAGGAAAGGGAATTGCGCGCCTGCCCAGATTTTCGGCTCTTTAAGTTCCGGCAGCAGGAGGAGTGGTTCGATCTGGCCGAGTTGGCCTTCCGGTTTCAGTGTGGCCAGGAGAGTGGTCCCACCAACCAGGAACACATCCACCATCCGCAGCCCGGCCCGGCTTTCCGCTTGCAGCTTCGCCAGCAGCTCGGTTCCCAGGGAAAAGGTCGAGAACTCGGCGTTGATGCCATACCTGTCCGCAAAAGCCTTCGTCAGGGCAACCCTGACCGATGCGGAAAAAGTGGTGTAGATAGCGACCACACCTTCCTTCTTGCCCTCTGCCAGCACAGTACTCCACCTGTCTTGCCCGACCGTTCCGGGGGCAGGGCCGGCGTCCTTGCTGGGTGTGGTTTCGATGACCGCGGGAGACGACGGCGGTGCGCAGGCCGGGAGTTGCCCTGCTACCGCGGCCAGCAGTATTATCGCGAACCATATCTTGTTTCCCATTTCCTACCTCTCTGATCTCAGGGCTGCGGCTCTACGAAACGGAGCAAACTCCGTTCCGCCCCCGATGCATCGGGGCGACGTGGCGGGACAGGGTGACGGCGGACGTTTTCCAGGAAATGCTCAGAGTTCGAATGTTCAAACCGAAGCCCACATTCGCCATTGGTCATTCGTCATTCGGGCTTCGCCAAGTGTCATGCTATTATGGGCAATGCCGGGGAGCGTGTCTATGATGCCTGTCATGCAGCGGGCGGGGACAACCCCGGTCCTCGCTAAGGCAGGGGGACCTGGGCCAGGAGCCGGAGACTGCCTGGCTGCAGGATAGTTACCGCGCCACGGGAGGACTGTAGCGTGCCTGAATGCCGGAGACGGCTGATGAAGCGCGTCGCCGTCTCGGGAGTAGTCCCGGCCATTTCCGCAATTTCCCGCCGGGTTAGATGGATGGCGGGGCCAAACTCGAGCGTAAGCGCCAGCAGTACGCGGGCAAGCCGGCAATCGGTTCTCTCGGTCACCAGCTCGCTGAGCCGGGCGGATGCGGCCTCGTAACGCCGGCTCATGGCGTTGAGCATCTGCCCGAGTATCTTGAAGCTCGACTCGGGATGCCTGCGGAGAAAGGAAAGGAAGTCGTTTCTTTTTATCAGCAACACTTTGACGTCAGTCAGCGCCTGACCCGAGGAGACATGCGGCTTGCCGAGAAAGAGCAGTATGTTGCCAAGCATCTGTCCCGGCCCGTAAATAGCCGTGATGAAGTCCCTGCCGGAAGGGGAATGCTTCAGTATCTTGAGCATCCCCGAAGCCACGGCGTAACAGCAGTCCACCGGATGGTTTTCGAAGAACAGGAATTGTCCCGCCTTGAAATCACGTTCGGTGGCCAGCTCCGCAAGCTCGACGAGATGCTCCCTGTCCAGGCCCGAAAATATGGGGGACTGGCTGAACATGTCTATCCTGGCGTGTGCGTCTTGATCCGGTGACTGAGTGAAACCCGGCCGGCCGGTTGAGGTCTTGTTTCCTGGCGATCGCTGCGGCAAAACTGCTGGATAGACTTTGGCCTGCATTGGGCGGCTAGCCCGGCCCTCCGGCGCGCCACCCCTGCGTTTTGAGGAGGAGATGCCGCCGGCAAGTCCAGAAAGGGCCTTGACGGCCAGTCTGCTGGGCCGCGTGTGTCCGTTTTCCCATCTATTGATGGTGGCCCGGGTGACGCCCAACCGCAGCGCAAGCTGGCTTTGCGTCAGGCCGAGTCTTTTTCGCAAATCTATGAGCTGGTCCATGGGGAACTTCGCTTCAGAAACTGCTCATCAAGTCTGATACCTTGTCGGCATTGGCCTTGATTAAAGCACGGGGTCGCATTTTTTGTCAAATGCAGGAAATGTAATACTTGTTACTAATACAGAGGCAGTAAGTGGAGCCGCATCGGGCTGTCATTGCGAGCGAAGCGAAGCAATCTCCTCCGCTGTGCGAGAGTCCGCAAGGCGGACAAGGCGGACCGGATGGTTCGACCAACGAAGGGATTGCTTCGTCATCCCGACAAAGTCGGGATTCCTCGCAATGATGCGTTATTCCGCACCATTGCTTGCGTTTGTATTAACAGGCATGAAAGGGGAGTCCGGGCAGAGGCCGGGTGGTATTTGACAGTCCGAAAACGTAAATGTGATAATCTGAGGTGCGGACACGACGGGCGCGGATAGCCGTCGAGTTGCTTTCCCTGATTGGGAAAGAGCCAGACTACCAGTCACAGGCGGGACGCCTGTGGCACTGGTGTTTTCCGAGCAGCAAAGGAGGTTAGCCTTGCCTGAAGAAGTGAAAAGGGTTCCCCGGATGGTTGAAGAAACCGCCGCGCCGGGGGCTAAGAAGACAGCGGCTGAGACCGACTGGCGCATGGGGCCGGAGGACCTGCCCAAACCGAAGGGCGTGGGGTATATTCATACCAGGTGGGACCGGTGCACGGGTTGCGGCGCTTGCGAAATGGCCTGCTCGCAGGGGCACTTCGGGGTCATGAACCCGGAATACTCCCGCATACGGATTTACCGCTATTTCCTGCCGCTGCCCAAGTCCGTTCAGAATGTCTGCGCCCATTGTCCTAAAGACGAACGGGAATGCGGGAAGGCCTGCCCCCTCGACCCGCCGGCCATCCACTATGATGACAGGAATTTCCATATGACGGTGGATGCCGATCGCTGCGCTACGTCGGGCTGTCACAAGGAATGCGTGACCGGGTGTCCCGCCGAGGTGCCGCGGCCGGCGCCCGATGGCAAGAGCGTCATGGTCTGCAACCTCTGCGAGCGGGACGGTATCAGGCAACCCCGCTGCGTGGACATCTGCCCGGGCTATGCTCTCGAGTTCCAATCGCCAAGGTTCCCGCAGCACCTCGACCGCAACCATCCGGACGAAAAGGCAAAGGCGCTGGCCCGGAGGCTTTACCCGTTGAAAGAAGACCAGATCCAGTTGCAGCCGGAAGAGATCTGGGGAGGCAAATAACCATGCTGGACGGTCGATCACGTTCCCGTGCCATGGGATTGTTACGAAAATGGTCTGTCACCCTGAGCGAAGTCGAAGGGTCTTTGCTCTCCACCCGGGAAGAAACTTGTCCTGAGCGAAGCGAAGGATTCTTCGACTATGCTCGCTACGCTCGCTTCGCTCAGAATGACAGATGACGGAGGGAAATAGCCATGCTGGACGGTCAATCATATCCCCGCGCCATGGGACTGCTCAAAAAATGTCACCCTGAGCGAAGTCGAAGGGTC
>JACQUA010000042.1 GCA_016210565.1 Chloroflexota bacterium
GCTTGACTGCTCGACTGCTTGACTGCTCGACTGCTCGACTGCTCGACTGCTTAGACTGCTTGACTGCTTGACTGCTCGACTGCTTAGACTGCTTGACTGCTTGACTGCTCGACTGCTCGACTGCTCGACTGCTCGACTGCTTAGACTGCTTAGCCTGCTCGACTGCTTGACTGCTCGACTGCTTAGACTGCTTGACTGCTCGACTGCTTAGACTGCTTGACTGCTCGACTGCTTGACTTTGGCATCCGGTTCGGGTACTATGAATGCCAGTTGATTTTGTGTTATAATTCTCGTCAGGTTCTTTTGAACCTTTTCAGTGTCAGCCTTGTCAACTCCTGTCGGGTCTCCATTAAGGCCCTGTAGGCTGGGCGGGGTGGTCTGGTTGAATCTTGCTCCCTGAAACAAACAACGCAAGAAAGCAGCAGCGGTTGGTAAGGGTAAGACGTTAATAGATATTGTCTGGAACGCAGACCTCTGAGGGTCTGAACCTGTCTGAGACGGGACTGGGGTAACAAAGCAAGGCGGCGAAACAGTCATCCTCGCTGACCCGGATGCCTCTTCCTTCCTGCCCTACGCGCGGCGACCCGGCCAGGTAACTCAAAACAAATCCCATATCGCTAACCCCAAAATCAAATTCGTTAACTTCATCTCGGCAACGATACAAAGACAATAGCTGAGGGTGTATTCAACCGGGGGCTTGAGCTCCCTGCCCGTGGACCGCAGCCCCGAAAGCCGGGGCCGATGAGGTCGCGCATCATCTGTCCTTCGAACTACAGCATTCTTCATTCCGAATGAGGAGACCATTATGAATCTGGCAGAACTGGAAGCAAAAACCAAAGACGAACTAATCGACATGTGCAAGGAACTGGGGATTCCCGGTTGTGCGCCATTGCGAAAGCAAGACATTGTTCACCGCCTGCTGCAGGCCCAGGCCGAGCAGCAGGGTTACCTCTTCAGCGGCGGGGTGCTGGAGATTGTGGACGACGGGTACGGGTTTCTCCGCCAGGAAAGCCTGATGCCCGGCAGCAACGATGTTTATGTGTCTCAATCCCAGATCAGGCGTTTCGGACTGAGGACCGGCGATATGGTGACCGGGCAGGTCCGGCCTCCCAAGGAAGGTGAGAAGTATCACAGCCTCCTCCGGGTGGAAGCGGTCAACGGCGTTGATCCCGAGGCGGCCAAGAACCGGCGCTACTTCACTTCCCTGACGCCCATTTTCCCGAATAAGATGATAAACCTGGAGACCGCTCAATCCAATCTTTCCACGCGGCTGCTGAACCTCATAGCCCCCATCGGACGCGGACAGCGCGGTCTTATCGTTTCGCCGCCCAAAGCGGGAAAGACCATTCTGCTGAAGAACATCGCCAACGCCATGACGACGAACTACAACGACCTGCACATCATGTTCTGCCTCATCGGGGAGCGGCCCGAAGAGGTGACCGACATCAAGCGGTCGGTCAAGGCCGAGGTGATCGCCGCCACTTTCGACGAGCCGGTGGAAATCCAGACCAGGGTAGCCGAACTGGCCCTGGACAGGGCGAAGAGGCTGGTGGAGGGCAACAAGGACGTGGTGATCCTGCTGGATGGCATCACCCGTCTGACCAGGGCCTATAACCTTTCCATGCCGCCCAGCGGTCGCACCCTTTCCGGCGGTATCGACCCGGTGGCCCTGTATCCGCCCAAGCGGTTCATCGGCGCCGCACGGAATACGGAAGGCGGGGGCAGTTTGACCATCCTCGCGACCTGCCTCATCGATACCGGCAGCCGCATGGACGAGCTGATCTACGAAGAGTTCAAGGGCACCGGCAACATGGAGCTACACCTCGACCGCCGGCTGGCGGAACGCCGCATCTTCCCGGCCATGGACATCCAGCGCAGCGGGACCAGGCGTGAGGAGCTGCTGCTTGACGAGACTTCCCTCGCCAAAGTCTGGCTGCTGCGGCGCATGGTGGCCATGATTTCCACGGACTCCAAAAATCCCACCGAGGCCGAAGAGAAGGTCATCGACCGGCTGGCAAGGACCCGCACCAACGCCGAGTTCCTGGCTTCGCTGAAAGGCGCCGGAGACTGAAAACCGGTACCACAGGCCTCCGTGCCTGTGAGCCATTGTTTTCGTTCTTGGTGGCGCCTGGCGCGGCATGCGACAAGGCGTCTCCCCTGCGCCCCGATGCAATCGGGGCTATCGCAGGGGGACGCCTTATGAAACCGGATAGCCGGCGACTCTTCCACCAGTCCACTCCGTTTGCCAATGACCACCCACGAAGCGGAAATGCCCGAAACTGCCGCACGGTTGTCCCGTGTCTATGACTTGCTACTCGACCAATACGGGCCGCAGCACTGGTGGCCGGGGGATGGGCCTTTCGAGGTGATGGTCGGGGCAGTCCTCACCCAGTCCACGAACTGGCGGAATGTCGAAAAGGCCATCGCTAATCTGAAGGCAGCCGGCGCTTTGAATGTGGAAAGCCTGGCGGAGCTTCCCGAGGCCCGGATTGCCGGCATGGTCCGTCCCTCCGGCTACTACAATACGAAAGCCAGGAAGTTGAAGGCCATGTGCTCCTGGCTCAAGAGCCGGTTCGCCGGCAGCATGGAAAGGCTTTTCGGCCTGGATACGGCCGCGCTGCGGCAGGAGCTGCTGGGTGTGTACGGGATCGGCGAAGAGACGGCGGACTCCATAATCCTGTACGCTGCGGAGAAGCCCATCTTTGTGGTGGACGCCTATACCCGGCGGATCACGGGGCGGCTGGGCCTGGGACCCGCGGATGACGGTTACGGGACCTTGCAGGCTTTCTTCATGGAAAATCTTCCCCACCGGGTCCCGTTGTTCAATGAGTTCCATGCCCTTCTCGTCCGCCACGGCAAAGACGTCTGCCGCAAAACCGCCCCCCGGTGTCCCGGATGCCGCCTGGCAAGTCTCTGCCCCGCACCCGGACCCGTGACGTCAGGGCTTGTCCATGTGGTTGCACGGCGTAGCCGCAGGCTTTAGCCTGCGCCAAGGGAATAGCACCCCGTAGGGTGGACTAAGCTCAGGGGAAAGCACTCAGCAACCAGCCGTCAGCTTTGTGTCCAGCGAACCCTCCAACTCGGCAAGGAGACTTCGCAACTCCTTACGGCGCTGGCTCAGGGACTCGGCTGGCTTCTTATCGTTTCTGTGCATATTATATTAATACAAACGCAATAATAAGTGCCGCATTCCCCTGATAACAAGAAGGGGACACTTTTTCACACGAAGAACACAGAGACACCAAGGACACGGAATAGAAATCCAGGTTCATTTGGTGTCAGCGCGTCCGCCACACAGATTCCCTTTGTGCCATTTGTGATACTACCCGTAAAGATTTGCGTGTTTCGCGAGAATTATTGAGCTTTGACCGCCTGAGGAAACAGGATGAGGCGAAAACTGAGGGCGGCGGACATGAGCCGGTAACCGCGGACAGTGACGCGGTAAAGGCGTGAGTTCTTGACCTTGGCAATGAGCCTATGGCCGCGGAGTTTAGCGATCAGTCGGGAGGTGCGAGCACAACGTCTTTTGGCTTCCGTTTCCGAAGCTGGTGGGGAATCGTAGATACGCTTGCACAAATCTCGATTGCGGAAACCGTTGATGACATGATCGCCCGACGTGGTGGCGGCAAAGACTTTGAGGTCATCAGCAGCCACGGGGTTGAAGCTGGCATAGCGCCTGCCGTTCTTGGTGCGGCTCCGGCACAGGTCGTCCAGTTCTTGGATGGCCTCGCCTTTGAGGTCTACGTTAGCCAGGGCATTCAAGTAGCGTTGGTTAGCCTGGATGGCAACTTGATAGTAGCGCCAGATATTGGCTACGCCCTTGCCCATGAGTTTCCATCGCCACTGGTCGCCAGTCCGTTTCGGGACCTTGAACTCGTGCGAATTATTGAGCGTAGTCTCGATTCGCAGGACGCTGAGCTTATCGTACATCTTGATGGAGTTGCCTGCCATAGAATGCCTGACGCGCCAGCCTTCCGGTCTTTTCTTGAGGCTGGTCATGATCTCGGATTTCCCAGGGAGTTTGCGTCCCAGAAAGCGCATGACGTCCTCGCAGGAAAAGCCCAATATGGCCCCATGGAACAGGTCAGGCAAGATGCGCTCCAGGGACTGACGGTCTTTGAACATAACGTCGATGGACACTTCGCACTGGTCGACCACCCAGTAATAGGTTCCGAAGCCGGCGCTTTCCACCAGCGGCAGTTTCGGGTTGACGCGCCGGGCAAAGACATCCAGTACGCGATGCCATTGACGGTGCGCAAAGCCCTCGCAAAGCTCCTGGGCAGCGGGCAGGTCATCGATGGCCAGAAAGCAGTTGTCATATCGCTGGCTCCGGATTTCTTTTTGTTGGAGTTGGCGGGCCAACCATTCATGGCCATTGATGTAGACTTGAATGGTGAAGGGGAACCATCTCTGCAAACGGACGTGCATGAAACCAAACTCGGCATCAATGTAGTAGAAGTAAAAATGAAGACACTTACGCCGCTCCCGGACGGTCTCCAGCTTGTGGGTCTGACGGTTCCCTCGTACAGAGAAGGACTTGCACATTTCCGGGGTGTAAAGTATGCAAATGAGGCCCTCGGTGATATCATCCCTGGCGGCGATCGCCTGAGCAAATTCTTCCTTGGATTGGCCGCTTGTGGCTTTGCTGACAGCCCGATCGAGATAGATATACGGGCGGCCGGCATCATCAGCGATTTTCTTAACTTCCGCTTTCAGTTCTTCGGTTGTCTTCGTGACGTAAGTTGCAAAGTCCTTAAGCAAGACATTCTGCTTACTCAAAAAGTGTCTAAAGCGCTCGCCCAGGATCAAGCCCGTCAAGTGGCCCTTGAAAATCATTCGGTCGAACATAGCCAGTGTGCCGGTGATCACGTCCTGGTGTATACTAAGGAACTGTTCCATAGCCTGTCTCCTGTGTCCGTTGTTCGTTTTGCATCAGACAGCTTATCACAGAAAGACAGGCTGTGGAACATCTCATTTTTGGTTGCGGCCATCAGGCTGCGCTATGTCTTTGTGTGAGACTATGCGTCTTTATTTAATGCGCTTTTATTAGTATATCGCATACAGATTTACAAAGATCAAGACCCTTTGACCATAATTTCTGAAAACATATTTTCAGCGCTCAGGGCTCAGGCGCAAACTGAACGGTATCTTGACAGCCCGCGTCTACTGTCTGAGTTGCATCACTATTCCGCCATATCTATGACGTGGGCCCGCTTCTCCACTACCAGTTGCCTTTTTCGCCAGATAGCGATATACTTTTTAGCGCCACCCCGATGCGGGCCATTAGCTCAGTTGGTTAGAGCACAGTCCTGATAAGACTGGGGTCTGTGGTTCGAGTCCACAATGGCCCACCATCAGTTTGCAGAAGCCGCGCAAAAGTTTGACGAAGATTTCCCGACGGTTTGCCAACCATTGGCCTCCACTACGCTTATTCCACTCTTGAATGGGCCTCCCGGATAGCGGAGGCTGACATCCTGGTCACGGTATGGTGCCCTGCTTATCGATTATCGGCTGGCCCACGGCTACGTTCTGAGTGGGCAATTGCTTACGTCCAACTTGTATGCGGGCAGCAAAGTTATATGCATGAAAGGGAATTAGCACATTGGCATATATGCTAATATCTATAACCTTTTTCAGCTCATTATGTCTTGCTGACCATTTGTCATAAGGAAAGGAGATAAGTCTATCCCTTTTCGTACGCTCACTGGACCAACGATACACTCCAATACCCGCCCCTACAATGATGGCAACAGTAGCGAATAGCTCCATCACATTGAATTGCCAGAAGTCTTCACCGAACATAGCCAATAACCAAGCCCAAATTAACCACAGATAACGCAGGACGCCTTTCAACTTGCATCTTGCCTTGTTCTAATTCTACGACGTCTTGATCTTGCGTCAAGTAAGTCCCGCATCCAACCATTCGGTACTCACCAATTGTGCATCGGTGATTTGGCTCACACAATCAGCCATACCAACTCCAGAACTGCCTATTTCAGCAGCCTGAAGCCCTGCTCCTCAAAATCACGTCGAACGCGAAGGCACTGGTTACGCCCGATCTCCGCATGCTCTCAAAGCTAACGCAGTCGACGAGGCTCAAATTCCGACGGCCGGCGGTCAGCAGCGCGCTGACTGCCGCCCGATGCTCTTCAGGGGACACCCAATGAACGCGGAGCACCGGCAGGACATCTTCCACGAGGACCCTGACTGCTGGAATGCCGAGCCGGTTTTGGACCAGCGCAAAAGACTCCACAAGAATATAACTGGTACAGTAGATATCTTCAGACCGCTCAAGAAGCCTAACCCAAGTCTCACCAGCCGCGGAGTGAGATTCGTCGTCAGCGTCAAGAACGGCGAGCAAAGCCGACGTGTCCACTAAGACACTCATTCTTTGAAAGCCTCCGCAAGGTGCCGGTCATGTTCCTGCGCCAGATCCCGGTGACCTGAGTGGAACCGTCCGGCAGCCGCCATCGCCCTTTGCCGGCGCTGGTGCTCGTCTACCATGCTACTGCCACGGATGATCTGGTCGGCGCCCTCCCTGATGAGTTCGGCTACCGAGACTCCCCGCCTACGTGACAGCTCTTTTAGTTGCCGCATCTGAGCTTCGGACAGTTGGACTTGCGTGCGGATCATGGGTTCTTCCTCCTGCTACAATGATAACATTATCGGCGCAATGATATCACCCCCACCTGGAAAAGAGTTCATCCGGCAGGCATTGAGGTCCTCGGAACAAACGGTTTTCAAAGATACGCCAGGACCAACCTAAATCGGGGGTGACTGGTTCTGTCTATTGAACAAAACGGCCCACCACAGTGTACGGAGCAAAGAACTCCATCGTCTCCTGGTGGTGGTGGTTTTGGAGGAAGCGGCATGTCACGCAGTCCAGTCCGACATTTTATCCGCGCGTGATAACCGTGGTTGTCGCTTCCTCCGCCCCCCTTTTCAGACATTTGATGTTCTTTTCCAACACCCTCCCGTCGAAGAAGTCGCTCAAGGTTGTGACAAGTGATTCCAGGGATATCCACCCGGTGGTGCGGGCGAAAGCGCCAACCATGCAGGTGTTGTATATTGGTTCACCGATCTCCTCCATGGCAATCTTAACGGCGTTCACGTTACCCGCCGATCGCAGAGCCGGATGACTTTCAGAGGACAACGGTTGCTCGCCATTCAGTATCACAATGCCATCTCCCTTCAAACCCTTTAGCGTCACAGCCATGTTCTTGACGGAGGGGTGAATAATAAGAACGCAATCGGGCTCATATATCTGGTCTCTTTGCCTGATCGGTTCACCGTCGAACCTCAGGAACGCTGAGACAAGAGCGCCTCTTCGTTCTACCCCGAACATGGGAAAACACGCGGCGTATTTGCCCTCGAGAATAAGAGCCGAGGCCAGTATGCGAGCCGCTATGACTACCCCCTGTCCCCCTTTGCCCACAAGTCTGATTTCTTTCATGGCGTTCCAACCTTGACGGGTTGCTCCTGAGACCTGCCGGCTACCAGCCTTTCAGCCGGAGCCCCCCGGGAATAATACCTTTCCATATCAATCCTGCATGCACTGACGGCGCGCCATGAAGGATGAAAATGGCTGTCTTTGCGAGTCCCGATCAAGATCGGGACGATTTCATCGGGATGACGAAGCAATCTCCTCCGCTTTGCGAGAGTCCGCTCCGTTCGGAGAGTCCCGACGGGTCGGGACAAAGCGGACCGGATGTCCAGCCAACCAGGGGATTGCTTCGCTTCGCTCGCAATGACATTCTCTGAGCATGATACCCTCAACCTGCCAGCTTCTTGATAAAGGCGACCCGTTCGTCCACCGTTTTCTGCAGTGCGTCCAGGTCTTCCGGTGTCATGTGTGCAAATCTGGCCTGCGTCCTGGTGAACCGCTGGACCGGTTTCGGGTTCGGCACCTGGTGCGTCAAGGCGAACACGCCCTTCTGGAACTCCCAGAGCGGGAAGTAGTTTGTCTCGACGGCGAGGCGCGATATTTCGATGGCAGTGCCGGTTCCCGCCCGCCATCCTGTGGGACAGGGCGCCAGCACATGAATGTAGGCCATCCCCTCTCGTAGAGCCCTGGCCTTTTCGAGTTTGCGAACATAGTCCTCCATATACGCAACACTTGCCGTGGCAACGAAAGGAATGCCATGCATGGCCATTATCAGTGGCATATTCTTGCCGCTCTGCTTCTTCCCCCGTCCCAGTTCACCTACGGGAGTGGTGGTGGTCCATGCGCCGCGTGGCGTGGTTCCACTCCGCTGGATTCCGGTATTCATGTAGGCTTCGTTGTCGTAACAGATGTAGACGAGCTTCTCACCTCTCTCGGCTGCGCCCGACAAGGACTGGAAACCAGCGTCCGCAGTAGCCCCATCTCCTACAAAGGCGACGACTTCAACATCCCGTTTTAGCTGCCGGTGATACCTTTTGACCCCTTCCATCATCGGAGCAACGTTGGTCAGCAGGCACGTTCCGGTGGGCACATAGCATTCATACACACCCAGGGCGGCGCAGCCGGGGGCGCCGAAAAGAATCGTGTTTTCCCCAAAGACTCTTATGGCGGTACGTAACGCGAGTTCTCCTCCGCATCCCATGCACATGCTGGTGCCATGTCCCATAATGTCCGGCGACCCCAGACGATTGCACACCGTGCTTGTCCTCACGAAAGTCAAAGCGTGATCCTGGCAAGCCTGAACACACTTTGGAAGCCCATCGCACATGTCGCACTTGTAGGCCCTGCCAGCTACCGGGTCGTAATAGATTCCCCCATTGGGACAGGCAACGGTGCACAGTCCGCATTGAAAAAGGACTGAAACCAGCCTGCGTCCATCATTGCCAGGCAGGGGCCATTCTTTTTGGCGACATCAACGAGATTCGCCACCAATTACGAGAACAGAGGGTGAGAAAACGGGTTCTGTCAGTCGATAACCCCCTGGTCTAGAACGGGTGGTTTTGGTGGTCACGCCGGAAAAGGTTGCGCGCATGCTGGCCAAAGAGTTTCCGGGCGACGCCGGCACGATGAAAATGATGTTGGAAAGGGGCTTCATCTCCGCGCTGTAGTCTTTGATCGAAGCCTCGTGAGCTTGCCGGTGATAGTCGGCTCACGAGGCTTTTTCTTTTACCGGCCGCCTCCGAGGTGGGAAAGGGGACGGGATTAACGACTGTATTGTCACTATTGACATCCTGAGCCGAAGCCCTGAGCGAAGCGAAGGGGCAGTCGAAGTATCTTTCATCCGGCGCCCCACCTCGAAAGAACTTGTCCTGAGCGAAGCGAAGGATTCTTCGACTATCCCGATTCCATCGGGACTGCGCTCTCTTCGCTCGGAATGACAGCGCACGCCGTCTTCATTCTTGATGGTGCGTCCATACGTTCACGGGTGACTGATTGACAATTCAATCCTCCCGGGACATTAGCTTATGGTACGTCCGCCCCACGGAGTTGTCAACCGTCCTGCGATTCAGGCACCGGCAATCCGTAGCGATCCGCGATGATGGTCATGCATTATCCACGTTGACACGGCCCGCCTGCCGGTACCACAGGCCACCGTGCCTGTTGGAGCCCGATCTTGGGAATATCAGGTTATTTCGTTGACCACCGTTATCCGCGTCGCGCCCGGCTGACCGCCCGGGTTTCGATACCCACTCCGCTCGGCGATGACCCCGACGCGTCGGGACGAGGGCTACCGCTACGGGTTTCCCGCTGTGTGAGTACGACCCGGGCCCGCTTGACATTATTTTGGGGATAGCACTATGATAACAGCGATCCCATTGCCGCAAGCAAACCATCGATAACGCAGAAAAGCGTCCTCAGGAGGCAATCTTATGGATGCATCTTTGGCCCTGGCGCACAATGTGGCGAACATCAGATTTGAAGATATCCCCTTTGACACCGTACGGGTCGCCAAGATGTCCGTGCTGGACACGCTGGGTAACGCCCTGGCTGCAAGCACCCTGGGACCCGCGGGATGCCGCCAGGTGGTCGAGCTGGTTAAAGAAGGGGGCGGGAAAGAGGAGAGCACCATAGTGGGCTTTGGCGGCAGGGCGCCGTCGTGGATGGCCGCGCTGGTGAATAGCACCATGGCCCATTCCCTGGATTACGACGACATGTACGCACCGGCGTCAATCCATGCCGGGGTTACCATTGTCCCGCCTGCCTTTGCAGCGGCGGAGCGGGTGGGCGAGGTCGACGGAAGAAGGTTCATTGCCGCTGTAGTTTCGGGGTTTGACCTCAGTTGCCGGCTCTCGCTGGCCACCCCCAACACCAGGACATGGCACACCACGACTGTCTGCGGATTCTTTGGCGCAGCCGCAGCCGCCTCCAGGATTCTTGGACTAAAGCAAGCCCGGGTGCAACATGCCCTGGGTATTGCCTATTCCCAGGCAGCGGGCAATCTTCAAGCCGCCGCGGATGCATCGTTTACGATGCGTCTGGAAGTTGGCTTCGCCGCAAAGGGAGGTGTTCTGTCCGCACTCCTGGCAGAAAAGGGTATCACCGGAGCGACCAACAGCCTCGAAGGCGAATTCGGATTGTACAGAGTGTACCACGGCGGCAGGTACGATCCCGCGGTGCTAACCTCCGGACTGGGCAAAAGGTTCGAAGGCAGCAACCTCACTTTTAAGCCTTATCCCTGCGGCCGGGGGACGCACTCCTCTATTGACGCCACTCTGGAATTGGTGCGTGAACACAACATTCAGCCTGAGGAAGTTGAAAGCATCACCGTGTTCAAGGGGCGTGTAGCCGCGAAGGTTGAGGGCACCCCCTTAGAAAGAAAGCGACGACCGGAGACCGTTGTCGATGCGCAATCCAGCATACCGTACACGGTGGCCGCGGCGGCGGTCAAAAGGCGCGTCGGGTTAACGGAATTCACGCCCCGGGCCATCACAGACCCGGACGTCCTCGAGGTGGCCCAAAAGGTAGATGTTCAAGTGCATCCGGAATTCGGTGAATTCGATTTTCATCCGGGGATTACGGAAATACGGACAAAGGGAGGGAAAGTGTACTCCAGGCGGATAGATAGGCCTTCTGGGGATCCCCAAAATCCGATTCCGTGGGAATCGCTTGTACGGAAGTTCATGGAGTCTGCTTCCCACTGTGTGAAACCATTGCCGGAGCGAAAGGTCAGGGATGTGGCTGACATGGTAATGAAACTGGAAGAAGTTGACGACGTGGGCGCCATTGTCCGGCTGCTCGCTTGAATAACATGGATCAAGGAGGACACGCGGTCGTCATGGATAAGACAACAGAGCAACTGGCTTCATATACCGCATCGCTCTCTTATGCCGACCTCACCCCAGAGGCCGTTCACGCGGCCAAAAGAAGCCTCGTAGATTCAATCGGCTGCGCCCTGGGGGCCTACCATGCTGAGCCGGTGAAAGCAGCCCGTGCACTGGCGTCACGGGTGACCGGCGCCCAGCCGGCGACCCTGTTTGGCGCTGGTATCAGGAGCTCACCGGAATGGGCCGCCTTTGCCAACGGCTTGATGATACGGTACCTGGACTTCAGCGACGACTATTTTGGCGCCGAGGAAGGGGAAGGTAGTCCCCACCCCAGCGACACCATCGCGGGCGTGCTGGCCGCGGCCGAATCGGCCGGCGCCGATGGCAAAGCGCTGGCCCTGGGCATCGTCCTGGCTTACGAGGCCTGCGGGCAGGTTCGTCGACTGAAGGGCTGGGACTACGGCACGCTAACCGCGATCGGGACGTCGCTGGGAGCCGGCAAGGTCCTGGGGTTGTCCCGGGAACAATTGAGAAACGCCGTTTCTATCGCCATTGTCCCGAACATCTGCCTGCTGCAGACCAAGGTCGGCGAGCTCTCCCACTGGAAGGGCTGCGTCGGCCCTAACGGCAGCCGCAACGGTCTCTTTGCGGCCCTGCTAGCCGGAGAGGCTATCACCGGGCCTCCCGAGCCCTTTGAGGGCAAGGCCGGATTGATGAAGCAACTTGGCACCCCGTTCGAACTCGGCGCCTTCGGCGGCAGGGGGGTCCCCTTCAAGGTCGAGGGCACCTCGTTCAAGTACCTGCCTGTGATGTACTCGCTTCAACTGCCTGTCTGGACCGCCCTGGAGCTCCGCAAACAAGTCACCGTCGCGGACATCGAGTCGATTCGCGTTTATCTCGAAAGACGTACTGTGCTCGGCGACAGCTACAGCAGCGAGCGGTACCAGCCCGGTAACCGTGAAACGGCTGACCATAGCGGGCCATATCTCATGGGCGCAGCCCTGGTCGACGGCGAGGTCACCATCAGAACACTGACGCCTGAACGGTACCGCGACCCGGAGATTCTCGCCGTGGCCAGGAAGATCCGCGCTCAAGAGGACCCGGAATATACGGCGGCGGCGCCTCGCGTTTTGAACTGCCGCATAGAGGCAACCTTGCGATCGGGAAAGAAGGTTACCGTCCACCGGGCCAATCCGAAGGGACATCCAGCCAACCCCATGACCGACGGGGACATTGAGGACAAATTTTTGAAACAGGTGGACCCCCTTCTGACCGGGAGGCAATCGCGCGCGCTCCTGGACCGGCTCTGGAACCTGGAAAGGCTGGACGGACTGGGCGAGCTTTTCAGGCTGATGCTGGTACAAACGCAATGAATAATGATGCGTGGCCGAAACCGTAGCGGTTTCATTTATCAAACCCCTTAAGGCCTGATGAATCAAGCCGCTACGGCGTTGGGATGAAGGTAGAGACCCGTAGCGACACCCCTTGTCCGCCTTGCGGACTCTCGCAAAGCGAAGCGGGTGTCGAACCGTGGCACTCGATCGGGCGCGCCCCCGATGCATCGCTGCTCGCTGCGGTCCTGCGAGCCGGGCGTCCTCTGCGGTGAAGACGCACGTTCCCATCGATTACAACCAGGTAACTCTTGACGCCTATGTGATATAGTATAATCCGATTTGGAAAAGCCAAATTGATACAGGAGAGAAAATGAGCCAGGAGAAGCTATCTTTGTATGCAGCGGGAGATGTCGTGCTCAGACCGGAAAGCTCCGAATCGATTTTTTCCCCTGCGGCCGCCACGCTCAAAGAGCCTGATATCCTCTTCGGCCACATAGACTTTGTGGCCTCCTCGCAGCCTCCCCAGATGCACTTTTCCAGCGTCCCTCCTTCTAATCCCGGAAGCGTTTCGGCGCTCAGGGACGCCGGCTTCGACATCGTGTCCGTGGCCAGCAATCACGGCATGGACTACGGCGAAGGCTGCTTCCTGGACAACATCGACCTCCTGAAGAAGAGCGGCATCGCGGTCATTGGCGGAGGCAAGGATGGCAACGAGGCCCGCCGGCCCGTGATTATCGAGAGAAATGGCGCCAGAGTAGGATTCTTAGGATACTGCAGTGTTCTACCCCGGGGATATGAAGCCAAAGCCGGAAAACCGGGCATAGCGCCGATGAGGGCTTCCACCTCCTACGAGCAAGTCGACTGGCAGCCGGGGATGCCGCCCCGGGTCCTCTCCGCTGCGCACAAAGAGGACCTGGCGGCAATGCTGGAGGACATCAAGAAGGCGAGACTTCTGGCCGACGTGCTGGTGCTCTCCCTGCACTGGGGACTTCACTACATTCCGTCATCAATTGCCATGTACCAGAAGGAGATAGGCCACGCGGCCATCGACGCGGGCGTGGATGTCATCTTGGGCCATCATGCCCTGCTGCTGAAAGGGATCGAGGTCTACAAAGGCAAGGTGATCTTCTACGGGCTGGGCAACTTCGCTGTGGATAGCCGCTCCGTTGAAGCCGTGCGCAAGAGCGACGCGCTCTGGAAATTCCTCAGGTGGGAAATGGACCCCGGCCCGCCCCCCTATGCCTATCCGCCGGTTTCCCGCAAAGCCATCCTGGCGAAGTGCCTCATTTCGGGCAAAAAGATTACCAGGGTGTCGTACTTGCCGGTCATGGCCAACAAGCAACTGCAGCCGGAAGTTCTTCTCCGGTCTGACCAGCGCAGCGCCGAGGTTTTTGACTATATGGAGTGGCTCTGCAGGGACCAGGAACTGGACACGAAGTTTGCGCGTGAAGGCGACGAGGTTGTCATCCATGTGTGACGTGCACCAATTCCTCCCCCTTTTTCAAGGGGGGAAACGGAAGGAGAAACAGTGATCAGCCAGACAGGACAACAGGACAACGTGGTAATCTTGCTGGGAGGCGACGTCAGCCCCAGGCGAGTGGAGTTTGGCGAACCGCCCGAATCTCTCTTTGCCCTAGCCCACGACAAGATGCAGGAAGCAGACATCCGCTTCTGCCACGTGCCGCACGCTCTTTCCACCCGGGGCTGCCTCCAGTACCGCACCCATATTACGTATTACGAGAGGCAAAGTCCCGAAAACATCAGGTCCCTTACTTATGCTGGCTTCAACGTGGTGTGTCACGCTTCCAATAACTGTTTTGACTATGGGCCTGAGGCGATGGCGGACACCCTGGACCTCCTGCGCCGGAACAACATCAAAGTGGTCGGGGCCGGGAAGAACATCGCCGAAGCCAGAACACCAGCGATCTTCGAGACAAATGGGGTCAAGGTAGGATTTCTGTCCTATTGCTGCGTGGTCATGGTGGAATACGAGGCGAGGGAAGACAAACCCGGCGTTTGTCCTATCAGGGTGGCCACCTATTTCGAGATTGTGGACGTCAACCCCGGCGCCCCGCCGAAGATCATAACCATTCCCAGGGAAGACGACGTTCGAGCCATGGAAGAAGACGTCCGCAAGCTTCGGAGTCAGGTGGACGTGGTAGTGGTTTCCATGCACTGGGGGACCCACGAACCGGGGACGCTGGCGATGTACCAACCCGTCGTTGGACACAGGGCTATCGACGCAGGGGCAGACCTCGTTGTCGGGCACCACGGCGCCTTGCTCAAGGGCATTGAGATGTACAAAGGAAAGGCCATTTTCTACAGTCTGGCGCACCTGGCGGTGGAGAAGCCCGCCAATTTGAAGCCACCGCCGGGGGTGCACTCGAAAGGTCCCGCTTCGCTTTACATGAAGACCAAGTCCTCTGAACCAGGATGGGAGCGCTATCCTGGGGCAAAGGAGAGGCGGTATTCCATGCTGGTGAAATGCGTGGCCGGCAAAAACGGAGTCCGGAAGATATCATTCCTGCCGGTGTACATCAACCGGCTGGCAGAGCCCGAATTTGTCTCGCAGGGCGATCCGAGGTTCAGTGAAGTGGTCGGCTATGCTGAGCGGTGGTGCAAAGAACTGAGCGCCAACCTCACTGCAGAGGGAGACGAAATTGTTGTTTCCGAGAGGAGATAGTCCCATGGATTCATCTTTTGCCTTTGCCCGCAATGCGGTTAACATCAGGTACGAGGATATTCCGGCAGACGTAATGGAGATCGTTAAGCTGGATGTCCTGGATACCCTGGGGTGCGCCCTGGCCGCGACCACACTGGCCGGCTCTCACGGAGCGGTCGAACTGGCTAAGGAGGGGGGAGGGAAGAAAGAGAGCACCATCGTGGGCTTTGGCGGCAAGGTGCCGTCATGGATGGCGGCATTTGCGAACGCTTCTCTCGCCCATGCCCTGGAGTACGATGAATGCCATCTGACGGGGCACATCCATTCGGGCGTCACGAACCTTCCTGCGGCGTTTGCGGTCGCCGAGCGGATCGGGAAGGTCAACGGAAAGACGTTTCTCACGGCAGCCGCGCTGGGCATTGACCTTGGTTGCAGGCTGGCGGTGGCCGCTCTCCCAAGGGTGAGGGGGTTCCATCCCACGGCTATCTACGGCGTCTTCGGCGCGGCCCTGGCCGCCAGCAAGGTCCTGGGACTCGACGAAGCCCGCACGCAGCACGCCCTGGGTATCGCCTATTCCCATGCCTCCGGCCACAACCAGGGCCACGCGGACGCTGTTCAGACCAAGCGCCTCCAGGCCGCCATTGCGGCCAAGGGCGGCGTCGTGGCGGCGCTGCTCGCGCAGAAGGGTATCACCGGCGCCGCCAACTGCATCGAGGGCGAATACGGGCTGTTCCGCATCTATAACGGAGGAAAGTATGACGCCGTGGGCCTGACCTCGGATCTAGGCAAGAGATTCGAAGTGAGCAACCTGAGCTTCAAGCCCTATCCCTCTGGCCGCGGCACCCACGCCTCCATAGACGCCACCCTGGAAATCGTCCGGGAGCACGACCTCAAGCCGGAGGACATCGTGAGCATCAGAGTGCTCAAGAACGTCGAGGCCGCCAAGGCGGAAGGCGGTGAGAAAAAGATGCGCCCGGAGAACCCCGTGGACGCTCAACTGAACGTGCCCTATACCGTGGCCACGGCGGTGGTCAAGAGGCGGGTCGCCCTGGCCGACTTCCTCCCCGAGGCGCTCAAGGACCCTGCCGTGCTGGACATGGCTCGAAAGGTGAGCGTGGAAGCGTCACCGGAATTCCCCGAGGTCAATTTTCATCCCGGCATCACCGAGATACGGACGAAAGCCGGCAACGTCTACTCCAAACGAGTAGACGAGCCTTACGGGAACCCCGATAACCCGATTCCGGAGGCGCAGATGATAGAGAAGTTCCTGGAGTGCGCTTCCCACGCCGTGAAGCCGCTGCCGGAGAAAAGTCTTCAGAAGGTTATTAAACTGGTCCTGAACCTGGAAGAACTGGACGATGTAGGCCGCATTGTCCGCCTGCTGGCCTAGCAACGATCGCTTCCCCGTGTGAAGAAGGGGGATTAAGGGGATTCAGTATGGAAACCAACAAATACGAGGTAGTCTGGCCCCGGGGCAGGCGAACGGCCGAAAACGTCCGCCTGGCCCGGCGTCTGGATACGCTGGAGGGCAAGACAATCTGTGAACTGTGGGACTGGCTTTTCCACGGGGAACAGTTTTATCCGGCGATGGAAAAAGAGCTGGCGAAGCGCTATCCGGGAATCAAGTTTGTGAACTACGAAGCGTTCGGGAGCACGCTGGCAAGAGCAGGCGGCCTGCTTGCCCCTGACGAGGAGGCCGAGGTCCTGGCGGGCATTCCGGACAAGCTGAGACAGAACAAGTGCGACGCCGTCGTGTCCGGGCTGGGCTTCTGAGGCGCCTGCACGCCCGCAGTCGTGCGGGCCAGCGCGATAGTCGAGAAATCGGGCATACCCACCGTATCCCTCGTGGGCGACGGTTTTGTATCGACAGGGCAGCTTGCCGCCTCCGGTCTGGGCATGCCCAACCTGCCGATGTCAGCTTACCCCGGGCACATCAACGTTCACTCCGCCGCAAAGAGGCAAGAGAATGTCGCCACGGTTGTGGTCGATCAGGTCGTAAAAGGTCTGACCGTGCAGCCGGAAGAACCAAAGGCCAAAGCGCCTGCGGAGCCGCAGCTCCGGGATGTGGTCTTTCGCGGCACTCTCGAAGAGGTGAACCGGGTCTTCTACGAAAATGAATGGAGCGACGGGCTACCCATCATCCCACCCACTTTGGACATCGTGCAAAGGTTCCTGAGATGTTCCGTCCGTTCCGCCGCCGACGTCATCGGTGTGCTCCTTCCTGATAAACGTGAGGCCACGGTGTGGAACGTTGCGGTCAACGGGGTAATGAGCGGTTGCCGCCCCGAGTACATGCCGGTGCTGGTGGCGCTGGTAGAGGCTATGTGCGACCCGAGATTTGGCCAGGAGCACCTGGGATGTACGCCGGGACCGGAGGTACTGATCACCATAAACGGTCCGATCATCAAAGATCTGGATTTCAACTACGAGCAAGGCGCGCTGCGAGTAGGATTTCAGGCGAATACCAGCATCGGCCGCTTCTGGAGACTCTACTTGAGAAATGTGGCCGGATTCTTGCCTCACAAGAGCGACAAGGCCACGTTTGGCGGGACCTGGCGGGTAGTCCTGGCAGAGAATGAAGATGCTGTAGCCAGGATAGGATGGGAACCCATGAGCGTCGACCAGGGTTTCAAGGCAGGCGACAACGTCATTACAGTCACCTCATGTCCATCAACAGATTCAGTGGCTTCCGTCGGGGACTCTGAGGCCACGGATCCCCTGGGTAGGGCCAGGGATATCCTGGACAGGCTCGCCGCCCGGCTGGTAGACCTTAACGTGTATACGGCGGGGAATAGAAGGCCGCAAATCCTGATCAGTCCCTGCATCGCGGAGGTAATCGCCAAAGGGGGTTTTTCCAAGCAGGGGATGAAGCA
>JACQUA010000300.1 GCA_016210565.1 Chloroflexota bacterium
GGGCGGGGCGCGGGACGAAAGACCCTTCGACTGCCCCTTCGCTTCGCTCAGGGCTCCGGCTCAGGGTGACAGCCTTCCGCCACCGCCAATCCGCAGAAGCGGCTTTGCTCTGTGTCCAGCAGAGATGTGGGACACGATGAGTTTGCGAAAGGGGGAGAGTCTGCGAAAGGGGGAGAGATGTTTCAAGAAGCGCTTCTTGCCGGTTCACGGAGCTGGGCTTCAAGAAGTCTGGCCTGTTCATCGGCAACCAGGGCATCGATGAGGGGGTCCAACTGCCCTCCCATAATGCCCTCCAGGTTGTGAAGGCTCAACCCGACGCGGTGGTCGGTGAGCCGGTCCTGCAGGAAGTTATAGGTTCGGATCTTCTCGGAACGGTCGCCGGTGCCGAGCTGGGAACGGCGTTCCCGGGCCAGTTCTTCTTCCTTCTTGCGCTCCTGGAGGTCCTTCAAACGCGCGCGCAGCACGGCCATGGCCTTGATGCGGTTCTTGAGCTGGGAGCGTTCATCCTGGCAAACGGCGACAATGCCTGTCGGGAGATGCGTGATGCGCACCGCCGTTTCCACTTTGTTTACGTTCTGGCCGCCGGCGCCGCTGCTGTGGAAGAAGTCCATCTTCAAATCGTCCGGGTTGATGTCCACTTCCACCTCTTCCGCCTCAGGCAGGACGGCGACCGTAGCGGTGGAGGTGTGTATCCGGCCCGAAGCCTCGGTCACGGGGACCCGCTGTACGCGGTGAACGCCCCTTTCGTACTTCAGGCGGCTGAAGGCCCCCTTGCCTCTGACCTCAAAGACGATTTCCTTGACGCCGCCGAGGTCCCCCGGACTGCGGTCAATGACCTCGGTGGACCAGCCTTTGGCTGTGCCGTACCGCGCGTACATGCGGTACAGGTCCGCGGCGAAGATGCCGGCCTCGTTGCCGCCCGCGCCGGCCCTGACCTCGACGATGACGTCTTTCTCGTCGTTGGGGTCCCTGGGCAGCAGCGCCTGCTTGATGTCCTGGAGGAGGGACTCTTTCTTGCCTTCGAGGGTCTTGATTTCATCCCTGACCAGGGCCAGCATTTCCGGGTCGAGGCCATCGCCCAGCATGGCCCCGGTCTTCTCCAGGCTTTCGATGGTAGTCCTGTACTGGCGGTAGAGGGAAACGAGATGGTCCAGCGAGGCGCGCTCTTTGGCCAGGGCCTGGAGGCGGGGGAGGTCCGTGGCCACCTCCGGCTGGGCCATGAGCCGTTCGAGATCCTCGTATCTATTTTGTACCGAATGTAATTTGTCTATCATGGTGTTTGGCGCCCCTGTGACAAAGGGACACAGGGGCCGCAGGAAGAACATGAAATACTGTGTAAATTATATCAGAAAAGGCCGGGCCTTTGCTGCGGGCGAGGCGCTTAACCCCGCCCTACGCCTCCTGGTGGGTTCCGCGCAGCCGCCCCACCCCGATTTCCCCACCGGTCTGCGCTTCACCCACCCTACGCCCCGGGGGTAGGCGGCAGCGTGCCGCTACGGTTGGGGGACAGGCAGGGACGCCTGTCCTACCGGGCGCGTGCAACGTGCCGCTACGGTTGGCGGACAGGCAGGGACGCCTGTCCTACCGATGGACAGGCAGGGACGCCTGTCCTACCGATGGACAGGCAGGGACGCCTGTCCTACCGATGGACAGGCAGGGACGCCTGTCCTACTGATGGACAGGCAGGGACGCCTGTCCTACCGGGCACGCGGCAGCGTGCCGCTACGGGGTGGTGCTGCTCGCTACTCACTACTCACTACTCGCTACTTTATCAGGCGTTGTTTCATTTTCCAGAGCGCCAGGTAGAAGAAGGCCAGCGCCAGGGCCAGCATGTAGGCGGCCTGGTAAATGAAAGAAAGCTCGAACTGGCCGTTCATGACGCCCCGGGCCAGGTGTATCGTCGGGGTAAGGGGGAAGAAGCCGGCGATTACCCCGAAGAAAGGGGGGACGTTGGTCAAGGGGAAGAAGACGCCTCCGAAAAAGAACATCGGCGTGATGAACAGGGTGTAGTAATAGCCGAAGGAGGTGATGGACGGGGCAATGGAGGTAAAGAACATGGCCATGGAGCCGAACATGAATCCTGACAGGACGGACAACGGCAGGACGAGCAACGCCCAGGGGGTCGCCACCAGGCGGAACAGCGTCAGGATGAGCAGGATAGCCGCGGCGGTTATCAGGGAGCGGGTGGTGGCCCACAGGATTTCGCCGCCAATGACGTCTTCGATATTGACCGGCGTGGCGATGATGGCGTCGAAGGTGCGCTGGTGCTCCATGCGAATGAAGGTGCTGTAGGTGCATTCAAAGGTGGCCGAAAACATGGCATAGCTGGCCAGGATGCCTGCCCCGATAAACTGGAGATAGGTCTGGCCGGAAATCAGCCCCACCAGTCCTCCCAGGCCCAGGCCCATGGCCAGCAGGACGACCACCGGTTCGGCCAACGCCGAGGCGAACTCGGTCTTCCACAGCCGGAAGAAGACATCGCGGTCCCTCTCCCAGACGTGGAGGGCGCGGTAGGACACCCTTTCGACCCTCATTCGTGCAGCGCCCTTCCGGTGAGCTTGAGGAAAACGTCCTCCAGGGTAGCCTGGCGGAACATCAGCTTCTCCGTGTCCAGTTGCAGGCCCTGAAGCAGGGAACCGCCGTCCTGGCCGAACAGGTAGATGGTGTCTCCCATTTCTTCAATATTGAGAGCGCGGCTCTTTAGCTGCGCCAGTACCCTCTCTTTTTGCTCTACCCGGACCCGCAGTTCCACCACCTCTTTCCCGGCATGCCTGGCGATGAGCTCCGGGGGGGACCCTTCGGCGAGGATCTTCCCCTGGTGCATGATAACCAGCCTGTCGGCGAGATAGGCCGCCTCCTCCATATTCTGGGTGCAAAAGAGCACGGTGGCGCCATGCTCCTTCAGGTAACGGACTTTCTGCCACACGAGATGCCTGGCCTGGGGGTCGAGGCCGGTGGTGGGTTCGTCGAGAACGAGTATCCTGGGTTCGTTGAGCAGGGCCCGGGCGAAGATCAGTCTCCTTTTCATACCGCCGGAAAGGGAATCGATGCGGCTGTCCCAGCGTTCCACCAGTTGGAACATCTGCAGGGCTTCCGTGGCCCTTTTGATGGCTACCGGACGGGGGATGTCGAAATAGCGGCTGTAGACGATCAGGTTCTGTCCCACCGTGAGATCGGGGTCCAGGTTGTTTTCCTGCGGTACGATTCCCAGGATGGCTTTGATCCGGCGGCAATCCCTCCGGACGTCTTTTCCGTCCACGGTCAGCGTCCCCGAAGTCGGAGGGCTGTAGCAACAGACCATCCGCATGGTGGTGGTCTTGCCGGCGCCGTTGGGGCCGAGGAAGGCGAAACTCTCCTGGGGCTTGATGGAGAAATCGATGTGGTCCACCGCCACAAACTGCTTGTAGGTCTTGACGAGGTTCCGGCCTTCGATAACGTTTTCAGCCATGGTTTGTCTCCAGGGGATAGCGCCGGGGAGAATTATAGCATTTTGCGGCTGGTTCATGGGGTGTAGTGCATGGCTTTAGCCTTGCTGGGGGTGGGGTGACCAACGTAGCGACAGGGCTTGCCCCCGTCGTTGTCTGGTTGCAGGTCGGGGTTTCGACACCCGCCAGAGGTGCCGCTACGGTTGTTGGACAGGCAGGGACGCCCGCCCCACCGGGCACGCGGCAGCGTGCCGCTACGGGGCGGGGTTGCTACTGGCTAACGGCTACTTGCTACTGTGCCACCACCCCCGCAGGCTAAAGACCTGCGGCTACGCCCCCTTCTTTCCCAGGTAGATTTCCCTTGCCAGGGCCTGGCCCTGGGGGGTCTGGAAGACCTTTTCGATCACCCTTTCCAGCCGGGCGGGGTCTTTGAAGTCGTATTCGTCCTTCAGATTGACCAGCCAGTCCGCATCGTAGAGCACCTGGAAATTTCGGGTGGTGATGACGCCGGGGCTGTGGTGGTGGGCGATTATGTCGCAGATTTCGGCCACCTTGTCCGGGACGAAACCCAGGCGTTCCAGGATCGGCCTGGCCACGGCCGGCCCTTCCATTTCCTGGTATTTCCCGGCGGTGGAGCCGTGTTTGCGTTCCGCTTCATGGATGCCGATATCGTGGAGGACGCCCGCGGCGACGCACACGGCATAGTCCGTTTCTTCGTCCAGCAATTGCTCGACGTAACCCGTCACCTTTTTGGCGTGGCGGATGCGTCTTTCATCCGGGCCGAAGTAAGTCTCCATGGCGTAGATGAGTTTCGTCTTCAGGTCTTCCAAATCTTTACCCTCGTTGCGAAAGCGTGTGGACAGGCAGGGACGCCTGTCCTACCGGCTACTTCAAAAAGTAATGGGCGGCGATATCCAGTCTTCCGTGTTTGATCAGGTACATGCCGGAGAATTTCATTACCTGGCGAATTTGTTGCTGGTAGAAGGGAGCGTAGCAGTGGGTCTCGCACTTCTTGCACATCGGTTTGGGATCGTAGGGGCACATCAGGAGCTTGACCACGCCGTGGGTGAGCAGCTTGTGACAGTTGGGGCAAAGCTGGAGCTGGTCCAGGGACAGGAAGGATGACAGGTCGACGGTCTTGACGGAAAAAGGCAGTTTCGCGGCGTCCTTGTGGTTCTCGCGGCAGAAAATGGAGACGAATTCCGTGAGGGTCTTGATGTCTTTTTGTCTTTTAGCATCCAGCTTTCCGGCTAACTTCGACATGGTATTATCCTTCGTTGATGAGGTCCCGGATGGTGGCGCCGGCGAAGACGGCCAGCATCTTCTCCTGGGCTTCCTCGATCTTCCGGCTCAGGAGGCAGTTCTTGATGGGGCAGTGGTTTCCGTCCCGGAAACACACCGCGATGGCGGTGGGACCGTCAACCAGTTCGATGATTTCCTTGAGGGTGATTTCTTCCGGGGGCCTGGCGAGCTGAATTCCCCCGCCTCTGCCCAGGGAGGTCTTGACATAGCCGCCGCGGGAGAGGGTCTGGACGACTTTTTCCAGGTGGTTTAGCGGAACGCCCAGATGCCGGCTCAGGGCGTTGCTGGTGGTCCTGGCCTGGTGGGAACCGAGATGCATGAGCGTCCGCAACGAATAGTCGCTGGCCCGGGTCATTCTTAACATGGCGCGTCTTTGTCTCTATAAGTGGTAAGAAATATACCACTTTTGTGATTTGATTGCAAGCCCCGCGCAGGGAGGGCATTTCGTCGCCAGTACAATGTAGGGTGGTTAAGTCCCGATGGCCATCGGGACTTAACCACCCTACGCGGCTACGGGGCCTTCCAGCGTCTGAGTTGCACACATTCACAGTGTAAAGTATACTGCCTCCGGACTGGTGAGTTCCCATGGTCTTTGTCCTCATCACAGCTATCTTCGTCCTCGGTTTCATCAACAGGGCTTTTCACCTTTTCCGTCACCCCTGGGTGGGCGTCGATACCTTCCGGCACCTCTGGCTGGCCAGGGAAATAGGGAACACCGGCCGGCTGCCCAGGATGCTCTGGGGCTATCCCCACGTTCAACCAAACAACCTGCCTCCCTTTGCCGACGTCTTTCTGGCGGTCTGGCCGGAGAAGCTTCACCGGCGGTTGCAGTACCTCGCGCCCGGCCTTGACGTGGTGAGCGGCCTGATAATCCTTGCCGCCAGCGTGCCGGCCTTTGGTCTCGAAACAGCCGCGGTGGCCACGGCCTTCTATTTCTTGACGCCGATTGCCAGGGACAACCATTATTTGCTGGGTTCCCGCGCCTTCGGCAATACGCTGCTGGTGGCTACCCTGTTCCCTCTGTTCATTTATTATCAGACTTCGTGGCCTCCGGTCCTGATCATTGCCTCCGTTTTTGCTGCGCTGGTCATTCTGACGGACCGTCTGGCGCTGCAGAGCCTGGCCGCCGTTCTTACCGGTTTGACCATCGGCCTCGGATCGCCGGCGCCCTTGGCGGTGCTGCTCATGGGTCTGGCGATGGCTTTTGTTTTTACCAAAGGCTACCTGGTGCGCACGCTGAAAGGGCATTTTGAATTCGTGGCTTTCATCGCGAGGAGAATCGGAGACCCCGGAACCAGAGCGGTCCTGCCCGGAGTATTTCCCAATCCCCTGTTGTACCTGTTCAACGCCCCGCTGCTGGCCCTTGTCCCCTTCGTCTTTTCGCACGGTGGGACCATCGAAGTGGACTTCTTCCTTGTCTGGACGCTGTCTGTGGTGGTGCTGACGGTTCTCTGGGTCTTCGGCGAAGGCTACCGGCACCTGGCCCATGCGGCGCCGGCTTTCAGTATCCTGGCGGCGGCTTATTTCGTGAACAACCAGGCCCATTGGGCGCTGGCGGGCTTTCTGGCGGTTTGTGCGGCTTTCACCGCAGTGAAAATCTACCGGGTGGAAAGGGAAAAGACGGCCTTTGTGTCGGAAGACCTGGTCGGGGCCTTCCGGTATGTGAAAGAGCAGTGCCGCCCCGCGGACGTCGTACTCTGTCTGCCGCTGGGAATGTCCCCGGCATGCTTTTACTTTTCAGGGCGCCGTGTCCTCTGGTCGGGAGGGGCGGAGGGGATGGTCTTTAACCGGACGGTCCTGCATCGAAAGGTTAAAGACAACAGGATAGACGAACTGGTGGGCGAATACGGGATAAAATGGATAGTAGCGGCGGATGGGCGGGAGATTCCCGGCAAGACTGTTTTTTCGGCAGGAGAGGCGAAGGTCAACAGGGTTTGATGATTTGGATCACAGCGCAAAACTAGGGAACGCTACGTATTACCGTCACCGGGTGTGTCTGCTATACTGATGATGGATCAGTATGGCCGGGACTCCGGGATACAACCTTGACTTGCGGAGTCACTCCGGATTGCAGAACTCGGGAGGGCAACATGAGCTACTACATGGTACAGGTGACTTACAAGCCGGAAACCTGGGCAACGCTGATAAAGAGCCCCCAGAACCGCGTCGACGCGGTGCGGCCCGCGGTGGAGGAACTCGGCGGCGCCATTCACGGCGCCTGGTTCACTTTCGGGGAGTACGACGTGGTGGCCATTCTGCAATTGCCTGACAACGTCAGCGCCGCCGCCCTGTCCATGGCTTTTTCAGCCGGGGGCGCCTCGACGGCTGTCGTGACAACACCGCTGCTGACAGTCGAGGAGTGGATAGAAGCGATGCAAAAGGCCGGGAAGATAGGGTACCGTCCGCCACTGATATCCTGAGCCGGACAAGCCCTGTCGCTATGGCAATTACAGCCTGACGACCGGGTGATGGGTTCGCACAGCCGCCCACCGTCCCCGTCCCCCCTCTGTGCTTAACCCACCCTGCACGGTTTTGCGCAGGCGGGGACGCCCGTGCTACCGGTGCGGGGACGCCCGTGCTACCGGTGGTAAGCAGCTACGGTAGAGCGCTTCGTAGTTCTCCACGTTCTTTTCCAGGGACAGATTGGCTTTGACCCTCTCCCTGCCTTCCGCGGCTTTCTTGCGGGCCTCATCCGGGTTGTCGATGATGTACTGTATCAAGTTTGCCAGTTCGGTCTTGTTCTGGTACTCTACCAGGTAGCCGGCGTCGTACTTCCGGACATCTTCGCCGGCGCCGGTGTGTTTGGTCACGATGATGGGCGCGCCGCACAGCAACGCTTCAAAGGGCACCCAGGCGCCCTGTTCAATTACGGAAGTCTGCACCAGGACGTCGGCGTCCACGAAAGCTGACAGCTTGTCGCTCCCGTCCAGGAAGCCGGTGAAGAGGACCTTCTCCGGGAGGTTCAGGTTCTTTATGAGTTGTTCCAGCTTTGTCTTGTGGCCGTCGTCAGGGCCGACGATTACGAGCCTCACATCATCCCGGGATTTTACCAGTTCGCCAAAGGATTCCACCAGGAAGTCCACTCCCTTGACCCAGTGTATTCTGCCCAGGAACAGGACGACGTGCTTTTCCTTTATCCCGTACTTGTCTCTGAAAACTCCCCGGGCGGGCAGCCGCGAGAACTCCTGGATGGAGAACGATGGCGGCACTTTGACTATTTTGCCCTGGTCCAGTCCCAGTTCCTTGTATTCGCTGACTCCCACGTCCGTCTCGGCCACCAGTTTGCAGGCGTTCCGGAAGACGTTGTTGCCATAGGCTATGTCGAAGAGCCACTTGAGCAGATACTTGAACCCTTTTCTCCCGCCGACGACCCTGGGGGTCGAGCCGTGGGCGTCCAGTACATAGGGGACTCCATATTTCCCGGCGTAACGTTGTATCAATATGTTCTGGTAGCTCCGGGCCACGTGAAGGTGCACAACATCGAACTCCCTGAGGTGGTCCCGGACCGCCCGGGCCATCTCCGGCATGAAGAAGAACCCGCCCATGGTCAACCGGAGGTGAAAAAGGTGCACCTTCACGCCCTTCAAGGAATTCGCATAGTTCTGGTCGAGCTCGAAGTCGCTGGCGTAGATGGATACTTCGTGCCCTCTGGCGGCCTGGGCCTGGCACAAGCGGTAGAGCAGCGTTACTGTGCCGCCACCCCTGGCGGGAGAAAAGTAATCGAAGACATGAAGGATTTTCATAGAGAAGCCCCGGAGAAATCAAACATCCAAAAATCAAAGTGCAAAATGACAAATCAAAAGTCAAAAAACGGCGGGATCTTGCTGCCCTCGCGGAGGGGCTTCTTCAATCCCCCTTAATCCCCCTTTGAAAAAGGGGGAGAGGTGCTTTGGACAGGCAGGGACGCCCAGGCTTTGGACAGGCAGGGGCGCCCAGGCTTTGGACAGGCAGGGGCGCCCAGGCTTTGGACAGGCAGGGACGCCTGTCCTACTGAAAGATAGACCTGGCCTTGCCGGCCAGTTCCACCAGTTGGGCCTTGTTGCGCACCGATACCAGGACCTTGGCCGTCTCTTTCCAGAAGCGGGGATTGACAAGGTAATATTTGCCGAATCTCTTCTGAATGTAAAACTCCCGGAACGCCTTCTTGTCGTAGGCGACCAGGTCCGCGTTAGAGCAATCACGGGTGAGGTTGGCATTGACGTGGACGCTCCATTCCTTCTGTTCGCCCTTCCGGACACCATCGATGAGTCCTTTTTCCATGGCCTGGTCGTACAGTTCGGTGCCGAAAAGGGGTGTGGTTACGGAGAAGCCATAGAAGTCCAGGTTGAGCTCCCTGGCAAAGGCGAAAGTCTGTTCGATGCTGGCCCTGGTTTCGCCGAGCATCCCTATCATGAAATAGCCGGCGACGTGAAGTCCGGCTTCCTTTGTCCACTGCACCACGTCTCGTATCTGATCGAGTTTGGTGTTTTTCTTCATCGCTTCCAGAACCTGCTGGTTGCCGGATTCAATGCCGTAGCAGATGCCCACGCAGCCCGCGTCACGCATGGCCTGCAACAGCGGCCGGGTCATGAGGTTCACGCGCCCGTTGCAGTACCAGATTACCTTCATGTTCGAGGCATTCAACAGCCGGCAGAACTCGAAAACCCTCTCCCGGTTGAGGACGAAGGTGTCATCGTTGAACAGGAAACCGTTCACCCCGTACTGGCTGTAGAGCAGTTTCATTTCTTCAACGATATTGGCGGCGCTTCGCGCCCGCCACTTGTGGCCCCACATGTCTTTGAAACAGAAGGTGCAACTGTAAGGGCATCCGCGGCTGCTGATGAGGTTGGTGCTGCGGACCTTCCCGAACCCTTTGAGGTTGAAACCCCAGGCCGCGAAATGGTTCCTGAGATACAGGTTCATCTTCAGAAAATGCCTGGCAGGGAATGGAATCGCATCCAGGTCGTTTATGGGGTCAGCCCTGCCTGTCAGGGTAACGTTCCCGTTATCTCTATAGGCAATGCCTTTTATGACAGAGAGGTCGCCCCGGTCCATCAGGGCCGGGACCAACCTGGCTATGGTATTTTCGCCTTCTCCGATGACAATTACGTCGGCCCGGGAAACGCGCAGCAACTCTTCGGGGATGGTGGTGGCCATTGGGCCGCCCAGGACGACTTTTGTTTCCGGGGCATTCTTCTTGACCAGATCGACCAGTCGGAGGATTTCTTTATGTTCCGTCAGCATGCCGGTTATACCTACAATGCCGGCATTCCCGACTTGTTTCAGGATATCCGCATCCTTCATGTTCTCGACGTTCAGGTCGAGGACTTGCACCTCGTGGCCGTGGCGTTCCAGGACTCCGGCAATATAGCTAATTCCGAGCGGCACGTACACGTTGGTGCTGGCCGTCTTGAGCCTGGGGTTGATCAATACTATGTTAGGCATGGAAAGAGAATGACGCCCCCCGACTTGATCGGGGGCGAATGACGAATCATCCTCGGTGCTTGGTCGCCGGTCGCCATGAAGGATGAAAACAACGGCTCACAGGCACGGAGGCATGTGGTACCGGTAATAGCTGACTGCTCATTGCTGTAAGCTGACTGCTGTAAGCTGATAGCTGACTGCTCCTCCTAAAACCGCGCGCTGGCCTGAATGCGGTCCCAGTTCCGGGAGAACCAGCTCGCAACCTGTTCCAGTCCGGAGTGGATGTCCGTTTTAGGCTGGTAGCCCAGGACTCTGCGTGCTTTGTCAATGGAAGCCCTGCGGCGGGTCACTTTGTCCCAGGCGCGGCGCGGAACGGCTTGAATACCGGCGGGATTGCCGCAAATCCGGTTTATCCTGTCAGCCAGGTCCATCACGCTGGTTTCCTTCTCCGAAGCCATATTGAAGACATCACCGATGGCTTCCGGTGTAGCGCCGAGGCGCATGAGACCATCAACGGCGTCCCCCACATAGACAAAGTCCCTGGTCTCTTCTCCGGTCCCCATGACAGGCAGGCTTTTCCGCTGACGTGCCCAGTACATGAAGTTGGCGATGACGTTGCGGTATTTTCCGGGCGTCTCGCCGGGCCCGTAGACATTGAACAGGCGCGCCCGGACTACCGGCAATTTGTAGTAGTTGAAGAAGTAATTGCAGTAGAGTTCGCCGAGAAGCTTCGTAATCTGGTAGGGCGTATCCAGGTTGATGGAAACGAAATCTTCGCGCAGGGGCAAGGGGGCCTGGCTGCCGTAGACGGAGCATCCGGAGGAGGCGAAGACAAATCTGGAGACCCGCGCCAGCCGGGAATGGTCCAGCAGCTTCAGGGTCCCCAGACCGTTCACTTCCAGGTCAGCCTCCGGGTGGTCCACTGAGTTCTGGTTGGCAAAATGGGCGGCCAGGTGGAACACGAAGTTGGGCCTTTCCGAGAAAACCTGTTTCAGGACTTCTCCGTCAGTGACAGTGCCCTGGACGAAGACGATGTTTGACGCCCCGGGCACGTTCCACCGGGCCCCGGAGGAGAGGTCATCCAGGACCACGACCCGGCCGGCTCCGGCGTCGAGCAGGGCCGTAGTGAGATTACTACCGATCGCCCCGGCCCCTCCCGTGACCAGGACTCGCTTGCCCTGATAGGCGCTCAGGTAGCTATTCACCTGCTGCCGGTCTTCCCCTGGCGGACCAGCCGGGTGATTTCATGGACGAAGTTCTCCAGAGCTAACACCTTTTCCGGCATCTCCCGGAATATCTTCTGGTGGTCGATCTGCCAGTACAGGTGGACGAGTAGATTGCGAAAATGGGCGAGGTCCACCATTTTCGGGGCGAGGCCCGGCGAGATAACCCGGGCCTTGCCGAGGATGGTAAATATGGTGCCGTAATCCTGGGGCTTTTCGAGGTGCAGCCTCGCTATCAGATGGTTGCCGATGTTTATGCAACTGTCGACGGCTCTTTGGAAGGCCCTTTCTACTATTCTCTGAGCGCCGCCATCGCTGATGTAGTCCTGTTCTTTCAACGAGGTCGCAGACTTCAGATAGCCCATCTCTTCCTGAATGAGCCGGAGTTGGAACTCAACTTTTTCGATGTCGACAGTCATGCCATCTCGTTTTCCGCCAGCTTCAAAGTGAAGGGTCACGGTGGTCGCCGGGCGCGCCGCATCGGGATTCTGCGTGATGAGGTTTGCTTTGAAGCTGGCCAGTCTCTCCGGGTTTCCAAGGGCGAGGACTTTGCCTTCCGACAGCACGCGGAAGGCAAAGCGAGGGGGCGCCTGAGCGAGGTCTATCAGGGTTATGTTGTCGCTCCTCACCCGCCGGCTAATGTTGACATAAATATCGACATCGATCTTGTTTCTATCTTCGGGGGTTAAGCCGTCTTCGAGAAGATAGGCCAGGTCGATGTCGCTCAGGGGCGTGTGTTCACCCCGAGCGCGGGAGCCAAACAGGATCAGGGCTGCGATAGGCCGGTACGAGGCCGTCCACTCAGCCAGATCCCTGACGATCCTGGTCTGGGACGTTTTGATTCTTTCCGACTTTAGCGTCATGTGGGTTCGCTGAGACTAGAACGGCCAACAAATAGCTCGAACAATTAACCACCAGATTGACACAAGTTTGTCACGAGATTTGCCTGCCTAACAGTGTCCCTGATCTAAGTCCGGTGTTCGTCTGGTGAAATCTTGTGGTTCCGATTGCGAAAGTGGACGCCGGGTTTCTTTGAGGCAGGCCCTGGCCTTGTTCAGCCCGCACAGGCACGGAGGCCTGTGGTACATGGTGCTGGACATGCCAGCTACTTGCTACTTGCTACTTGGTGCTTCTTCTGCGCAATTGTCTCTTTTAGTATCTGCTCGAAACCGTCGGTCACTTTTGCCCAGCTAAGCCGCTCGGCGAACTGCCGGGCCTTTTTGCCCAGAGTCGCCGCGGAGCCATCACGGACCAGTTCGACGGCCCGGGCAAGCACGTCTTCCGGTCTGTCAACGTAGACTACCCCGTTATTATCACCGAACTCCCTCATGACTCCGGGGAGCCTGGTGGAGACGACGGGTTTGGCCATGGCCATGTACTCGTATAGTTTTATCGGCACGATAGTCCTCATTATATCATTGTTGTATGCGGGCAAAACGCAGACATCGGCCATGGCCACGTGAGCCGGAATTTCATCGTACGGCTTCTTGCCGGTCAGCACCATGAATCCGTTCAGGTTGTATTTCTCCTTTAGCTCGTTGAGTTCGTCGTAAGCGTCGCCTTCGCCCACGATGAGCAACTTGACCTTCGGGTCCTGCAGCCTGGAGAGAGCGAGGGCCGTTTCCTTAAGTCCGGAGAAATGATAGAGCCAGCCCATGAAGAAGATGACCAGGTCGTCGCCGGACAGTCCGTACTTTTCTCTCTGTGGATGGTTGTTCAGCGACAGGTCGAAGCGCTCCAGCTCGATGCCGGCCCTTACCACCCGAATCTTCTCCGGGGGACATCCCATGCCGATGACATAGTCCCTGAGCTCGTCATTGATGGCGAGGACCGTATCGGCCATCTTGATGCTCCGCCGCTCTATGAGCCAGCCCAGAGGCCGGAGGAATTTGAAAGGGATCAGCCGGTGAATGACGTCGATCCAGTAGAAAACGAATGGCAGCCGGTGCTTCTCCGCAGCCTTTCCGGCGAGGTAACTGACCATGCCGGGGCTGACGATGATATCCGGGGCGAACTCCTTTATCTGCCGGTCTATCTCCTTTTTCTGGGAGTAGAAAAGGGACAGGTAGTCCAGCAGCGGGACCTTTATTATCGGGGGGCGAATGACGGTTACCCTGGCGCCCCGGTGGGCTTTGGACACGTTCTCGAATACCTGGCGCCGCGACTTGAACTCCCTGGTGCCCTGGGACCGCCAGAGGAGCTCGAAGTCGATGACCCGGATCTCGTGCCCCCTGAGGGACAGCATTTCGGCCAGGTGGTGCTGCTGCGCCGGGTTGCGCTTCAGCCAGTCGGTGTTCTGGGCGAGAAGGATCTTCATCGCAGGTATCTACGTTGAATGTGAATCATCGAGAGCCGGGCGCAAGTTAAACCACGAATGGACACGAATGAACACGAAAAGGAGAGGCAACTTAGCCATTCTTTGTGGTTAACTTAATCACGATACGCTTTCATGAACGGAACCACAAGATTTCACCAGATGAACACCAGGTTTAGATAATAGATAAAAAGATTGGGTAAGCGAATCTGGTGAAAATCTTGTGTTAATCTCGTGGTTTGCTGCTTAACCTGTTGAGGACGGTTCGTTAGTGTCCATTCGTGTTAATTCGTGGTTAAGGTTACAGAACATGGCGCGGACTTGGCAGCTAGGCGATATCTATATCCGCGAAGGTCAGGAACCAGTTCCGGTGATCATAGACGATCTCGGGCTGCAGGGTGGCCGGCTTGACCTGGACCCCGAAGTAGAACCGCTTGGGGCTGAACTTGTTGGGGAGGGCCAGAAAGCCTGCCTTTTGCAGCGCCCTGAAGTAGTTCACATGTCTCAACATGAGGCACCCGATGGCATCCAGTTGCTGTTCTCTGAAATGCGCCAGGGCGGCGGCAACCAACCCGGGGGCAATGTCCCCTTCGGACAGGGTTAACATGTCTACGATGAGGCCCAGGCGCAGGTTAAACATTTCGTCGTTTTTGAGGACGATGTAGCCCGCCAGTTTACCTTGCCGCCGCGCTGTCAAAACGGTGTATTTTTCGCCGGGCCTGGAAAACCGCCAGGATAGGAAGGCCCGGTCTCTCACCAGGCCGATAGTGTAGGCCCCCGAGGCCTCCTGCCAGAGCGTGTCGAAATCGTCTCCGAAGGAACTAGCCCTTTCGATGGTCAGGTCCCCCGGCCGGGGGCGCCGCTCCCTGGCGAAAAGCGCCCACACGATTCTGGCGCCGAGGTTGAGAAAAGGCCGGAGCAGGGGACTGTAGTGGCGGCATATCCGGGGAATGCTGATCGGTTTGACCAGAAGCGGGATGATGCAGACGGGTCCCCAGTTGGGACGGGTCCGGGAGTAGACCTTGTAGGCCACCTCGTTGGGAAAGCCCAGCAGGACGGGCACTCCCTTCTTTTCCATCAGCTCGAAACCCTCGCTGGCCATGGCGGCGGCTATTCCATAACGGCGGAACTCGGGATGTACCATTACTTCCACCCCCAGCCCTGCCAGGAAGGTTTCCCCGGCCGCCTTCAGTCGCTCGATGATGAAGGCCCGCAGGCCGACCACCTGGCCGGCGCCATCGACCACGAAAATCCTGGCGGACCTTACCGGTCCGGTCTCGAACTTCCAGCGCCAGAGCTCCTCGTCGAAGGTCATCCCGTCAACGACCTTCTTCAGGGCGAAGACGCCGGGTTTGTCCGAAGGCTGGTATTCCCTCACTGCCGGGACGAGCTTTGTTGTTTGCCAGTCCATTTCAATCTATCCATTTTACGGTTATTGGCTTGGGATCCACTTTCCCCCGCCCCCGCCCCGATGTATCGGGGCGGCTACGCCTTGTCATTTCTTGTTCCACGTCTCTCTTATGCCTTCGTAAACGCGGTCCAACCGGGTGAAGGCATAATCTTTCCGTTTGAGAATGCCGATCACGGTTGCCAGAAGAGAAAGACCATCTCGCGTTGGGTCCTTGTAGATTCTATTGAATACGTACCGGTAGAGCGGGGAAAAAGGCCGGCAGTCAATCTTGGCCGCCGCTTTCAGCGGGAACAGGTCATGAAGATGGGCTGCCACTATTACCAGGCCCGGCAACGCCGCGTGTTTCAGGAAAGACAGATAGATCTTTCCCAGCAACTTGATGTAGCTAATGCCCAGGGGAATCCGCAGAGGGGAGACCACGGAAAACGGGAATTCGACCAGCTTGTAGTCAGGGAGATAGTAAGGGGCTGCCGGCGTGCGGAAGTTGCTGAAGGTTCCGGGCCTCACCGAAGGTGAAACGCTGGAATCGAATTTGAAATTGTTTGAGGCCAGGGCTTCGTAGCCTTCGGCGGTGATGACGGCCAAAGGGGCGCGGTAGCCGGAAGGGTCTTTGCCAAAGAAGTTCCTGTAGATCTCCCGGCCTTTCTCTATTTCGAACCTGGTCTTGCTTCGGGAAGGATGGGGGTGGGAATACGAATGCAATTCGAAGTCCACGTCCAGCGATGACAGCTTCCGTATTTGGGCCGGGTGTGTTTCCAGGAGGGATCCCTGGATAAAACAGGTGACGGGTATTCTCTGTTCCCCGAGGAACTTGGCCAGGTCACCTAGATGACCGAGGCCCTCATAACTGGGTTCAGCCAGGAGATCGCCGTAGTCCTGTTCGATGTCCAGCGTGACACAGGCGCGCCTGGGTCCGGTGAGGCCGGTCAGTTTGGCAATCCGTGGATGCGTTGCAGACATAGTGGGTCGGGAGTCACTACGCGAAAAGTGGAACCACGAATGGACACGAATAGTTGTGAAAGCTCATTGAATCTAATCGGGGACGTCATTCGTCATTCTGGCCCGGTTTGTTCTGGTTGGTGTTCATTCGTATTAATTCGTGGTTCCCTTCATTGTCCCCCGGTTTCATTCGACCAGCCGGGCCTGGAGCGAGGCCCCGTCGATTCCCTTCAGGGCCTCGGCGCTGAAATAAAGTGAGTCCTGGGATTGGCCATGCGGGAAGAAGACCCTCCCGAAGCCGAGAACATAAGGCCAGTCGTCCTTTTCCCAGCTTGCCAGGTCCTCCCAGTGGACTCCGTCCCTGGACCCATATATGTGGGCCTTGTTGTCCCAGGCGGCGCTGCTGCCTTCGCTTTTGCCTTCGGCGGAGATGGCGAACAGCATGGTCCCATTCTGGAACGCCACAGAGTAGTGCACGGGACCAGGCACCGCGGCGAGTCTTTCGACTTTCCCCGTCTTGCGGTCATACCTGTAGAGATAGTTCTGCAGGGTCGGCGCATCGGTCCCCCAGTAGACGTGGTCTTCCGTGAAGAGGAGGCTGACGGCCCGGAACATCTGGTCTCCCGAACCTATCTTGCTCCATGTTTGTCCTTCGTCTTCGGTAAAGAAGATGGCAGACTCACTGTCCCGGTCGCCGGTGCCGAGCCAGACGCTTTTCGAATAGGCGTCGTACTGCACGCAGTGGATATGCCGGACTCCAGGGAAGGAAGAGACCGGCGCCCACGTCTGCCCGTCATCAGCGGACTTGCTTACGGTTACGGGGAGGTTCCTCCGGAGGTTAAGGAAGTACTCGCTCAGGTAGACGTTGCCCTTTTCGTCTTCGCACCACCCTTCACGGAGAGGGCCGAAGCCGTGGCTGAAGGAATGGACGGGCGCTATTTCGCCCCCTCGAAGGCGGAACATTCCCTTGTTGGCTATCGCCAGGACTGTCCCGCTTCTCAGTATCTTGAGACCGCGGATGCCCAGCCGCAGTCCCCGCCGGAGCAGGCGACATCGCGTCATCAGCCTGCCAGTCAGAGGACAGGGTGTTTCAGCCACAGGGCTAAGATTGCTGAGGCCGCCTTCCCCGCGGTAAATAGTGTATCGGGACGAGGCCCATACCTCTTTCCCGCGGATATGATGGACCAGCAGGTCGGGCACAGTTTTGTCAACCACAAGCTTCAAAGCCATGAGCAGTCTAAGCAGTCAAGCAGTCAAGCAGTCCCCGGTCAGCCACGGAGCGTCATTGCGAATCCCGATTGCGTCGGGGCGAAGCAATCCCCTGGCATGCCGGCCAGGATGTATGGCACTTGCCGGTCGGCCTTCGTGGAAGGATCTTGAATTTGCAATCTGTAACGTTCAATCGCTTCGCCGTCTCGGTCTCCCCGCCCGGCAAGGCTAAAGCCATGGGCTACACCCCTCGAGGCTACGCCCCGCCGGGATATTGATAAAACCTCAGTATGCGAGGGTGCCGCATGGCCTTCTTTATGGCGGCCTCGTCCCGGGCGAGCTCCTCCTTGATGACACGGTGCTCAACCAGGGCCACCAGGCAGTCGGCGTCTCTGGCCAGCTCTTTGATCGGACCCCACCGGTAGTTCCGGGCCAGCGGATCATAGGGTTGCACCTGGTATCCATCCTGTACCAGCAGATCGATGATCTTGAGGGCGGGGCTGTTCCGCATGTCGTAGGTATCCGGCTTGTAGGTTACTCCCAGGGCCACGATTCGAGGGGAAGGGATTTCCCGCAGGGCGTGCCGGATCTTGGCGGCAATCTTGAATGGTATCTCGTCGTTGATCAGCCGGGCGGTGTAGATGAGCCGGGAGTTCACCGGATCTACCTGCTTGATGAGCCACGGGTCCTTGGGGATGCAGTGGCCCCCCGTGCCGATGCCGGGCTGCAGGATGTTGACGCGGGGATGTTTATTTGCCAGTCCGATGGCGTGCATGATATCGACGCCGAGGCCGTCGGCCACGGCCGCGAACTCGTTGGCCAGGGCGATGTTCACGTCCCGGTAGGTGTTTTCCATCAGCTTGGCCAGTTCGGCGCTGATGTCATCGGTGATGTACAGTTTCCCTTCGACAAAAGATGAATAGACCTCCCTGGCCATATCCGCGGACCGGGGGTCGACGCCGCCGATGAGACGGTCATTGTAAACTATTTCTTTGAAGGTGTCGCCGGGCAGTATCCTCTCTGGGCAGTGGCAGAGGAAAATGTCCTGGCCGACTTTGAGGCCGGACTGTTCGATAATGGGGGCGACCACCTGCCGGCAGGTCAGCGGAGGGACCGTACTCTCTATGATGACCAGGTTCCCGCGGCGCAAGAAAGGTATGATGGACTTGAGTCCTTCGACGACATAGGAAAGATCGGCTATCCGCTTTTTGTCTTCGAGGGGTGTAGGCACCGAGATGATGAACACGTCGGCCTCGCAGGGCACCCTCTGGCCGCGCAGGTTCTTCCTGACATCGGTTTCCTGGAACACCTTCCTGACGTCTTCTTCGGCGAAGGGTAGCACGCCCTCGTTGATGGCGTTGACGACGTTCTCCTCGATATCGACGCCGATGACCTGATGGCCGGCGCGGGCCAGCATTATGGCCAGCGGCAGACCGACGTAGCCGGTGCCGATGACCACGATCTTCTTGTTAGCCACAGTGGTAGACCTCCTTTTGCCAGGTGATGGTCCTGGCGATGCCCTCCTCCAGGGGTACCGTGCTCCGGTGTCCCAAGTCCCGGGCGGCCTTTGCAGCGTCCACCTTTTTGTCCAGTGTGGTGGCCCCCTGCAGGTCCCGGTATTCCACCAGGCGGTCGTCCTTGCCCAGCAAGCGGAGGATGATGTCAGACGCCTGTTTCATATTGTGCAGGTCGCTGCCGGCGATATTGTAAACCTCGCCTGGTTTGAATCTCTCAGCGATATTGGCCAGGGTCCTGACCGTATCGTCGATGTAGGACGAGGTGCGGGTGTGCCCGGTGTAAACGACGTACGGCATATTGTGGAGGGCGCGGAATATGAAAAGGCAGATGGCGCTGCGGTATTCGGAATAGTACTCGCCGGGGCCGTAGGTGTTGAAAAGCCTGACACGCACCGTTTCGGTGCCAAACATATCGGCGGAGTTCAGTATCTGCATCTCGTTCACCCACTTGGTCATGGCATAGTCGTTCATCTGGCGAACGGCGGCCTTCTCCATGACGTCTTCGGTCATGACGCCCCGGTAGTCCCCGTAGACCTCCGAGCTGCTGGTGAATATCATCTTGAACTTGAGGCGCTCCTGCATCCGGAGCATGTTCTTGACGCCGATGGCGTTGGTCTTCCAGAGCGTCTCGTAGAAGTCCTCGCCGTTGTAGCGGCCAAACTCCGCGGCCAGGTGGTAGACGTACTCAAAGGGCGCCTTGCCGAACAGGTTCTCCACCTGATGGAACTCGCCCACGTCACATCTGACGTAGTCTGATTCATGGGAATGCGTCCTGTCGGAAATCCACACCCGGTGTCCCCTGCGCCTTAGCTCCTGGCACAGGGGCCTGCCCACCGCCCCCAGCCCGCCGGTTACCAGTACGTTAGTCACGATGTCCTCCGTTCATGATATGCGAATAGCGGCCGGTACCGCCCTGAGCACCGGGGCGAGGGCCGGAACTCTGACAAGCCCAGAAAGGCTGCAACTTGAGCACAATGGCGCGCCCGGTTGGAACTCCGGCAGACTGGACTCAAATGCAGGCATGACTTTCGTGGCGGTGTTGGAATTGCCAGGGAATTGCAACAAAAAAGGACGTATCCTCCTCACCCATACCCGTCGCTCGCCTTGTCGAACCTGCGGTCAATTTATCCGGGATGGTCTTCTTCAGCCCCCGGGGCGCCGGAAAGCTCCCGCGGAGTTGACTTGCGATTACTATCAGAAAGCCATGTCTCCTGCTTATTTTCAGTGCTTAGTTTACATTATCAGCCTGCGGGTTGTAAAGGCAGACCTGGCTGCCGCAACAGGTTCACGAATGTCTCCGCGTTGATGACCTTGATTTGCCGGAATTGCCCGAGTTGCAAGAGGTGCTTGTCGCCCGTAACTATGAAATCCGCGTGCGACTCGATGGCACAGGATATGATCTTGTCATCGCCCGGGTCCGGCGCAACTCCCTCAAGGACCAGCCTCCCTGGCACGGAGGCAGGCACGTGAGAGAGAGTGACGAGAAATGCCTGGATATCCGGCTCTGTCCGGTTGTATTTTGCCCGGATGCGAGAGAGATGAAGAACACGGTCTATCTCGTCGATGATCTGAAGCGAAGTAATCGGGATGAATTATTCACTTCGCCAATGGGTCTCGATCTCCCGGGGATAACTCAAGGGGGATATGAAACTGGATACCAGGAGGTTTGTATCGACGACCGCCCTGACCATCATCCCGTCCGGCGGCGGACTTCTTCTACGGCCTTGGCTACGTCCTCGTTTTCCTTTGGGATACGGTAGTTTCGTCCCAGCCGGGAGGCTATGAGCTTGCCCTCTCTGATATAACGGTATACCGTGTCCTTATCGAGTTGAAGGTAGTCAGCCACCTGCTCGGGGGTCATTACTTCTTTGGTTGCTACCATCACATTTTCTCCGGCACACTGTGATTATGACGTTTCTTGTTGCTTCCTGTCTATCCATGTTCATAGACATGTTGCAACTCAGGCACCGGGGAACTCCGTAGGGATGCCCCTTGTCCCGACGCGTCGGGGCGGAAACTCTGGCTGTCAGCCGGGTACGAAAGGGCAAGCCTTGCCGCCACGGGCTTTTTCCCCACACGCGCAGGCGTAAAGCCTGCGGCTACAACGGGTCGGCTAGGCACCCGCGCCGATGATCTGCAGTATCCGGTGGGCGGCCGTGCCGTCGCCGAAGGGGTTTGGCCAGGCGGGCTTTTTACCGAGCATCAATTCGGCGCAGTTGAGTATGTTCTCGCGAGACGCGCCGGCCAGGATGTTGGCGCCCACCTCCACCGTTTCGGGGCGTTCGGTGTTATCGCGCAGGGTGACACAGGGCACGCGGAGGATGCAGGTCTCTTCCTGGACTCCCCCGGAGTCGGTCAAAACCAGGGCGGCGTTCAGTTCCAGGGCCAGGAAGTCGACATAGCTGGTAGGCTCTATCAGGGTGAGGCCGCCGGCATCCAGGCCGAGGGCGGAGAGGTTCTTCCGGGAACGGGGGTGGATAGGGTATATGACCGGCATCCGGTATTCCGCCAGAAGGGTTTTCAGGGCACCGAGGATTCCCGCGAAGCGTTCGGGGACATCGACATTCTCCTGCCGGTGGACGGTGACCAGGAAATAGTTGCCGCGACAAATACCGTGGGCGGCAAGCACCCGGCGGTTCGCGGCGGCCCGGTCTTTCATCAGGTTCACTGCGTCCACGATGGTGTTGCCGGTAAGGAACACCTTTTCCTCAGGCAGGCCCTCGCCCCGCAATATCCCGACGGCCTTTTGAGTGGGGGCGAACAGGTAGTCGCAGCAATGGTCGGCGAGGACGCGGTTTATTTCCTCGGGCATGTTCCGGTCGTAGCTCCTCAGGCCGGCTTCGACATGCCCCGTTTTGATGTGGAGCTTGACCGCGGCCAGGACGGTGGCCAGAACCGAGTTGGTGTCGCCCTCGGCCAGGACAATGCCCGGTTTTTCCTTTTCCAGGATGCCTTCAACCCCCACCAGGATTTCGGCGGTCTGGCGGGCGTGGGTGCCGGACCCGGCGCCGATATTGAATTTCGCCGCCGGTAACTCCAGCTCCTGGAAGAACACCCGGTCCATCTCGTAGGAGTAATGCTGGCCGGTGTGAAGGATGAAGAAATCCGCCCCCCGGCTTTCCAGGAGCTTGATGATGGGGGCCAGCTTGATGATCTCGGGGCGTGTCCCGAGGGAGACCGCGATCTTCACGTTTTCCTCACCAGACAAACCGGACCAACAGGGCTAATGACGAAATTCGAATGACGAATGACCAAGGAATGACGAAGCCCGAATGACGAATGACCAATCGAAGAAATCGGAAGTCCGAATGAAAAATGACCCAAAGGGGCATCTGTTTCAAACATTGGAACATTTGAGAATTATTTGGTTATTCGTCATTCGGACTTCGTCATTCCAGTGCCCCTTCGGGGGGACCTGACCAGCTTGCCCAAGAGCAGTTTCACTGTCCTGAGACCGTCTTTCAGGACGGAAAGGCGGGACATCCGGGCGTCCCAGGTGCAACTGATGGGGGCTTCCGTGATGGCCAGCCGGTTGCGCGCCGCTTCCAGGATCATTTCCGTCTCGATCTCGTAGCCGTTGGAAACCAGGTCGAGCTGCTGCCATTTGTCGCGGCGGACCGCCCGGAAACCGCTGGTGCAATCCGTGATGGCCGTCCACCGCAGCGGAATCCTGAAGCCGGTGCGCAGGGGTAGAAGGAAGGAGATGATGAACGAAATTGTAAAGGAAGCGAAGCTGTTGGACCATTTCCGGGCCGCCGGCACGATGGTTACGTCCGATTCGGGCAGCGTCCGGGACCCGATAACCAGGTCCGCCTGGCCGTGGAGAACAGGGTTCAAGACCCGGGGCAGGTCTTTGGCCTTGTGCTGACCGTCGCCATCCATAAAGACGATGATTTCCCCCCGCGCCTTTTCCGCCCCGGTCTTCATCGCCGCCCCCTTGCCGAGGTTCACGCGGTGCGAAACAACGGTGGCGCCCAGGCTTTCTCCGATTTTGCTGGTCCCGTCCTGAGAGCCGTCGTCGACCAGGATGATCTCGTAGGGCAGACCTGAAAGGGTCTGTTTGAGTTGAGAGATGATCCCGCCTACGGCCAGGGCCTCGTCGCGGGCCGGGATAACCACGCTGACTTTCGGCGACTGGCTGTTGCCGGCGGACTCCTTGTGACCGGAGTTATTGACCATGGATGACCGCCGGACAGGCTGGAAAGCCCATCTGGAGACAGGCTGGAAAGCCTGTCTTACTGAGTGGTTGAACAAGATGGTGAAACATCGCCCCCATTATAATGGAACGGAGCGTTCTAGGATAGTCTCCCGTGCTTCAGGAAGCCGGCGATCCCGTGTTTTTTCACGATGCGCCGGAGCACAATCGCAATCACCATCGCCCCCAGGATCTCAGGCACGTAGACGCGGGGGCTGGGCATACTGACGTTCAGGATGTAATCCAGCCATGCTTCAGGGTTGCCGTGGGGAAACCGGAAACCGAACAGCGGCCAGAGGACAACGGTGGACTGCTCCCACATCCGGTCAAACACGAGGTGGACGAAGGATCCGAAGGCGAGCCACAGAATGGCTGATGAGCCGTGTTTGCGATGGGCGGCAAGCCCGGCGATGGTCACCAGGAGGGCGAACAACAGCGTATGGCCGATGGTCCGGCCGTTGCCGAGCCACGAGGGAATGACCATGCCGAGGGGCTTATCAATGAGGTCGGGAAGGAGGGAGCCGACCAGCACTACCCGGTAGTCGACCGCCCGGACCATGTCGCCGCCGTCCGCCCTTGCTTCCGGGTTACCTCCCGGCTCGTTTGACCGGGCCGGGTGGGCAAGGCGGTTGTGCAGCAACAGGGCAAGGCCTGTGGTCAGTCCGGTATGGCCGAAAAGTAACATCGGCTACGTTAGCCCATCCGAGGCATGAGCCATGTGGCTGCTTTGCCTTGCCCCGCCCGCACCCCGGAGGGCGGGTCCGGCGTATCTGCGAATGAACATGATCTTGCTTTCTGCAGGGGATGGGGAAAAGCATATCACAACCGAGCTGCCCGTATCAATTTGATGGTCGTTAACATTGTCATTGTGAACCCCGATTTCGTCATCCTGATGGCAATCGTCCCGATGGAATCGGGACTCGCAAAGACAGTTCGTTTTCATCTTTGATGGTACGGCCTCGTCGGGATGGGTGATTGCCTTGCATGCCGCCCCGGAAAGATATACACTGTATGGAGTTATGGGCGCAAGCGCAATGGCACTGGGTGCTTGACCCGCGTCATTGAAAACCTCTTGCCCGCGGCCTAGACTCAAAAAGCCAGTCCCTCCACTCGGAAAAGACGCAAACCAACGTAGGGGAGCGAACGCAGGGCCACCGGGCCTGTGGGAGCCTGGCGTGCCCTGGGGTGAAAGTGTCCCTTTTTTCGTTGTCGCGAGAATAAGGCATCGGGCTGTCACCCTGAGCCGGAGCCCGAAGCGGAGCGAAGGGGCAGGCGAAGGGTCTTCACGCCCTCGAGGCAAGACGGGGCAAATGGTTCTTCGACTGTCCCGATTCTGTCCCGACTCGTCGGGATGCGTCGGGACGCTCGCCGCAAGAATGACAGGCGGCGTAGCTGTTTTCATACTTCATGGTGCGTTACCCCGCTGTGCGAGAGTCCGCTCGGTTCCGACCCCGATGCATCGGGGCATCGGGGCGACAGGTCGGGACAAGGCGGACCGGCGCATGGAGGAATTTTCTGCAAATCGCCAGGGTAATCGGGCTAACCGGGGAAGCAAACTGAGCATGATTCCTTTCAAGGGGTTTGTCAGCAGGTCGATGGGCGGGCCGGTCATGACTGAGCAGGAGTTCGATCTTAAGCTGAGCCGGCGACTCAGGAGTCTCACTGCCGACTACGGCGTCCATTTCCAGCCGGCAGAGATAATCTGCGATGACGCCACTGCCGATGCAATCTTTCAGGCGGCCATGGAGTTGATTGGTGAGGTGGGGATTTATAACGTGGACACCAATCGGGTGATCCTTCTAACCAGTCAGGAACTGGAGGAGACTTGCCGGCAGACGCCGAGGCACTTCGTCCGGGGAGCCGGCAGGGACGCGGTGACGGTCGCCGCCAGGAGTCATAACAGCCGGCTGGTCCCGTATGTCTTCCGATGGCCGTTGTGGCACCCCCGGTCGCTGACCAGTGAGGCGTTCTTGGCCGAGATGATGGAAGCTCACCTGCCGGAGAAGACGGAACTTGGTGACCTTGCCAGGGAATTGAAGCCCCGGCTCGAGGGGGTGGAGAACAAGGCGGGAACGGTTGGCGATACGATGTGGGCGATAGCCGTGGCCAGATGGTGCTTGACGGTGGCCAGGATGGTCGGGCGACCGGACATGTTCCTGGGAGCCGTCAGCGCCATCACTGCGCCGGCGATTCTGGCTTGCTTCGCCGGGGATAACCTCTATAAGAAGCACCACTCCTCTTTTTCAGTGACCACCATGCCCGAGCTCAAGATCAACTGGGAACATCTGCAACTGGCATTCATTGCCCGCGAAATGGGAGTGGCTAGACGCATCGGGGGAGTTACCGTGCTTGGGGGTTACGCCCGGAACGCGGAGGAGACTGCTATCCTTTCCGCCGCTACATTGCTAGCGCAGTTGAGCTATTCCGCCGGCGATTGGGCGCACGTAGCTCCGGTGGACCGGGAGGGGCAACGCAGCGGTCGCGCTACTATGCAGGCTCAAAGCGGCGCTTGCCGGGCGGCGGAGAGAAACATCGAGATTGCCACCACCATGCTTCAGCACACTGCTAATGGTCTCGGCAGCGCCTTCAGCCTTTACGAGAAGGCGGCGCTGGTCACAGAGCAGACCTGCAGCGGGACCAGCTCCTTCTGGAAATTTCCCTGTCACCCCGGACGTGACGGGGAGCCAAAGACCGACCTGGACTGCGAATTCGTGGCGAGAGTGGCCCGGGCAGTAAGCGGCATGGAAAGGGAGCACGCTAACGAACTGGTGAATAAGATACTGGCGCTCTATGAGGGAAGTCTGGACCGCCCGGTTAAGGGTAAACCTTATTCGTACTATTATGATTTGAGGACGCTTGCTCCGTTGCGGGAGCTGGTCGATATGCACCGGAAGGCTGAGGAGGACCTGGCGCGTCTTGGAGTGCCATTACCGCGGACGGCGTGTAGGGATACCCCTTGTGGGGGTCGAAACACTGGCGGTCAACCGGGCACGACAGGGGCAAGCCCTGTGGCTACGGGACAAGAGGCCCGCGCTGCGGTAAACGACAAGGAGGAACAGTGACTTACCCGGCAGGTTCAAACGACATTGTGACAATCCACATGGTGGGCGGCGTCAGCCCCCGGCGCGTCGAGTATGGCGAAGCGCCTGAGTCGATCTTTGCAATGACACATGAAAGAATCAAAGAGGCGGACATTCGTTTTTGCCACCTCGAGCGCAACCTTTCGACCAGGGGCTGCCTGCAGTACCGGGACCACATCACGTGGTTCGGGCGGCACCACCCGGACAATGTCAAGGCACTGGTTTTTGCCGGCTTCGATATTGTCTCCCATGCCAGCAACAACTGCTTTGACTATGGTCCCGAGGCGTTGCTGGAAACCATCGATGTCCTGCATGCCAACAACATGCAGGTTATAGGCGCCGGGAAAGATATTGCCGAAGCCCGGAGACCGGCGATCATCGCCGGGAACGGCATCAAGGTGGGGTTTCTGGCTTATTGTTCGGTGATGGGCGTCGAGTATGAGGCCAGGGAAGGCAAGCCCGGTTGCGCTCCCATCCGCGTTTCAACTTACTACGAGGTGCAGGACCCTCAGCCGGGAAACCCGCCAAGGATCATCACTGTCCCGCGGGAAGATGACGTCCGGGCCATGGAAGAAGATATTCACCGGCTGCGGAATCAAGTAGATGTGGTAGTTGTCTCCCAGCACTGGGGGACGCATCAGTCAGGGGTGCTGGCCATGTATCAACCCGCCGTCGGGCACAGGGCGATTGACGCCGGGGCAGACCTCGTTGTCGGCCACCACCCGGGCGTGCTCAAAGGCATAGAGATGTATAATGGAAGGGTCATCTTTTACAGCATCGGAAATTTTGCCCTCGAAACGCCTCTCAATGAGAAAGCGCCCCCGGGGGTATTTGCCGAGAGGACTTCGGCGACACATATCAAATGGCCGACTGAACCGGGATGGGCGCGAAACCCGGGACCGAAGAACAAGCGGTACACGATGCTGGCCAGAGTGGTCGCGGGCAAGAGCGGAGTCCGGAACGTGTCATTCCTGCCTTGCTATACCAATCAGCGCGCGGAGCCTGAAATCCTGTCCCGCAAGGACCAGAGGTTCCAGGAGGTCCTGCAATACATCGAACCGCAGTGCAAGGAGCTGGGCACCAACCTTACGGTGAAAGGAGACGAGGTAATCGTTTATAATTAGTGCAAACGTCGAGCAGGAACCACGTCGTTCCTGCTGAGCGGAGACGAGCGTATGCGTAGTACTAGAATCACCACCGCAGCGGCACAGCGTGCCGGGGGGGGCGGCCGGCCAACCAACCAAGCCGGCGCAACGTTTCCGCCCGTGTCAGAATATCCGGCTCACAGTCACGGCGGCCTGTGGTACATTGAAGAACGAGTTCTCAGGAGGTAACCCCAATGGATGCATCATTCGCCTTTGCCCGCAATATCGCGAATATTAGATTCGAAGATATTCCGGCTGAGGTAGTGGCCGTCGTCAAAAACGATGTTCTGGACACACTGGGCACCGCTCTGGCCGGAACCACGCTGGGCACCGGCTGCCGTGAGGTGGTCGAGCTGGTCAAAGAAGGGGGAGGGAAGCCCGACAGCACCATAATAGGATTTGGCGGTAAGGTCCCCGCGTGGATGGCGGCCCTGGCCAATAGCACCCTGGCCTACGCGCTCGATTTTGACGAGTGTCATATGACGGGACAAATACATTCGGGCGCCACCAACGTCCCGGCTGCCTTTGCCGTTGCCGAACGGCTGGGGAAAGTTGACGGCAAGAGGTTCCTGACGGCCCTGACGGTGGGCATCGACCTTGGCGGCAGAATGTCGGTTGCTTCGTACCCCAGGGCCAGGGGGTGGCACCCCACCACGGTTTACGGGTTTTTTGCCACAGCGGCCACCGCCAGCAAGCTGCTGGGACTGAGCGAACTGAAGGTGCAACATGCCCTGGGCATCGCCTATTCACAGGCGTCGGGGCATGAGCAGGGCCATGGCGAGGGGTCGGACACCAAGAAGGTCCAGGCCGGCTTTGCTTCCAAGGGGGGTGTCCTGTCCGCGCTGCTCGCCGAAAGAGGCATCACCGGCGCCATCAACAGTTTCGAAGGAGAGTTCGGACTGTACAAGGTGTATCACGCCGGGAGGACGTACGACTCCGCGGGCCTGACCGCCGACCTTGGAAGAAGGTTCGAGGTGAGCAATCTTAGTTTCAAGCCTTACCCCTCCGGCCGCGGCACCCATGCTTCCATCGATGCCACGCTGGAGATAGTGCGGGAACACAATCTCCGGCCTCAGGACATCGAGAAGATCACCGTGTTCAAGAGTGCGATAGCGGTGAAGGTCGAGGGAGGGGAGCGAAAGCGGCGTCCGGTGAATGCCCTGGACGCGCAGCTTAACGTACCGTACACCGTGGCGACGGCCGCGGTCAAGAGGCGGGTCGGCCTGACGGATTTCACCCCCGAGGGCATCAAAGACCCCGCGGTACTGGAGATGGCTCAAAAGGTATTCGTGGAGGAGTTCCCGGAGTTCGGCCCCAACAACTTCCATCCGGGGATAACGGAAATACGGACGAAGGACGGGAAGATGTACACGAAGCGGGTGAACGAGCCCTTCGGCAATCCCGAGAACCCGATGCCCAAAGAGCAACTCGTCGGGAAGTTCATGGAGTGTGCTTCCCACTCGGTCAAGCCATTGTCGAAGGCAACGCTCGACCGGGTGGTAGAGATGGCCATGAACCTGGAACAGGTTGACGATGCCGGCGCCATCATCCGGCTGCTCGCCTGACGCACGACGAGCGGGTCGCGCCAGATCATTGTCGGCAACCCTGTCCTGACCATGAAGCTGTTCAGCCAGATCTCCGTGGTCATGGGTCCGGATTGGTGGAGGAAATTGGTGGCGAACAGCCCGGTAATGGTTGATGATGACAGGCTGGGCAACGAGTGGCTGGCCCACGGGAAATACCCCATCGCCATACTCTCCAGACAAAACATCCAGATGGAGTTCATGAAGGCCGGGGCGCCTGTCGAAATGGTGAGGACCAAAGAGGCAGCCTTCCTGGATGGCGGGCAGATCGCCACGTCCCTGATCGACCGCGCGCCGCATCCCAACGCCGCCAGGGTTTTTGTAAACTGGTACATGAGTAAAGAGGGAAGCTATCTCCAGAGCACCGTCATCGGCGCCCAGTCCGCCAGGCTTGACGTGCCCCTCGGCCACATAGCTCCCGAACTAAGGCGGGATGCGTCGGTCAAATACCTGAGCACCAGGACGGAGGACTTCAACCTGCGCATGCTGAAAGAGACACTGCTGGCGCAGGAAGTATTCGCCCCGGTGCTGCGAAAATAGGTGGCACAGGCGGGGACGCCTGTGCCACCGGGCAACGTGTCGCTCAGGCGGACCGAGTATGGCGAGCCTCCTGAGTCTCCTTCCGGCACGGTCCACCGTAGGATCAAGTAGCGGACCAATCTTTCCGCGGGGGTGGACATGGTGTTCTCGGCGTCCGGTGAACGCCCTTGACGCCCAACTTAACATATCCTATACTGTGGCTACGGCCGCAATGAAAAGGCGGGCCGGCTTGATCCATTGACCCTGAACAGCGTCGTCGAGATGGTCATGAACCTGGAAGAACTGGATGATGTGGGCGGTATCATCCGGGTGGTCGCTTGACGACGGTAGCGGCAAAGGAACGGTTTGAATATTGCTTGACGCGGTCCCTGCACGCCGGGAAAGGAGGCGCCACATGGAGGCATGACCGAAATAGATGATGCCGCAATCCCATTTGTTGAACAGTAATCATGTCTCCATTTTCAGGAGGGATACGTGAACAGAAAAGAGATAGCAAGAGTGGCTTTCGCCGGGCTGTTGGCGCTCAGCTTGGTCATAGCATCATGTGCATCCGTCCAGCAGCCCGCCCCCCCGGCGGCAGCGCCCGGGCAAGGGGCGGCGCCTCTCCAGGGATGGGAAGCGGACTGGCAGAGGGTACTGGCCGCGGCCAGACAGGAGGGACCACTCAATATCTACAGTCCGGCCGCCGCCGACCTGCGCGTGGGAATGACGGAGGCTTTCAAAGAGAAATATGGGCTGGACATAGAATGGACGGCGGGCAAAGCCGCGGAACTCGCCGAGAAGTACCTGCGGGAGCGGCAGGCGGGGCTTCACATCGCCGACCTGATGATGGGTTCGACCCAGAGACAGCTAACGGTGATGAAGCCCGGCGGCATGCTTGAGCCGATAAAGCCCCTGATTATTTTGCCTGAAGTCCTGGACATGAAGTTGTGGTTCCAGGGGGAGATACCCTGGGTGGACAACGAGAAGATGTACACGATGGAGTCTATCCTTGCGCCCGACTATAAGGTGGCGGTCAACACGAAGATGGTGAGGCCCGAGGAAATCGCGTCCTACAACGACCTGCTGAACCCGAAGTGGAAGGGGAAGATCGTTGTGGGCAATCCTGTGCTGACCATGAAACTGTTCAGCCAGATTTCCACCGTCATGGGACCGGATTGGTGGAGGAAACTGGTGGCCAACGACCCGGTGATAGTGGATGACAACAGGCTCGGCACCGAATGGCTCGCCCACGGCAAGTACCCCATCGCCATACTCCCGAGACAGGATATCCGGGAGGAGTTCGTAAGAGCGGGTGCGTCCATCGATCTGGTGAAGCCCAGGGAAGCCAGTTTCCTGGACGGAGGGGCCATCGGTACCTCGATGTTCAAGAAGGCGCCCCATCCCAACGCGGCTCGAGTATTCGCCAACTGGTTCCTGAGCAAAGACGGAAGCTATCTCCAGAGCCGAGTCATCGGCCGGCAGTCGGCCAGGCTCGATGTGCCCATCGACCACATCGCCGCTGACATGAGGCGCGATCCCTCAGTCAAATACGTGGTCACGGTTAATGAGGAGTTCAACCAGCGCATGGCGAACGAAACCCCGCTGGCGCAGGAGATCTTCGCCCCCCTGCTGCGAAAGTAGGAGTGCCACAGGCGCCCCGCCTGTGTGGGCGGCCGTTGCGCAAGGCGTCGGCTTGCGCAAGCTATGCGCCGGCAGATCGTCGAGTAATGGTGAGTGACGTGAAGATCTCAGACAACGAAATCGTAATCCACGCGGTGGGAAACGTGTCCCCACGGCGGACGGAGTATGGTGAACCTGTCGAATCCCCTTTTGACATGGTCCACCGGAAGATCAAGGAAGCAGATGTATCCCTGTGCCAGTTGGAGATGATGTTTTCGACCGGCGGAGACGCTTTCCAGCGCCGAGAGGGTACGCCGGATTCAGCAATTGACCCCGCAAACGTTGAATCGCTGGTCTTCGGGGGATTTAGCGTCATGTCCCACGCCAGCAACAACTGTCTCGACTATGGCCCCGCGGCGCTGCTTGATTCGATAGACGCCGTCCGGAGCAAGGGCATCCGGGTGATCGGCGCCGGAAAAGACATCGCCGAAGCCCGATCGCCGGCGGTGGTGGAACGAAAGGGGATTAAGGCCGGATTCCTGGCCTACAGCTCGGTAGTTCCCGCCGGCTACGAGGCGCGGGATGGAAGACCGGGTTGCGCGCCTGTTCGTGTGTTGGCCCGTTCCGCGGCCCGGGGGGATGGGACGGGAGTGCCCTCAGAGGCAACCGGCATACCTGACGAAGATGATGTCCGGGCCATGGAAGCGGATATTCGCAAGCTGCGAAATCAGGTGGATGTTGTTGCTGTTTCAATGCACTGGGGGCAAAGCTCCGTGCCAGGAATCACGGCGGACCAGCGCGTAATCGGTCACAGGGCTATTGACGCCGGAGCAGACCTGGTCGTTGGGCATCACGGCGGCACCGTCAAGGGCATAGAAGTATACAAAGGAAGGGCTATCTTCTACTGCCTGGGTAACTTTGCCCTGGATAGGGCCCGTACGTATAAACCGGCCGTGGAAGGGGTGGGCGCCGGAGATGTTCCGCGTGCGTCTCACAAATCGCAAACGGAGCCGGGATGGGAACGGAACCCGGGCCACAGGGACCGGCGAAATACGATGATGGTCAAATGCGTTGCCGGCAAGAATGGCGTCCGGAAGGTGTCGTTCCTGCCTGGCCGGACCAATCAGAAGGCGGAGCCTGAATTTGTTTCTCGGAACGATGAAAGATTTCAGGAAGTCCTGCGCTACATAGGGCCGCAGTGCCGGGATCTGGGGACCAATCTCACGGTGGAGGGGGATGAAGTAGTCGTTTGCGACTCGACCGGGGAGTAGAACCCGGACGCGTGGTCCCGGAATGGCGCGTCACAAACTCGCTCGGTCGTCCGCGGGCATGGCACGCCGTGCCCCTACGGCGGCCGGAACACTGAGGAGGTAACCTGAATGGATGCATCTTCTGCCCTGGCGCACAGCGTAGCGAATATCAGATTCGATGATATTCCTGCTGAGGCGATAAGGGTCGCCAAAATGTCCCTTCTGGATACGCTGGGTGTCACCACGGCTGCGAGCACGCTGGGTCGCGGATGCCGTGAGGTGGTCGAGTGCGTCAAGGAAGGGGGAGGGAAAGAGGAAAGCACGATTCTGGGTTTTGGCGGCAAGGCGCCATCGTACATGGCGGCGCTGGCCAACGGCATGATGGCCCATGCTCTCGATTATGACGATATCCACGAAGCGTCGTCCATCCATGCCGGCGCTGTGATTGTTCCGGCCGCCTTGGCGGTCGCCGAGCGGGCAGGGAAAGTGAACGGAAAGGAGTTCATTACGGCAGTGGTGCTGGGCGTGGAGGTTGGCTGCAGGCTCTCGCTGGCCGCCGCCCCGCGAGTCAGCGGGTTTCATCCGACCCCTGTGTTCGGGTTCTTTGGCGCGGCGGCTGGTGCCGGCAGGATACTGGGATTGGATGAAGCCCGCGTCCAGAATGCCCTTGGTATCGCCTATTCCCAGGCAGCCGGTAACCGCCAGTCCGTAAGCGATGCGGCCCTGACAGAGCGTCTGGAAGTGGGCTTCGCGGCGAAGGGCGGCGTTCTGTCCGCGCTGCTGGCCGAAAAGGGTATTACCGGAGCGATGAACAGCCTGGAAGGCGAGTTTGGATTCTACAAAGTGTACAACGGTGGGAAGTACAAGCCCGAAGTTCTGCTCTCAAACCTGGGCACGAGGTTTGAGGTGAGCAATCTGAGCTTCAAGCCGTATCCCTGCGGCCGCAGCCAGCACGCTTCCATCGATGCTACGCTGGAAATGGTGCGGGAATACGATATCCAGGCCGGGGACGTGGAGCGTATTACGGTATTCAAAAGCCAGATGGCGGTAAAGGGCGTGGGCGTTCCCGCGGATCGAAAGCGGAGGCCCGAGAACCCCGTCGACGCCCAGTTCAGCATACCGTATACTACGGCGACTGCGGTGGTCAGGAGGAAGGTGGACCTGAGGGATTTCACGCCTGAGGCTATCAGGGACCCCGCTGTCCTCCAGGTGGCCCAAAAAGTGGACGTGGAAGTATGTCCGGAATTCGAACCGTCCAACTACCATCCCGGGATAACGGAGATCAGGACGAAAGGAGGCAAAACGTATTCGCGGCGGGTAGAAGAGCCCCATGGCAATCCGCACCACCCGATTCCAGAGGGGGAGATGATAGAGAAATTCATGGAGTGTGCATCTCACGCCATGAGGCCGCTGTCAAAGGAAGATGTCAGCCGCGTCATCGAGATGGTCATGAAACTGGAAGAACTGGATGATGTGGGCGCCATTTCCCGGCTGCTTGCCCGGTAGGACAGGCGTCCCTGCCTGTCCGCCGGAAAAAGGCCCGGGGCACGTGCAACGGCCCTCTCGGTATCGACATCCGCTCCGCTCTGCGAGAGTCCCGACGCCTCGGGACAAGGGGTGTCGCTACGGGCTTCCCAGTGTCTGGATTGCAGTGAAGTTGCGGCTGTGCTAGACTCCCTGCCATGAAAGTGCTGGTAACCGGCGCTGCGGGGTACATCGGCAGCGTCGTCACCGAGTTGCTGGTCAAGGAGGGTATCGCCGTCGTTGGGGTGGACAATCTGAGCCAGGGACACCGGCAGGCGGTGGCGCCCGGGGCAGCCCTGGTCGAAGGCGACGTCGGCGATGCCTCGTGCCTGGGACGGATATTCAGCGGCCATGCCATCGATGCTGTGCTCCACCTGGCGGCTAACAGCATCGTCGAGTCCTCGATGACCGACCCGGCGCTTTATTTCCGGAACAACGTGACCCATGGCATTAACCTTCTCGACGCCATGACCAGGAACGGCGTGAAACGGCTCGTCTTCTCTTCCAGCGCGGCGGTGTACGGGGAGCCGGCCTCTGTTCCGGTCACCGAAGAGGCGGCCATGGCGCCTGTCAACGCCTACGGCGAGACCAAGCTGATGTTCGAACGGATACTGAAGTGGTTCGAACGCGCCCATGGCTTGAAGCATATCTCCCTGCGCTACTTCAACGCCGCGGGCGCCAGCGAAAACTACGGCGAGGTCCATAGCCCGGAGACCCATCTCGTGCCCAACATACTGAAGGTCGCTCTTGGGAAGGGCGGCGCCATCAGGTTGTTTGGCGATGATTACCCGACCCTGGACGGCACCTGCGTCCGCGACTACATCCACGTGAGCGACATCGCCCGGGCCCATATCCTGGCGCTGCGGCACATCGACCGGGTGGGATCCTCAGTTTACAACATGGGCAACGGGAATGGCTTTTCGGTGAAGGAAGTCATCGGCGTTTGCCGGAAAGTTAGCGGTCACCCGTTGCCGGTCGAGGTACACCCGCGCCGCGCCGGCGACCCGCCGGTGCTGGTGGCCAGCGCGGAGAAGATACGGCGGGAGCTCGGTTGGAGGCCGGACTATCCCGGGCTGGAAGATATTGTGAGGACCGCCTGGGAATGGCACCGGAAATACCCGGAGGGGTATTCTGGAGCCGCGTAGGGTGGGTTAAGCACAGCGGGGTGGTAGGGATGCGGCGCGCTGTGCGAACCCACCACGAAGACAAGATCCCAAGTTCCAAACACCAAATTCCAAACAATCCCCCATGCCCGCTTGCAGCGGGCACCATGAAGGATGAACATGTCATTCTGAGCGAAGCGAGCGCAGCGGGCGTAGTCGAAGAATCTTTCGGGGCGGGGAAGCAAAGACCCTTCGCCTGCACCTTCGCTTTGCTCAGGGCTTCGGCTCAGGGTGACATTTTCAGAGCAATATCAAAACCCCAACCGGCGAAACCCCAAAAGGGTTGGCCGCCAATTTGTTTATATTGAGACTTGAACCATCGGGGGTTTGTTTGGAATTTGGAACTTGGTTTTTGGAATTTGCTTAGAATGGTGGGTTCGCGCCCCGATGCAATCGGGGCGGTTAACCCACCCTACCCTTTGCCGGGCCGTGTTTTATGGGGCAGCAGCGCCGAATTCGGGGGGATAACGCCGCTGGCCAAAGTGCCGGGCCCGATGGCGCAATCGTTGCCGATCATGCATCCCAGGTTGATGCTGCAATTGATGCCCGTCTGGACGTTATCGCCGATGATGGCCCCCAGCTTCCGCCGCCCGGTATCGATGCCCCTGACGGATATATTACCCTTGTCCAGGCGCAGATTGGCGATTTTCGTTCCCGCGCCGAGGTTGCAGCCCTGCCCGATGACGCTATCGCCCACGTAGTTCAGGTGCGGAACATCGGTGTGGTCCATGATGATGGAACTCTTCACTTCTACTGCGGCCCCTATGTGGCAATCGTTGCCGACGGCGGTGCTGCCCCGGATGTAGCAGTTAGGCCCGATCCGGCTATCCCGGCCGATCATGACCGGACCTTCAATGTAGGCCCCTGACTTGACCACCGTCCCTTCACCCACCGACAGGTCCCCTTTAATGTGAACGCCGTCTTCGATCACGCCGGCCCGTTCTTCCTTCATCCCCTTCAACAGGCGCTCGTTTATCTCCAGGAGCTGCCAGGGATAGCTGATGTCCTCCCAGTAAGCCAGCCGGTGGCCTGAAATGGCATGGCCGTTGTCAATCAATAGCTGGAGGGCGGCGGTCAGCTCGTATTCGCCCCGGGGGGACTGGGGAATCTTCTCCAGGGCGTCGAATATCGCCTCGTTCAGAAGGTAGACGCCGGCGTTGACCAGGTGGGAGGGAGGATTGTCCACCTTCTCGTGAATCTGGCGGACCCTGTTGTCCTTCAATTCCACCACGCCGAGGTGTTTCACGGTCTCCAGTTCATAGAGGCCCATCTGCATCTCATTCCTTGAAGTCACGGCCCCGATGTCATTGGGGTGGAGCAGGATGTCGCCATTCAGGACCAGGAAAGGGCCTTTGACCCGGTCCCGGACCTGGTAGACCGCGTTGCCGGTGCCCGATTGCTTTTCCTGGGAGACGTATTCAATGGTGGCCCCCGCCGGGAGCGCCTTATCGGAAAAATAGTCCTGAATGACGGCGGCGCGGTATCCGGCGACCACGACGAAATCGGATAGACCGGCTTGCCGGCAGCTATCGATCAGGTGGGCCAGGATAGGCTTGTTGGCGACCGGGAGCATCACCTTGGGCCGGGTATAGGTGAGGGGATGCATCCTTTTTCCCTCACCGGCGGCGAGTATGACGACTTTCATAGCTGTTGTTTTGAATTTTTGAAAAATACCTATATAATCAATTGTCAGGGTTGAAATGGTCACCCGGCTCCGTAGCCGCACCCTTTACGGGTGCGCCCCGTTAGAAAAGCGATCTGTGTAAATATAGTCCATGAATGGCTTGAAGTCAACCAGCCCGGTAGGACAGGCTTTCCAGCCTGTCCAGACCTGTAGGGGTGGGTTAAGCATCCCGATGGTATCGGGACGCTTAACCCACCAGGCCAAAGGAGGAAATTCCTAATCCGAAGTACCAAGTACCAAACAAAGCTCAAATTCGAATGTTCAAACGCCAAAGAGCGTTGACCGCCGCTTTTGACATTGAGACTTGAATAATTGGAATTTGCTCAGAAAATAGGCTGTCACCCTGAGCGAAGTCGAAGGGTCTTTCGTCCCGCGCCCCGCCCCGAAAGAACTTGTCCTGAGCAGAGCGAAGGATTCTTCGACTATCCCGATTCTATCGGGACTGCGCTCGCTTCGCTCAGAATGACATTTTCATCCTTCATGGTGCGCCATCGGCGCATGGGTGATTGTTTGGAATTTGGAACCTGGTTATTGGAATTTGCTTAGAATGGTGGGTTCGCGCAGCCACCCGGCACAACCCTGCGTCCGTCTGTGCTTAACTCACCCTACCGTTGCAGAGTGAACATGCCTAAAGCAAGATTCGGCAACCTGACCTTACAGCGAAAGGTAAGCATTCTGGTGATGGGTGGGGTTGCGGTGGGCGTCTTGCTCTTCGGCGTGTTCGGCCTTCTGGCCCTGAACCAGACCACCGACACTACGCTGCAGGAGCGACTCACCCTGGCTAGGGTGATCGCCAAATACGGCGATGATATCCTGGACGGGGCGGTGAGCCAGTTGGAGCACGGGGCCGGGGGGTTGAAATACCCCTTCGAGGTCCGGGACCTGGACGCCATGGGCGAAAGGCTGAGGGCCAACTACTCGTTGCAGGGGGTGGCAATAGACAGCCTGGTGCTGGTGGACGCGGATTTCCTTCTGGTGTGGGCCAGCCCGGCGCCGTCCCAGCTAGGGAGGACAGCTTTTTCAGACTATGAGTCCTTGAGGCAGAGCTTGCGCGAAGGGAAATCGGTCATCTCAGGGCAGGTTCCGGCCCCGGCTTCCGGTCAGCCGGTGGTGCTCATATCAACGGTGGTGAGGGACGCGCTGGGTGAGATCAGGGGACTCCTGGTGGCCGGCATCAACATCGCCGCCTCCAGCCCGGCCGGGTTCATCCAGCCGATCAGGCTTGGCGAGACCGGCTACACGGAGATCGTTGACCAGAAAGGGATGGTGCTGGTCAGGACCAGCCCCGGCAATCCCCTCTTTCCCTTTGAGGTGAGCGACCATCCCCAGAGGTTCGCCGATCTCATCGCGGAGCGGAAGCCGACCATGGGCACCTGCCACACCTGCCACGAGATCGGGGACCGCATGGGCCGGGACGTCCTGGCTTTTGTTCCGCTGTCGAAGGCTTCATGGGGCGTCCTGGTAAGACAGTCGGAAGATGAAGCCCTGGCCTCAACGCGGGACCTCCAGCGGAGACTCTTTGCCTCGGGAATGATCCTTATGTTCCTGTTCCTGGGCATCGCCTGGGTGATCACCCACGATGTGGTGACGCGCATCCGGGGGCTCAAACTGGCCTCGCAGCAAATGGCCGGCGGCGACCTGACGACAGCGATTCCAACGGCGGGAAAAGACGAGATAGGTTCCCTGGCCGAGGCCTTCGATAATATGAGGACCAAACTGAAGGAATCGTACGATGAAGTGGAGCAGAGGAGCAAAGAGCTGTCGTCGCTGCTTGCCATTTCGAAGAGCCTGACGTCCAACCCCGAGTTTCCCTCGTTTCTCGATGCCGGGCTGGCCAAAACAGTAGAGATCGTGCCGGCGGCCGAGGCGGGGGGCTTGCTCCTTTATGGGCGGGAGGAGAAACAATACAAGCTGCAGAGCGCGGTGGGTCTCGATAATTCCGTCTCGCCGGGTACCATATTCAAAGCGGGCGGCGGTGGGGGCAATTCGGCAAAGGAGGGCGAACCCGCAGGGCTGGTCATACCGAAGCACATCGAGCCGGAAACCTCCCGGTTGACTGTTTCGGGGTGCGACGTCTTCCTGGGGACGAATGATCTGGCTTCCAGGGTAAAGCATTCCCTCTGCGCCCCGCTGACCTACAAGGACCGGTATGTGGGCGTTCTCATAGTTATGAATTTCTCCGAGGCGAGGACCTTTACCGCGGCTGACGAGAGGTTGATGGAGGCCATCGCCAAAGATATGGCCCTGGCCATAGTGAATACCGAGCTTTCGCAGGAGGCGGAAAGGGCCATGGTCTTGATCGAGGCCGACAAAATAAAATCGCAGTTTATTTCGGCGATATCTCATGAACTGCGCACCCCCCTGACCTCCATAAAGGGCGGCACCACCTCCCTCTTGCGCCAGGATGTGGACTGGGACAGCGCCACCCGGAGAGAATTCCTGAGGACCATTGACGAAAGGGCGGACGAGCTTCAGAACCTGATAGACAAGATGCTTCAGATAGCGAAACTGGAAGCGGGCGCTCTGAAGCTGGAAAGAGAGCCGTTGAGCCTTCCCCGGCTGGCCCAGAGGATAGTGCAGGAAATGGCTGCCCGTACCAGCGTACACCGGCTGGAGACGGAGTTCCCCGCGCCGTTTCCCATTGTGGAAGCCGACTCCCGCTGCATCGAGCAGGTGCTGAAGAACCTGGTGGAAAACGCTATCAAGTATTCCCCCCAGGGTGGAAAAGTAAGGATCACCGGAGGGATCGCCGACGGGCTGGTGGTGGTGAGCGTTTCCGATGAAGGCATCGGCATCTCCCCGGAGCACCTGGAGAAGGTATTCGACCGCTTTTACCGCGTGGAAAGCGCCCACACCCAGCGCATCGGGGGTACCGGACTGGGCCTTTCCATTGCCAGGGGCCTCGTGGAAGCCCACGGTGGCAGGATATGGGCGGAAAGCACCGAAGGTAAAGGCAGCGTCTTTCGCTTCAGCCTGTCGCCATTGAGCAAAGACGAGGAGTGAAGTTGGCTGTCATTCTGAGCGTAAGCGAAGAATCCTTCGGGGTGGAGCGCCGGGCAAAAGACCCTTCGACTTCGCTCAGGGTGACAATGTCATTGAAAGCGTAAGCGAAGAATCCTTCGGGGTGGAGCGCCAGGCAAAAGACCCTTCGACAGGCTCAGGGTGACAATATGACCAAGCAAGCAACGATACTTATAGTTGACGACGACGTCAGGCTTCTCCGGTTTGTCCGGGCGAACCTGGAGTCGGTTGATTACCGGGTCCTGGTGGCCGAGGAAGGGACGCAGGCCCTCGCGCTGATGGAAAAGGAAATGCCCGACCTGGCGATACTCGACATAATGTTGCCCGGCATGGACGGCTTTGAGCTGTGCCGGCGCATCCGCGAGTTTTCCACGCTGCCCATTATCATGCTGACGGCCAAAGCAGAAGAATCGGACAAGATCAGGGGATTCAAGCTGGGGGCTGATGATTACCTGACGAAGCCCTTCAGCGCGCTGGAATTGCTGGCGCGGGTAGAAGCGGTGCTGAGACGGGCCAGGCTCCCCGAGGAACGCAAGAATACGGTGCTGACCATAGGGGAACTGAGCATCGATTTCGTACGCCGGCGGGTTACGATGGCGGGAAAGGAAGTGGACCTGACGCCGACCGAGTACAAGTTGCTCCAGCATCTGGCGAGCAATACAGGCAAGGTGATGCTGCACGAGGACCTGCTCACCAAGGTCTGGGGCGTCGAATACCGGGATGAGCTGGATTACCTGCGCGCCTATATCCGCCGCCTGCGCCAAAAGATCGAAGCCGATCCTACCCATCCGGTCTATCTCCTGGCCAAGCCGGGAGTGGGCTATATCCTGGTCGCGCCTGCAAAGGGGGCGTAGCCGCAGGTCTTTAGCCTGCGGGGGAGGGGAGGGTTTATAAGGTTCCTAAGGTTAGAAGGTTGGAATGTTGGAAGGCCTGATGATCGTATCCCTCTGAAAGCTACAGTTACAGCAGCGGGACGGGCCAGGCGTGGTGGTCAGGGCCTGCTTGCCTGCTCGGGCACTGGCGCGCCCTGTAACAAACCTGTTACAGGGCGCCCAAGCGTGCTTGACAATGTGGTGCACGGTGGTAGAATGTGTCAACCTAGATTGATCTTGATGCTGAGTTCAGTCCTTGCAGGAGTACCGGATGGATAAGTCGCTCTCAAGATGGGTATTGTTAATGACTTTGGCGCTGCTGGTGTTCGTGGTACCTTTACAGGGAGGGGTGGCCGCCGGGGATGAGCCTGCTACCCTGTGGACAAGGCAGTTTGGCACCAGCGGCTCTGATTATGTCACCGGAATTGCTGCCGGCGGCTCGGGTGTTACCTACGTCGTAGGTTCAACAACCGGCGTCTTCCCCGGGGAAAGCCTCCAGGGATTTCTTGGGGATGCCTTCATCCGCCGGTACGACAGCGCGGGGGTGCACCAGTGGACGAGGCAGTTTGGTGGCATTGCTACGAGTGGCGCGAGCGGGGTCGTCATCGACGGCTTGAGCAATGCCTATGTTGTGGGAAACACCGCGCCATCTCTACCCGGGCAAACCGGGTTGGGAGGCCTTGACGGGTTCATACGGAAATACAACACGGCCGGCCAGGAAGTCTGGACCAGGCAATTTGGTACCGGGGATCACGATTATGCCCGGGGAGTGGCGCTGGATGGCGACAGTGTTTACGTAGTGGGAGACACAGGATTTGTGTCCTACGGGGTGGCCGAATACGATTCCTTTATTCGGAAGTATGATCTTTCCGGCGCTGGCTTTTGGGAATTCCGGTTTGCCGCCGATAAGGACAACTGGGCCTTCGCCGTAACTGCAGACGGCCAGGGTGGCATCTATGTGGTGGGAGATACATTCGATGGCTTCGGCCAGGGCGATGTCAAGGGGGGTTATCTACGGAAGTTCAATAGGGCCGGCTTCCCAATCTGGACCAGGATCTTTGGTGGCGTCAGCACGCATCCCCGGGCGGTGGCTGCGGACAGCTCCGGCAATGCCTACGTGGCAGGCTATGCCACTGATGGCGGCGGGATCGATGTCGCCTTTATCTGGAAGTTTGGTCCCCTGGGCGAGGAACTCTGGTCCCGGCAGTTCGGTACGGGTGCCGGCGCTACGATAAGCGGGGTGACGGTGGATGCCTCAAGTGTGTGGGTTGTAGGGTCCGCTACCGGCGCCTTGCTGTGGCAGACTGCGCACCTGGGCCTGGACGCTTTCATACGCCGCTATGATAGCGGCGGCAACGAACTATGGACGAGGCAGTTCGGCACTGATTCCGATGATGTGGCCAGGGCAGTGTCTTATAATGGCAGCGGCCGCGTCCATGTGGTGGGTGAAACCGATGGTCTCCTCCCCGAACAAAACTCCGCGGGCGGCAGAGACGGCTTCATCATGAAACTCGGCGATCCGTCTGAACCCGATCCCACGCCGACCCCTACCCCGGGACCGGTTCCGTTGCCAACGCTGACCCCTACCCCCTCTGCGACGCCGACTCTCACCTTGACCGTAACGCCGACTCCGACCCCGGCTGCAATGCCAACCCCTACTCCTGCTCCTACGCCGGGTTTCTTGCTCGGAGATATCAACCGGGATGGGGTGGTGAATAACACTGACCTGGCTCTGCTGGGGGTGTCCTTCAACCTGCGTGCGGGGGATGCCGGCTACAATGCGAACGCCGACTTCAACCGGGATGGGATTGTGGATGTCTACGACCTGGTGGTGGTGGGGATGAATTTCGGCCGGACGCTGTAGCCCATCCCGCGCCGGGGTACCACAGGCCACCGTGTCTGTGAGGGATGAACCAGGCCGTTGTCAATATATCCTTGTCACTGACCCTTGGCCCCATGCGACCCGGACCGGCCTGCTATCGTTTGTTAGCAGGACAAATTTGCCGTGTTCAAAATCCAGCGCGCACAGGCACGGCGGCCTGTGGTACCGGGTGGTGGGTTCGCACAGCCGCGTAGCCTCCTCGTCGCCCCGCTGTGCTTAACCCACCCTACGGTGCTGGAATTCCCTCGCCCCCTCCCCCGGAATGGTGGGTTACGCTTGCCATCCGGAGAGGCGCCGGGTTGTACTTCTTATCAAAGTCGGCCTGGCCAACCAGGGGCATGGCGTGTCGGCTCGCTTCACCCACCCTACTTCGCCTACTTCGGCTGAGTTGCATTGACTGCCCGGGATGCCATTGACGCCAATGGTACAATATGTTCATGTTGTTTGTCGCCTGATACTTAGCAATTGGAGTTTCCAGTTCAACCGACTTAAGGAGTACGTCATGAGTAAGAGAAGCTATCTCTATTTCCGGGTGCTGTTAGCGGCAGCTATCATGGGGGCCGCGGTGCTGGCGGGATGCAGCCCGATGCAGTCGGGACGCCCGGGTCCCGCCGCCGGGGTCGAGCCGGGTGGGGTCCCTCAGGAGGGCGTCAAAGTCCACGGACGATGGACAATCGAGGTAATGGATCCCAATGGCACAGTGGTCGAGCGCACCGAGTTTAACAACGCCCTGACGGACAGCGGGAAGTACACCCTGGCGTGGTTTCTGGGCCGGGCCAACGGCGTGGGGCAATGGTTTGTCCGGGTCGAGACTTATAACATCGCCCCTCCGGTCACCATGACCAGCTACTATCTGCGTGAGGCCGCCAGCTCGCAGTCCGGCACTTATCAGTTTAAGACTTTGACGGTGGACGGCTCGGGCCCTCAGCTAACGCTGCGGGGCACGGCCACGGCTCAAACAAACCTGACGGTCAATGCGGTGCAGACTTTCGTGTGGGCGCCCGCGCCAACCGTGTCACCCTCTTCCAGTAGCGAAGGGGGTATGGACCGGGAGTTTACGTGGACTGTGCTGCCGGCTCCGGTGGCCGTGTCTGCCGGACAGCAGGTAGCCGTTACCGTTGTGATAAGTTTCTCGTAGGACCGGGGCCGGGACCACCTCGCTGCATCTGGCAAAATGTTGTCCGGGCTGTTGGGGAGTGTGCCGCTAAGGACGGCAATGAGATTGCTTCGAATGCCTCAGCCGGAGTCGCAACGGCGGGTTGGTCCGCGCTCTTTTGGTGAATCGGTGTTTGACGCTTTTGTCGTGGTCCAAAGACCGGAAGCGCGCAAGGTTTTGATCTTCAAAGGACTAACGTGATGCCCGTGCGGGTCATGGTTGCCTGTCTGCTCGCGCTCCAGTTCATTTCCGCGGCCATCCCGGTCTCCGGCCTGGCCGGCGCCGACAACAGCGCGGTGGTGAATATCGTAGTGATGGAAGCGGTCGGGGTGGGCGATTTTCGCGGAACGAGGTTCCCGGCGCGCCCCGCGGGAGAAGCAGCCGGTGCGCCGCAGGCACCCCTGTCTGTCCCCCCTTCTCCGGCGTCAGCGAGCAAGCCGGCCCTAGCAACAGAGCAGCCGGGGACTCAGGCGGAGCCGCAGCCCGTCGGTGAACGCGTAGCCGTGGCCGATTCCTCCTCAGTTTTGCCGTCCGTTCCGGTCACCCTGAACGAGGCCGTTTCCGTCTGGGACTTGCCGCGCGCGCTTCTGCCGGTGCCGGTGACGGTCAACGAGGCTGTGGGCGTGGCGGACCTCCCGAGCGCCCTGCTGCCGGTCCCCGTGACGGTCAATGAGGCCGTGGGCGTGGCAGACCTCCCGAGATCCCTGCTGCTGGTCCCCGTGACGGTGAATGAGGCTGTCGGCGTGTCGGACTTGCCGCGCGCCCTGGCGCCGGTCCCCGTGACGGTGAATGAGGCTGTCGGCGTGTCGGACTTGCCGCGCGCCCTGGCGCCGGTTCCTGTGATGGTCAATGAAGCGATCTCGGTGGCGGACCTGCCGGGCGCCCTGGTGGTCATACCGCCGCCGTTTTCGGGCGACGCCAACAAGGACGGCAGGGTGGACGGCGCAGATCTGGCGCTGGTCCTGGCATCGTTCAACAGGCGCAGGGGAGCCCCAGGCTTCGATGCCAATGCCGACTTCAATGGCGATGGGATTGTGGATGTGTACGACCTGGCGGCGGTGGGGGTGAATTTCGTCCGGACGCCGTAGGTAATGCCGCGCCGGGTACCACAGGCCTCCGTGCCTGTGCGCCGTGAACCAGACCGTTGTCAATATATCTTTGTCGTTGACCTTTACCCCCAGGCGCCCCGCATCGGGCCCTTGTCGATCGTCAGGATAACATATATCTGCCGTGTCCAAAATCCAGCTCTCACAGGCACGGAGGCCTGTGGTACCGGGTGGTGGGTTGGCACAGCCGCCCAGACTCCTCGTCGCCCCGGTGCGCTTGACCCACCCTACGGTGCTGGAATCCCATCGCCCCCTCCCGGGGATGGTGGGTTACGCTCGTGGTCCGGAGGTCCGCCGGGTTGTACTTCTTATCAACGTGTGTCAGGCCAACCAGGGCGTGGCGTGTCGGCTCGCTTCACCTACCCTACGGCTGATCAGGCAAGTCGAACAGGACATGATCACCGTCCCGCCGCAGGGGGACCGGGCGGCCGTTGACCACCGCCCCGGTCGCGGCGGGGGAGTAAACGCGCACCTGGGTGGCGGCTGTACTTGTTACCGTGGCGGTCAGGGCGTCGCCCGTGAAGGACAATTGCAGGGTGACGGGAGTGGCGCTGCTGAAAACCAATGTCTCTCGATGAGAGAAGCTGGTGGCATCGGCCAGGACCAGGGTTTGCGGATTGTTCGCCGCATCCTGCCGGAGGTAAGCGACCACGGCATCGGTCCTGATTGCGTCGAAGGCGCGGGTCCCCCGAGGGCCTTCGGTCAACAACAATGTGTCGGTGAAGGCGCCGGGGGCGGCCACCCGCAAAGCCACCGGCGATCCGGCAGCCGGAGTGACCGAGAGCGCCTTAAACTCGGCGATACGGGGCGATGAATGATACGGCTCAAAGGCGGCTGCAAAGGTCGTCTCGGTCCCCTGCCGCCGCGCCATTGCGAAGGGGACCGGCTGGTTGGTCTGGTCGATGCCGTTGCCGGTCACCACGGTCGTGTCGCGGGCGGCCAGCACCGTCAAATCCAGCCGGGCCAGCACCTTTTCGAAATCCTCGACCACGAGGCGGCCCGCCGAGGGGAATGTCAGGGCAATGTCATCCACCAGCAGGTTTCCCGCCTGCCGGCCTCCGGCCGTGCGGTTGATCTGGAAGGCTACCTGGCTCACCGGTAGGTCCATGACGCCGTTGTCGTTGCCGTCGAAATTGGACCAGGTTCTGTCCACGGTCAGAGCCACCGTGCGCCAGCCCGTCCAGTCTATGGCGCCCACATTCTTCATGAACTTCTCTCCTGTGGCATCGATGATGCGCAGAGAGAGCCGGTTGTTCGAGCCATCGCCGAGGACCCTCGCTTCGACCCGGACCGGCGCCTCGTTCGGGAGGTTGCGCAGTTCCTTTGTGAGGTAGAAGGCATAAGCGTCAGTGGCCGGACCCCAGTCGTAGTCGAGTTTACCGGCCACGCCTCCGGAATCGCCGGTCGAGACGGTGAATATGGCCTTAGCGTTGTCCCGGTTCTTCCAGACGCTGCCGTAAGCCTGCCCGGCGCTGCCGGTGTTCCAGGTGGCTTTCCAATCATCGTTGGTCGCCGCGCCCCGCGTTCCGGTGAGATACTGGTAGCCGCCGGCGCGGGGGAGACCTGAATAGGACGTGAGCGCCAGCGGCGTGGCGAGAGTCCCCCGGTTATGGTAGACCCAGTCGAAGCGGTGCGGCCTGCCATCGAGACTCTCCGCCCGCGTAACGTCGAGCCAGTAATCCGGGGTGAGCGCCAGGGTGCGCGTCAGAGCGGCGCGGTTGGGGTAGGCAGGGCCGGCGTCCGCTGTTGCCAGGCCGAAGGCGGGTAATCCCACATAGAAGCGCAGGTTTCCCGTCGCCTCCGCCTGGTCCTGTTCATCCACGACGATGGTATTGTGGGCGACGGTCGTTTTGTCCCAGCCCTCGTGCGAGTCTGCCGCGTAGGAGTGTGTACCCGGGTCCAGGGCGAGCTGGTGGTCCGCGGCGAAGGTCACGTAACCCAGTTTGTCGTAGTGTCCGTGCCAGCCGCCGTGGGGGCCGAATTTGAACGCCAGATAGCCGGGGTCTCGGGTGTCGCCGGCGCGCAGGACGGCATAGCCGGCTTTCGGCAGGAGCACGCTCGCCGGCGGGGGCGCCGCGCCGGCGGGGGGGAGCGTTTCGGCGCCCCATAGCAGGGCTTGCCACGGCCGGGCGCCTCTGGCCAGGAGAAACGCCATTCCGGGGTCGCGATAGCGGTTGTAGCCTGCTTCGTAAAACCAGTCATGTTTCAACACGCGCCCTGTGTCGTCATTGAAACGGGGCAGGGCCAGGTCCGGCATTGCCATCAAGAGCGGCGCCGTGAACATCGCCCTGAGGTTGCTTTGCGCGTAGGTGTTCATGCCGGCGCGTTCCCCCATCTCGGCAAGGAGAAGCATCGGGTCCAATGTGTAGAAATGATAGCCCCATGAGCCTTCCCACCAGAACCCGTCGGCTGAGGCGCCGTCTTTGAGTTGTTTGAAGAATCCCCGGCCGGGGTCGTTGTAGGCATCGTTGACCAGGCCGGTGTCGTTCAGCGCAAAGCCGGCGATGGCGATCGCCGCATTGTGCCACGTCTGCCAGTTGCTCAGTCCGGCGCGATTATTCCGGATCACGGCAACCGCCGGCCGGAGCAGGTTGCTGGCGATGGCGGTGCGGTCGGCAGGGGACAGGGCGTCGCTCACCAGGTCGTAGGCCCAGGCGATATCTATCAACCAGTCAGATTCATCAAGAGTCTGAGCGTGTACCTTGCCGCCGCTTTTGCCCGGCTTGCCATCCTTGTCGTGCAGGGCATAGTTCGGATAGGCCAGGGCATAGGCGCGCAGAATTCCGGCAGCGTTGTCAGCATATTTGCGTTCCCCGGTGAGGGCATAGGCCAGGCCGGAGAAGCGGGCGTATTGGGCCAGCGCGTCATGCCGGCTGGCATAAATCACTTCGTCATACAGGGTGGGGTGGTTGGGCCACTGCGGCGGAGTTGAGTAGTACTGCCCGGTGGTGGGAGAGAAATGCGGCGGCGAGCGGGCCGGCTCGTAACGTAACCGGAGGCCATCTGGACCCACGTACCACAGCGACCACTGCCCACCGGCCGGCGGGAGGTTGGGTTGGGTGAGGCCGAAATCCCGCAGGTATTTTGAGGGCCAGTTATCGGCCTCCTGGACGATCCGGTCGCGGGCCTCGCGGGCCCAGGCTTGACTGGCCACCAGTTGTTTCATTCTGGTGATGTCTCCGGCATCGATAAGGGTGCGGGGCGGCGAGCGCTGCTGCCAGGGGCCGGCGGGCGTGATAGGCGGCGGCGCGGGAGTGGAAGTTGGTAGGGGTGAGGCTGGTGTCGCGGTGGGGGTTGGGGTGGTCTTCACGGGTGGAGACGGTTTCGGCTTTGGCTCTTGGGTGGCCGCGGAGGTGGGCGCCGGTGGGGACGGGGTGGCGGGCGCGACGGCCACGCTGGCCGCCGGCGTGGCTGCCGGCGTGGGTGACGGCCGGGGCGTCGGGGCGGGCGCCGGTGTTGCCAGAATCGTAGCTTCTGGAAGCCGTGCACCCTGGATGGCGGGCGTAGGGGTCGCTTCAGGTGCGGCGCAGGCGCTTACAAGCGCCAGCGCCAGTAGCCAGAAAGTCAGGCAACAGCGCTTCGGGCGCATCCAGTCTCTGAGTTCCATGTGCATACGGTAGCACGTCTGTTGCCAATTGCCAAGTCCCCAGCCGTCCGGCCATCGTGGGCGTAGGGTGGGTGAAGCGCGCATGGCCAAACACGGGGAGAGAATCGTCGCTGTTGCGCGCGGAACCCACCGGTTGCCATGTCCCCCTCCGCGGAATGGTGGGTTGCGCTCGCGACTGGCGGAGATTCTGGCGCGTCCGCCTTATCGACGGATGCCCGGCCAACCAGGGTATGGAGTGTCGGTTCGCTTCACCCACCCTACGTGGCTTAACCCACTCTACGTGTCTCGCGGATGTCCAGGCAACCGGGGGATTGCTTCGTCCCGACGAAATCGGGACTCGCAATGAAAGGCTATGTCCCTTCTATCTCATGAGGTGCCCGAAAATCTGGACGGCCACCTCTTGAAAAGCCTGCTTCTTCAAAGCATTCTGTTTGTCCATGGTGTTGAAGTATTTGCCGCCTTCCTGCCGGATCGACTCCGGTTCGAGGAAATCAGTCGGGACGTCCAGCCGGGCGCTCTGGCCGCCGATTACCCTGGAAATCAGCGTCCCGCCCTCCCGCGACAAGGCCCAGTTGATAAACACTTTTGCCGCATTGGGGTGCGGCGGCCGGTCGAAGAAGCCAACGCCTCCTGCGCCCGAACTGAGCGAGGTCCCTTCTATTGGAAGTACCAGCTTGATGGGCGCGCCCAGTTTCACGAATTCGATCTTGTTTTCTCGCCGCCCGCCCAGTCCGACCGGGTATTTGCCCTGCGCCACCCATTCCACCTGCTGGCGCGCATCATTGGTGATGATGGGTTCCTGGGCCGCCAGGGCGACGATAAAATCGCGCCCGACGATGACTTCGGAAGCGTGATAGAGCCAGTCAAGCCCTCCCCCGGTCCTGGGGTTGAACAGGACTATCTTTCCTTTCCATTTGGGCTCCAGGAAGTTCTTGTAGCTTCTGACCTCCTCGGGCTTGACCATGTTGGTGTTTATGAATATCGGGGGCGTCGGAGAGGCCAGAATGCCGGCCCAGGTGTGGCCCTCGTCGATGAACAGCATTTTGCCGCCCCACCAGACCTTCGTGTCGAGTACTTCGGGCAGGATCAGCGCATTGTCCAGGGATTGCAGCACCTTCTGTTCGCCCAGATCGACTCCGCTGACCCCGGAAAAATACACGTCGGCGTTATACAGACCCGCCCGGCGTTCCCTCATGATCCGTTCCTCCAGTTGAACGTTGGGCGCCGCCACCCATTCCAGAGCGATGCCGTATTTCTCACGGATTTCCTTAGTAATCGGGTCGCGGACCGCCGGGCCGGAACTGGAATACAGCATGGCTTCGCCCTCTTTCTTCGCCGCCGCCACCACCCGTTCCCACTCGGTCAGGGAACCGCCCGTTGCAGCCGCAGGAGCCTGCCCGGCGGCGCCCGCCGCCGGCGGCGCGGACGGGGCCGGGGCGCAGGCGGCGATGACCAACCCCAGTCCAACGACCAGGGCAACGAAACTGTACGCTATTCTGTTCATTGACGGCCTCCTTTGTTTTGTCTGGCGCAAATCGGGTGGCGCTGACGGGGGTGGTTGCGCGAACCCACCAACAACCGAAATTCCAAATCCCAAGCACGAAATCCCAAACAATCAACCCATGCGCTGGCGGCGCACCATGAACAATGAAAATGGCACTGTCACCTGTCATTCTGAGCGAAGCGAGCGTAGTGAGCGTAGTCGAAGAATCCTTCGCTCTGCTCAGGACAAGTTCTTTCGGGGTGGGCGCGAGCTGAAAGACCCTTCGACTTCGCTCAGGGTGACATTTTCTGAACAATATCAAAATCCAATGGCCAATGCCAAAACGGGTTCCCTCGGTTTGTTCACATGGAATTTGGTCATTTGATCTTGTTTGTGATCTGGAACTTGGTTATTGGAATTTGCTTCGAGCCCTGGTGGGTTCGTCCCGATGGTAATCGGGACTTAACCCACCCTACCTGTCTCCCGGACGTCCATGCAACCGGGGGATTGCTTCGTCCCGACGAAATCGGGACTCGCAATGACGGCCTATACCCCTTCTATCTCATCAGGTGTCCGAAGATTTCGAGGGCCACCGCCTGAAAAGCCTGCTGGTCCAGGGTATGCTGTTTGTCCATGGTGTTGAAGTATTTTCCTCCCTCCTGGCGCTTGGCCTCCGGTTCGAGGAAATCGGTCGGCACATCGAGCCGGGCGCTCTGGCCGCCGATGACCCTGGAAATCAGGGTGCCGCCCTCCCTCGACAGGGCCCAGTTGACGAATACCCTGGCCGCGTTGGGGTGCGGCGCCCTGTCGAAGAAGCCAACGCCCCCCGCGCCCGAGCTGAGCGTGGCGCCCTCCACCGGCACGATGAGCTTGATGGGCGCTCCCAGTCTCACGAACTCGATCTTGTTCTCCCTGCGCCCGCCCATTCCCACCGGGTATTTGCCCTGGGCCACCCACTCCACCTGCTGGCGCGCGTCGTTGGTGATGATGGGCTCCTGGGCGGCAATGGCTTTGAGATAATCGCGCCCCATGATAACCTCGGAAACATTATACACCCAGTCGAGACCTCCGCCGGTGCGGGGGTTAAACAGCACTATCTTGCCTTTCCACCGGGGCTCGAGGAAGTTCTTGTAGCTTCTGACCTCATCGGGGTTGACCATGTTGGTGTTGATGAATACCGGAGGCGTCGGGGAAGCCAGGATTCCGGCCCAGGTGTGGTCCTCATCGATGAACAGCAGGTCCCCGTTCCACCAGACCTTCTTGTCCAGTACCTCGGGCAGGATCAGTATGTCGTCCAGGGGTTTCAGGACGCTTCGTCCCCCGAGACCGATGCCGCTGGCCCCGGAGAAATAGACATCGGCCTGGTACAGGCCCGCCCGGCGCTCCCTCGTAATCCTTTCTTCCAGTTGAGCGTTCGTCGCCGCCACCCACTCCAGCTCGATCCCGAATTTCTCACGAATTTGCTTCGTGATCGGGTCGCGGACCGCGGGCCCGGAGCTGGAATACATTATGGCCTCGCCCTCTTTCTTGGCCTCGGCTACCACCCGGTCCCACTCCGCCAGGGGATCGCTCTTGACGGCAGCGGAAGGTTGTTTGGGGGCCGGGGTCGCCGGCGGCGCGGACGGGGCCGGGCCGCAGGCGGCCACTATCAGCCCGAGTGCGAGGACCAGGCCAACCAAACTGTACACCATTCTGTTCATCGATGTCCTCCTTTTTCCAGGAAACGTACAAACCCAATAATGAACGCTGCTTAGCGTGGTCGAAGGAGAAGGACACATTTTCACACAAAGACAGGGAGACACAAAGAACACTGAGACACTTAAGGCAACGTGATTGGGTGTCAGTGCGTCCGTACGGTCCCCTTTGTGGCCTTTGCGTCCTTGTGTGAGACTATGCGTCACGATTCAGCGCGTTCGTATTAGTATTCAGGCTTTGGAAACCCCTGTCAGGAAACCACCCCGTTAGCAATAAGCTGATCTACCTCTGCTTCGGACAGGCCCAGTATCTGGGTCAGGACCAGGTCGTTGTGCTCGCCGAGCAGCGGGGCGTGACGCCATTTCAACGGAGGCGCCGCCGACAACTTGAAACCCCAATCTTCATTCAGTTCCTTACCGGCCTCGGGGTGGTCCACCGTAATCCAGTGATTGCGGGCTTTCAACTGGGGGTCGCGATTGAGCAGGTCCTCGACGTTCTCGACCACTCCGGCGGCGACCCCGGCTTCCTGCATGAGTTTCATGACTTCCCAGTCAGTCCTCCCCTGTGTCCAGGCGTTGACAATCTCGTCCAGCTCGTCCTGGTTTTTGAGCCTGTCCTGGAGCGAGGCAAATCTGGCGTCTGCGGTGAGGCTGGCTTTCCCGGTGACCCGGCAGAAAGACCGCCATTCTTCTTCGGTAAAAACGGCGATGGCGCACCACCGGTCTTTCCCCTGGCAACGATAGACCCCGTGAGGGGCGGCGTAGTCCAGGCGGTTGCCGGCGGGTCCCCGGAACTTGCCGTTGACGAGATACTCGAAAATGAGTGTCTCCATGAAGCAGAGGGTAGACTCGTACTGGCAGAGTTCGACATGCTGCCCCTGGCCTGTGATGGCCCTGTGGTAAAGAGCCGATAGCGCGCCTATCAGGGCGTGGAACGGCTGGCTGCTGGTGTCGGGATAGGAATGGGGGTTGGCCCTGATGGGGGTCTTGGCCGGGAACCGGCTGGCGTAGTCCAGGCCGCACATGGCCATGAGGTTCCAGCTCAGGGTGCGGTAGTCCCGGTAAGGCCCCTCCGTCCCGAAGGCGGGCATGGTGACAAAGATGATGTCCGGTTTGATCTTCCGGAGCGCTTCGTAGGAAAAGCCCCACCGGTCCAGAACCCCGGGCACGAAGTTGCTGATCACCACGTCGGCCCGGGCAATGAGCCGCCGGGCGATATTCATGGCCCCGGGTTTCTTCATGTCCAGGGTAACCGACAGCTTGTTGGTATTGAACTTGTTGAAATGGTTGCCCTGGTTCAGACTGGTGAGGTCCTTCGCCCCGGCGCCGGGATGCCTGCTGCTGGAGCCGGCACGGGCCTGTTCTTCGTTTTCCACGCTGATCACCTGGGCGCCGAAGTCGGCGAAGGCCTTCCCCACCATGGGACCGGCGACGTGCCCGGTGAATTCGACGACCCTGAGCCCCTCAAAGGGAAGCCGGCCTGTTTGCGTTCCGGCGGTCTGGGGAATGTCACCCTGAGCCGGAGCCCTGAGCGAAGCGAAGGGGTAGGCGAAGGGTCTTTCGTCTCGGTCCGTGCGGCCAATGTCACCCGGACCCCCGACTTGATCGGAGTCGAAGGGTCTTTGTCCTCCACCCCCTGGAAGGATTCTTCGACTACGCTCGCTCCGCTCGCTTCGCTCAGAATGACAGAGGAGAATCTCGTCGTTGTGCTCGCCGAGGCGCGGCGCCGGACGGGAGATTCGCAAGGGTGTTTCCGAAAGTCTGACAGGGGCGCCCGGATATTGCAGGGTAAGTCCCAGTTGCGGATGCCCCACGGGAACAAAGAAACCGCGGCCCTTCAACTGGACGTCGTTGGCGATATCCTCCGGCGTGTTCACGGCCCCGATGACCACTCCCCTATCCTGCCCGCGGCGGAAAAGCTCGTTCTTGATGTTCCTGGCGAAGAAGGCGGTGAGGACTTCATTGACGTGCTCTATCGCCTCCGGCCGGGTGCGGTAGAACGGGTCTTCCCACTTCTCCTCTTTCAATTCGGCGGCGGCGTTCTCCGATTCCAGCCACTTGACAAACCGCTCCCACCAGGAGACGGCTGAAAGCTGGGCGATGTCAAGGAAGCCGTCCTGGCAGGGGAAGATGCCCTGGGCGGCCAGACGGCGTTCATCCCCTTCCCTGCCCCGGATGTTGCCGGTCTTTCCGTAGGCCGGAACGGTAATCTGCATGCCGACCGTCGCGGACTGCTGCAGCGACACGTCCACGTGCTGGCCCTGTCCGGTCTTCAGCCTCTGGTAGAGGGCCATGATGGTACCGGCTGCGGCCTGCGCCGATCCCAGGTTGTGTCCCTGGGCCCCGGCCATCCGCACCGGAGGCAACCCCGGCCAGCCGCACTCGAACAGCAGCCCGCTGGCGGCCAGGGCGACGATGTCCGAGGACTTGTAGTCCTTCCACGGCCCGGTCTGCCCGAAGCCGGTGATGGAGGTCATTATGAGGCCCGGGTTCAGAATCTTCAGCACTCCGTAACCCAGGCCCAGCCGGTCGAGATAACCGGGCTGGAAGGTCTCGACCAGCACGTCCGATTGCCAGACGAGCTCCTTGAGGGTCGCCTGCCCGCCGGCCGATTCAATATCCAGCGTAACGCCGCGCTTGCCGGCGTTGAAAAGGAAGAAATACAGGCTCTTCTCGGGGTCCGGCTCGTCGTGAAGGAAGGGGCCGACATTCCTGGTCGGATCGCCGCTTGGGGGCTCCACTTTGATCACGTCGGCGCCCAGGTCGGCGAGGAGCCTGGTGCAATAGGCGCCCTTCTGGTCGGCCAGGTCCAGCACCCTGATTCCGCAAAGGCAACCCTCTGGTGTGACTTCTTTCATGTCTTGATATTCTGTAGGGGCGCGGTCTTCGCGCCCGTGTCGCGCGGTCTGCCCGCCGCCCCGGCGAGGGGACCTCGCCGCTACGCCCGGCATCGCTGAATGGTGACGTTCTCTGAGCAACTGGCCATGTCATTTGCGACGCTCACCACGAAGGATGAAAATGACGGCGCAGGCACGGAGGCCCGCGCCACCCGGCTATTTTCAGACTAATGCAAGAATGAACTGCCACAGTGCCGGGCGATCGTCACTGGCAGTTGATAGTATCACATTCCCTGTTCAGCCAGCAACCCAAATGAATAATCACGAAACCTGTCCCCGAGCAGCCGGGGATTCGAATGACGAATGACCGGCTAAGTTCAAATGTTCCAGTGTTCAGGAAGGGTGGACCTTTCCCTTCATTGTTACATGAGCGTTGTTGCGAAGGGCCTTTCACCCGCCCGCCAGGTCCGGGTTCCGGGATTTCTTTTTCAGGGCAGCCGGTTATCGCTGCTCTTGTCTCAAATTTTTGGGTCATGCCCTCTCCTCGCAATGAACAAAAGTCAGGAATGTGTGATTCCACCTGCTCCGTGTGCGTGGATGAGGCGACACCCAGCCCTCCAAAAGGGCCAGGTGTTGCGCCGCAGCCACAGTCGGTTGTAAAATGGCCGTGTCAAAAGGACCTGGTTTCGGCTCAGTGGTCAGGAAAAAGAGACTCTCCAATATCCTGCCGTTCTTTTAGTGGTCGCCAGGCCGCTATATCGGCCTGCCCGAAGATGAGGATGATTTCGACTTCGCCGAGCGGTTCAGCAAGCTAAAGGCGGAGCTTGACGAGCAGATGAAAGAGGAAGCGCGGCTGAATGAGCTTATCCGGCGGAATCTGTCCCGTATTTCGACTTCGCTCAATGCATGATTAGACATTAAACAATAACCTGGCAAAGTATAATAAAGAAACCTATATTAAACTGTAAAGCAATAAAGTATAATAAAGAAAACCATATTAAAGGGAAACTGACCGGTGGATATCTCAGATTATAAGGCAGGGACATGGCGGAAAGGCTACCAGTATCAGTACTTCCTGCCGGAAAAGATTAACCATTCGTTTGTCTGGACAGACGAAGGCATCAATGAACTTCTGGAAACAGCTTCTTTAAGGCTTGGGGAACTGAACTCCTTTTCAAGGTTTGTTCCCGACCCGGATATGTTCATCAAAATGCACGTCTTCAAGGAGGCGGTCACCTCAAGCCGGATTGAAGGAACGCGTACCAATATTGAAGAAGCCATCGTCGAGGAGAAAGAAGTTAACCCCGAAAAGCGGGATGACTGGCGCGAAGTGAATAACTACGTTACGGCAATGAATACTGCCATCGAAGAACTAAAGACTCTGCCACTTTCCAACCGGCTGATCAGGAATACTCATAAAATCCTGCTTTCGAGCGGACGCGGGGAACGCAAAAATCCGGGAGAATTCAGGGAATCGCAGAACTGGATTGGCGGCGCCAGCCTGGCGGACGCAGTGTTCATTCCGCCGGCGAATACAGAGCTGCCGGAACTGTTAGCAGACCTTGAAGAATTCCTGCATAATACGGAAATCAAGATTCCGCATTTGATTCGCATTGCCATTGCCCATTACCAGTTTGAAACCATCCATCCTTTTCTTGATGGTAACGGCAGAATAGGGCGTTTGCTGGTTACCCTGTATCTGGTGAGCGCCGGTGTTTTAGAGAAACCATTGCTCTATCTGTCTGAGTTTTTTGAGAAGAATAAGACCCTGTACTACGATAACCTGGAACTGGTCAGGACAAAAAACGATATTGGACAATGGCTTAAATTCTTTTTGACCGGGGTTATCCAGACCGCGGAAAACGGGGTATCCACCCTGGTTAAAATTACTGACTTGAAGGCAACCATCGAGAGGGAGAAGATTCTAACGATGGGTAAACGAGCCAAACAGGGCGCGGTTTTTCTGCATGCGCTCTTTTCCAAGCCGGTAGTGACCATCAAGGATGTTCAGAACGTCACCGGGGTTTCCTACCCGGCCGCTAACCACCTGGTACAGGCTTTCCTGACAGCCGCTATTCTCCAGGAGACGACCGGCTACCAGCGCAACCGCGTTTTCAGCTTTGAAGAGTATTTGAGGTTGTTCCGATGATGTACAATGGCAATCGGCGGGGGTGGAAGTATGCAAGCTGGGGGAACATGTTTCTATAAACTCACGCAGCGTAGATAGGGATTATCGTTACCGGCACTTGATAGTAGCACATTCCCTGTTCAGCCGGCAACCCGAATGAAGAATGGCGATACCCGTCCCTCCCCGCGCCGGCGGGGATTCGAATGAGGAATGACCAGCCAAGCATCTGCGCCCCAACAACATAACCCCTTGAACCGTAGCCGCCAAAGGTGTATAACTAGGGGTGTCAACAGCACTTCGTTTATATTCAGACACGACGACAGCCCTCTGGCGGTTTGTGAAAAAGAGCACAGCACACACAGAAGTGAAATCTAATGATCACATGGCGGCCGCTGGTCTGTCGCGAGCCGACAGCACATTGTTGGTGAGCGACGGGGATTCGAAAAAGGCAGCCGCGATTGACCGGCCAGGTTGGCGGCACCCGGGAGGCAAGCTGAGAGAAGCCGGCGCCGAGACCCTTTCGGACGCCGAGTTGCTGTCCATCATCGTATCCACCGGCATAAGGGGTAAGCCCGCAGAAAAAATAGCCGAAGAGATACTGGCCAAGTTCGGTTCGTTCAGGGGAATGGCAAATCAGCCTATGGAGAGGTTCATGGAAATCAAAGGACTGGCCGATGTTAAGGTGATACGGATTGCTGCTGCCTTCGAGATTGCCAGGAGGATAGTGAAAGAGGTTCTTGAAGCCAATGAAGGATAAGACCAAGGTGTCTTCCAAGGCGAAGATTCCGAGCCCCTTCGAGGCAGTTGGCCATAAGACAGAATGGACTGCCACGGCCATCCTCATGCACTGGATGAGGGGCATTATTCAGAAGCGAAGCCTTGCCCTGGGCATGCCCGATGTTGAAACAATTGGAGCCGACAAGAAGAAACCGGATCTGGTTATCTACGAGTCCCCGTCAAGTGATAAGGTCCTCTGCCTTATCGAAGCAAAACCGCCCTATTATGACGTCTTTAGCGAAGAAGAACTCAAGGAACCCGCCAGGGAAAAGGCTAGCAAGAGGAAGGCGAAGTACTTCGCCCTCACCAACTTCAAGAGACTTGTCTGGTTCAGCACCGAGAAGGTCAATTCGATGCTGCCTGAAGAGGAACAAATCGTCGACAAGTACAACCTTTCCGCCATTGAGGATCTCAATGATATCGAACAGACGAAGTACAGCGATCCCATAAAGAAGGGCCTTGAGGATTTTCTGTTAGATTTGCACGCCATCCATGCGGGGAAGAAAGCCGAACCTAAACACGCCATAGACGAGTTCCTGGTCTACAGGCTTCAGGAAAAGATATCTGTTCTTTCCGGCTATTACCGAAAGCTCATCGAGGGCAAGACCCACAGCGACCCCGCTTTTGCCAGGAAACTGTCCAGGTGGTTCGTGGACCAGGGCTGGAGCTTTGCCTGGCAGGCCTCGGACTTCGGCAAAGCCGCAAGGCAGACCGCCTATCTTTTGACAAACAAAATCCTCTTCTACAACCTTTTGCAGGCGAAGAGGCCTCGCGAACTCGACCCGCTTGAGGTCCCCGAGGGGCTAACCAAAGCTGAAGTGCTTCAGAAGACGCTTGAGGGGTATTTCGGCCAGATCCTGAAGATTGACTACGAGACCATCTACACCACGGATTTCATAGACGCCGTCGCTTTCCCTGACTCGATAGATGTCGTCAAGGAGATAAGGGAGCTTGTCCGTGTCCTGAGAAAATATGACTTCTCCAAACTTGGCTATGACGTCATTGGCAGAATCTTCGAACGGCTCATTCCTGCCGACGAGCGGCACAACCTCGGACAGTATTTCACCAGCCCCGATGTAGTGGACCTGATCCTGAAGTTTTGCGTTCAGCACGAGGACGACAAGGTACTCGACCCGGCCTGCGGGGCCGGCACCTTCCTGGTCAGAGCCTATCAGCACAAGCGGCTGATGAACCAGAAGAAGAGCCACGAAGCCATCCTGGAGACCTTGTGGGGGAACGACATCGCCAAGTTCCCTGCCCATCTAGCCACCATTAACCTTGCCATCAATGACCTCGGCGTGGACAAGAACTATCCGAATGTGCTTCAGGAAGACTTCTTCGCTCTGCTGGTGGGAGAAGGAGGTTTTGATCCCGAGAAGTGGCGCAAGGTCAGGGCGAGGACTCTCGGTCTCAAAGAACGGGAACTGACCTGCCCCCGGTGGTTCGACGCGATAGTGGGCAATCCACCCTACACGCGCCAGGAAGAAATCGCAGAAATATCACCGGAGGACGTCGAGTACAAAGAGAAACTGATAGAGAAAGCCCTGCTGGACCTGAAGGGCAAGAAGATTGCCGAGATTGGGAGACGGGCAGGCATCCATGTCTACTTCTTTGTTCACGGCATAAAGTTTCTGAAAGAGGGCGGATACTTCGGCTTCATCGTCTCCGACCCCTGGCTCGATGTGGACTACGGCAAGGGACTCCAGGAGTTCTTCCTGAACAATTACAAGATAATTGCCGTCATCGGGTCTAAGGTCGAGCGCTGGTTCGAAGAAGCGGACACCAACACCTGTATCGTCATCCTGCACAGGTGCAAAGACAAGAAGCAGCGGTATGAAAACCGAGTGCGGTTTGTCTATCTTAAGAAACCCCTGAGGCATTTCATACCCCCCGCCCAGGACATGTGGGAGAAGCAGGTCAAGCGGCTAGAGGCTATCGGTGACCTCAAGAAGACCATCCTGTTCCACAATGACCTGTATGAAAACGATGACCTGAGGATATTTCCCAGGACCCAGAAAGAACTCTGGCAAGAGGGATTCGATCCGGAAGAGAAGAAATACGTCGGGGCCAAATGGGGAAAATACCTGAGGGCGCCGGCCATCTTCTTTACCATTCTGGACAAGGGGAAGGGCAAGCTTGTGCCGTTGAGGCAAGTGGCGAAAGTCCACCGCGGCTTCACCTCGGGTGCCGACCCGTGGTTCTATGTAGAAGACATTGGAGAATCCCTGGGGGCGGGTGGTGTTAAACAGATTGCGGCTAAGATTGGCTATCACGGAGATACCAAGAGTCTGAGACCTGTCAAGAGCGGCGACGACACGAAATGGTTGCTGGAAGGACAGTACTTGCACCCAGTCATACGGAATCCAGATGAATATGGATGCATTGTCATAGACGTAAAATTGGTAAAAGACCGTGTTGTGTTTATTGGAGATGCAGACGTTAAGGGAAAGTTTGTCGAGAAGTATGTTTTGCATGGGCAAACAAAGGCCTACCAAATGGGCAAGGGCAGAAAATCGATACCGTCCGAGACTGGAACGTGCTCCTCGAGGCCCCACTGGTATCAGCTTCCGGACGTTAAGCCGTCGAGGCTGCTATGGCAAAAGGCGTTTGATATTAGTCACAGGCACTACCTCGCCAGTGAACCCGTTCTCGCTAACCAGCGGTTCTACCCAATCTATCCGAATTCTGACGACGACACAGAGGTGACCGCAGCTTTTCTGAATTCGGCGCTTGTGGCACTAAACCTCGAATTCCAGAGAGCGGCGATGGGCCTGGGGGCAATCGAGGCCACCGTTGAGGAGGTTAGGCAAATCCTGGTTGTGAACCCCAAAGTAGTAGCGGCGTCCACACGGGACAAGCTGTCCAAGGAACTGGCGAAGCTTGGCAAACGAGAAGTCGGATCGGTTTTCGAAGAATTTGGCGCCCCTTCTCCCGAAGACGTATCCCTTGACAAGGTGAAGCCAGATCGCCGTGAACTGGACAGGATCATCATGGGCGAGGTCCTTGGCCTGACTGATGAAGAACAGATGGAGGTCTACCGGGCAGTCGTAGATTTGGTTAAGTCCAGGGTCGACAAGGCGCAAACTTTCGGTAAGAAGATGAGATCCCCGGAAGGGATTGACGTGGACGCTCTTAAGAAGGTAGTGTTGGACAGTCTCAGAGAGGAAGAGGAGTAATGAGAACCATCGGCGAGTTCTACAAGGAAGAGATTCTGGCTAAAAAGGGCGTGGTCGTACGGGATCTTCCGAGCGGGGCGGGGGAGACCAGAATTGTGAGAGACCTGTTCGGCTGGAGGCTTTGCTCAGGCAAAGAATGTATTGAATGTCGTTCGGAGGAGGAGGCGCGATACCTCAAGATTTTCCTGGACGCCGGCGTGAGGGAGATTGGAGTACCTGCGGATGACCAATTGCTGAAGGATATCCTGCCCAGGCTAGAGCGACTGAAATCCAGGACCTTCGCGATAATCGATTCCTACCTTGAAACGGTACTGAACCGGAAGATCAGGGAGAGGGTAAGGCACGACGTTCTCGCGGAAATCACAAAGTTCCAGGATGACAGCCCGTCCGGGGAGACAGTGTCACCCACCCACTGACACACAGACGCTCAACAACCTGAGCAGGGGCAATGCATACGGTCCTGTCCGTTTCAACCGAACAACCCGGCAATTAAGCCACCGCCTGCAGTTGAAATGCGGACGTTGTGCCACAGCTGGGGAACAACCATAGTTCCAGCCCGTGTTTCATGCCGGGTTCACTTCATTTCTGCTCAGTCTCCGCATCCGTGAAGTGTCCACCATCCGCTTCTGGCAACGCTTTTCGTCATTTCGTGTGTTTGATAGCTGTCATTTGCTGCCATCAGGCTGGCCAGCTCTGAGATGTCATCGACATCCTCCAGCCGCCGGAGGATGTCGAGCAGGCGGTCCAACTTGTCCGGTTTTAGTACCGGGGAGACCACTTTTCTGAACTTGGCTTCTATTTCCCGCGGGGTGAAAGGGTTTTGCGGTTCTCCCTTGGCGGGTTGATCGTGGAACCGGGTGAACTCCCTGCCGTCCCTGGTCCTCACCGTAAGAACGCAGGGCCATTTGCCAGGGGAAAATTTGTCCAGTTCAGAAATAACTAATACAAACGCACTAAATAATGAGCAATAGTCTCACACAAAGATACGAAGCGCACAAAGGGATCCTTGACAGGGGGCGTGGCAAAACAACACCATACTTATCTCAGTGTCTCCGTATTCTTTGTGCCTCTGTGTCTTTGTGTGAAACCGTATCCCCCGTCGCTGATACCGCGATGCGACGTTTATTATTGCGTTTGTATTAATACCCAAGTGCACTATCTTCCAGTTGATAAATAACGGATTCGGTGTCTATGAGGCTCTACCACGCAGAAAAGCTTTTTTAGTTCTTCTTCATTATGTTCTGAAAAGAGGCGCAGAAGTTCTTTGTGAACCTCTCTGGTGGTCAGTGAATTTACCCACAGGAGCATTATGCCAGCCGCTTCTTGGAATTTAGGATGTATCAGAAAACCGCAAGGTACAGGTCACACCAAGAAGCATGGGATGCGAGCCACAGAGCGGGACAACAAGCCGCTAAGCAATTGGGCGATGGAGGCTTGTGCGGTTTGGCATGGATAATAGCTCCTCTGGAAGCGTGGGCAGGAATACGGTTTGCCGAGGCACACTTCGCCCGTGCTGACAAAGCGTGGACCGGCCTTCTATGGTGGGCTGGTCTGGTTTGCGTGCCATCAGCCCGCCATGCTACAATGACAGCGTTGAGGTTCACAGGAATTGTGTTTGTCAACGTGGCAGGACGGGGACGACGGCCACCTGTGGTGATAGTAATTCAATCTGGGAGATCGCGGAGATAGAAATGCTGTTGGAAAGTCAACAGATAGTTTTGGAGAGGACCCCATACGAATTTCTCCGAATGTTTGCTAAGCGTGCCCACTCTTTTATCGAGAAAGCGGGCGTTAAGCTAATCGGTACGAAGATCAGGGACTGGCAGTCGGTTGAAGACCCGACCTGGAAACAGCAGGTTTTGGAACTGACGATTGCATCGGAGCCGGGAAATGCGTTGTTGATCTGGGATCGGCTCGGGGAAATGCTGGAACAATCAATCGAAGGAGAAGTTGAACATCTCAGGGGACTCCTGCGTGAGGGCGTGTCTCTCGAGGTAAAGTGGGTGCCTCGTAGTGATATTTGACGCCCAGGAGTTTTTTGAACTGGCGTTGCGCCTCACAGACGCCGAGCCCAACGAAGCTGGCTACCGCACCGTAGTCAGCCGGGCTTATTATGCTTGTCACTTAGTCGGACGAGAAACGACCCGGCAAAAAGGGTGGTTCCAGCCGCAATACGACGGGAATGACCACAGGGGGCTCATAAGGGCTCTTAGGGGCCACGTATCGTGGTACACCCAACTTGAAGCGCTGCTCAGACTCCGAGAGCATGTTGACTACCACACCCAGCAAAGCCACGGCACGGTTGGCAGACAGGAAACGTGCAGCCACTGTTCCGACTGGAAGGCGCCCGATACTCTGGTTAACCGAGAAACATGGACCGGCGCCAAGCAGATAGCGGAGCATATACTCCCGCGACTCAAACAGATCATGCCGGCTCAGCAGACACACTAGATTCATAGTGCTTCAAGTGCCCTAAAGACGGCCGGCATATCTTGGAGTTTCCCCTCCGTGTTTCAGGTAGCGTACAACTCTGCTCAGTCTCCGGACCGGTGAAGCGTCCGCCATCCTCTTCTGTCACCAGTTTTCGTCGTTTCGTGTGTCCCATGGCCGTCATTTGCTGGCCATCAGGCTTGCCATCTCTGAAATGTCATCCACATCTTCCAGATGCCGGAGGATGGCGAGCAGGCGGTCCATCTTGTCCGGGTTCATCACCGGCGAGACTACTTTTCTGAACTTGGCCTCTATTTCCCGCGGGGTGAAAGGGTTTTCCGGTTCTCCCTTGGCGGGTTGATCGTGGAACCGGGTGAACTCCCGGCCGTCCCGCGTCCTCACCGTGAGCACGCAGGGCCACTTGCCGGGGAAGAATTTGTCCAGTTCAGGGTCGGCCACCACGTCGATCAGCTTGAACAGTTCTATGTGACCCGGGTCTTTCAAGTTGGCCTCGTTCTGGTATTCCCGGTTGAGGAGCATTCCTTTCTCTCCCTTGTAGGCGGTAACTGCCAGGACATACCGCGAGCTCTTCATGGAATCATTCAACGGGTAGTCCGGTGAGCCAACCAGGGGCACCACCGCAGTCGGGAGTTTGTAGGTCATCCCCTGTATATCCTCGGGGCGGATGCGGTGTTCACGCATCAGCCACAGCAGTGCTTCCAGGCCGGGGACATTGTAGATGCCGACCCAGAACCTCTTGAACGTGGTGTTCTTCACTTCCCACACCGTTCCCAGGCCCGAGGTTAGCCTGGCCGGGTCGGGGTTGGCCGAATGCCCCGCCAGGAAGCCGCGGGGGTCTTCGAATATGCTGGCGGCGCCCACCACGCCCAACCGGGCCAGCAAGGCGGCCATGACCCCGCTCTGCGCCGCGTTGCCCACCTGGGTCCTGGTGGTCCGGGGGGCGTGAGGCAGTTGCGGCCACAGTGAGGAGCCCGCGGCCTGCGTTGCGGCAATGCTCAGGGCCTCGGACAGGGCGGCTTTTCCCAATCCGAGAAGCTTGCCGGCGGCCACGGCGCAGCCAAAGGGAGCGCAGAGAGAGGTGGGATGAAACCCCCGGTTGTAGACGCTGTCCGACCCGAGCGCCTGGGCCACCCTGGCGATGACCTCCACGCCGGCGACGGTCGCCAGGATGAGGTCCTTGCCAGACGCCTGCTGTCTTTCCGCCGCGGCGATCGCCGCCGGGACCAGGCACGACAGATGCACCGCGGAACGGTGCATGGCGTCCCCGCCGAAGCCCACCACCGTGTTGCAATAAGCCGCGTTGAGGCAGGGGACTTTGCAGCCCTCGCCCACCAGGCTGGACTCCCCTTTTCCGCCCAGTTCCTTGAAGAATGCGGCCACGTCCGCATCTCCCGCATTGAGATGATTCCGGGCGCCGGCGATGGTCACCCCGACCTGGTCGGTGATGAGCAGCCGGGTGAATTCGACAACATCACGCGGCAGGTCATCAAACCTGAGACCGGAACAGAACCCAGCAAGCTGGTCACGAAGAAACATGTCTCAAGACCTCCTAACCGGCAAGGCCGGAACCAAAAATCAAATATCAAAAACCAAAATTAAAAATGACAACTCAAAATGCAAGAAGTGGTAGCGAATGTGCCTTGTGAAGTTTACCATATTCGGTTCTCACCGGTGCCCGCCGGGAATCGCGGGACACGTCATTGCGGGCGAAGCGCGGCAATCTCCTGGATGGCTTGACAGGCCGTGGGATTGCTTCGCTTCGCTCGCAATGACAGCCCATTCATCTTTGATGGTGCGCCAGACGCGCATGGGTGATTGCCACGAAAATGTCACCCTGAGGGAAGTCGAAGGGTCTTTCGCCTCGCTCCGCACCCCAAAGGAACTTGTCCTGAGGAGAGCGAAGGCTTCTTCGACTACGCTCGCTGCGCCCGCTTCGCTCAGAATGACAGATGGCGCAGCCATTTTCATCTTTGATGGTGCGCCAGACGCGAAAGGGTGATTGAATTTGCAACTCGCTGGCCCCATCCCCGGAACGGTGGGTTGCCCTCGCGGCGCGGGGGGATGCCGGGTTGTGCGTCCTATCGTCGGATGCCTGGCCGATCCGGGTTTGGAGCGCCGGCTCGCTCCACCCACCCTACGTCTACTGTAAACGATGTATGGGGGGCTTACATAGTTTTTCATGGAAAATACACTTTTATAGGCAGGTTTTTCATTCTTTATTCATGGTATTGGGGCTACACTAAGCGGTGTAAGGTTCGTGTAAGGTCAATTCACGTGGATTCCCGCTCCCCGCCTTCGCGAGGACAGGGCGGGCGGGAATGAAGGCCAGGTAATAGAAAGGAGCGCTATGTCATTCGCTCAGGTCTCCCTTTTCATCATCCTCTTCCTGGTGCTCGTTATTCTGGTGAGTTTCTCGGTGAAGGTCGTCAACCAGTACGAAAGAGGCGTGCTGTTGCGCTTTGGCCGCCTGATGGGTCTGAGAAGCCCCGGCTTCAACCTGATTATCCCCTTCGTGGACCGGCTGGTCCGGGTCAGCCTGAGAACTGTAACCACAGTACTGGAACCTCAAGAGGTTATCACCCTCGACAACGTGACGATCAAAGTGGACGCTGTCGTGTACTTCCAGGTAGTTGACCCGGTGAAGGCCGTGATGAACGTGGAAGACTACGGCCTGGCGACGATGCAGATAGCGCTGACAACCATGCGGAGCGTCCTGGGGCAATCGGAAATGGACGAACTGCTGGCCCACCGCGACCAGATAAACGAACGGCTGCGCCAGATCATCGACAAGCAGACCGAAGACCCCTGGGGCGTCAGGGTAACCGTGGTTGAAGTGAAGGACGTACTGCTTCCCGAGTCAATGCAGAGGTCCATGGCCAAGCAGGCTGAGGCGGAACGGGAGAAACGGGCCAAGGTCATTCACGCCCAAGGCGAACACCTGGCGGCTCAGACACTGTCCCAGGCCGCGGAGATAATCAATCACCAGCCGATAGCCCTGCAACTCCGCTATCTCCAGACGCTGGTGGAAATAGCCGGCGAGAGAAGCAACACCATCATACCCCTGCCCCTGGATGTCATGGGCCCGCTGGCCTCAGTGGCCACCTCCCTGGCCAGAAGGGGAAACTCACCCGCCAAGGCGGAATGACGAATGACGAAATTCGAATGACGAATTAATGACGAATGGCGAAGTTCGAAACAATCACCCATGCGCCGATGGCGCACCATGAAGGATGAAAATGTCATTCTGAGCGAAGCGAGCGCAGCGAGCGTAGTCGAAGAATCCTTCGCTTCGCTCAGGACAAGTTCTTTCGGGGCGGGGCGCGGGACGAAAGAC
>JACQUA010000043.1 GCA_016210565.1 Chloroflexota bacterium
CCAAACAATCCCCCATGCGCCGATGGCGCACCATGAAGGATGAAAATGTCATTCTGAGCGAAGCGAGCGCAGCGAGCGTAGTCGAAGAATCTTTCGGGGCGGGGCGCGGGACGAAAGACCCTTCGACTTCGCTCAGGGTGACAGCCTATTTTCTGAGCAATATCAAAATCCCAATGGTTAAATGCCAGACCGGGTCACGCCGGTCTCTTTATTTTGAATCTCGTCATTGGAATCTGTTTGGGACTTGGAACTTGGTACTTGGATTTTCCGGCTTGTCCGGCTCAAGACCGGGGCGCCACGCATATCTCTTCCCGCGGGAAGTGGTCTATGATCTCGGGTCCCGACTCGGTTACCACCACCATATTTTCCAGTCTGACTCCACCCACCCGGCGCTCTCCCTCGCAGCTCTCCACGGCTATTACCATCCCCGGCTCGATGACCTGCGGGTGCTTGAGCGACCACTGCCGGTTGATGACTGGATAGTCGTGGCCGTCGCCGATGCCTATGCCGTGCCCGATTTCGATGCTGAGCACCTCGGCTTCGTCGGTGTAACCCCATTTACTCACGGGGTCGAAGAATTTAGCGGCGTCGGCCGTGGTGCTCCCCGGCTTTATCGCCTCGATTATGGCATTCACCCGGTCGAGAAGTATCTTGTACCAGTCCTTCTCCCTGTCATTGGGCTTCCGGCCCACGATGAAGGTGCGGTACTGGCAACTGCCGTAGCCCATGTACCGGATGGCGTCGCAAAGGGCGCCGTACACCAGGTCCCCCTGCTCGATGATACGGCCGGAGGCGTCAAAGCCTCTTTCAAAGGTCTCCGGACCCGACCGGAAGGTTACCGAAGGCAACTCATCGGACCCCGCTTCATAGCAGGCCAATCCCACGATCTTCGTCAGGTCGTTTTCCCGCATGCCCGGTCTCAAACCCTCCCACACTCTATACCAGGCGGTGTCGGTGATGCCCGCCACCATCTTGTGACAGTTGATCTCATCCCTGGTCTTCACCTGCCTGGCTTCCAGGATCAGCGACCTGGACTCAGCGCAGTGCAGGCCCAGTTTCTCCAGAGCCGCCTTGCCCGAGCCGTCCACGCCCACCAAGCCGAGTTTCTCTCCCGTCAGGCCCCTTTCTTTGAGCTCCTGGAAAATATCCGAGGCGAAGATCTCGGCCTGGTACCTGACCGCGTCGGGACCGGCGATGCCGCCGCTCCAGGAATGGGATATCCGCCAGTTCTTGATCCAGGGGGCCTGGTCCGGCATCTGGCGGAACCATCCCGCCTGCTCGTAAACCACCGGATCGTGGTCTGCGAAAAAGAGACAATACTTGTTTCCCTGCCCCGATCCCGCGCTCTTGAGGCCCGTGAGATAGCGGACGTTGGCCTTGGTCCACACCAGCAAGGCCGGGATTCCATACTTGCGCATGATCTTCCTCGCCCTGGCCGCCCTTTCCTCCCTCAGGCGGGCCACGTTGATGCGTTCCTGCCAGTCGGCCAGGGTGTTGCCGAAGGTCAACTTTTCGGCCATCTTTACCATAAAAGTGACTCCTGTTCTACCAATGAGCCAAAAGGCGACAGTTGAATGTGCGTTCAACGGGGGTCTTCAGCCCTCTGAAGAACCCCTCCTGAAAAGCCAGGGCTGTTGAGGTCTTGCATCCTGCTTGCTGCCTCAGCACTGACATCAAACAACGTCGTTTACAATAAACATTCTACCCGAAAGTATACCTGCCGGGCAAATCGGATGTCCATGATTTAGCGCAAGCATGGGAGGAGAGTCAGCACAACCACCACTGCACCAACGCACGCGGGATTCTGCTCGGTTAGGTCAAGCAGCGTTCAGTCGAGGATGAAACCAGGAATGAACCACCCATGTCGACGAGTCGGGACAATCAAGAATGAAAACGTCATTCTGAGCGAAGCGAGCCCGGCGAGCGTAGTCGAAGAATCCTTCGCTCTGCTCAGGACAAGTTCTTTCAGGGCCGGGGCGCGGGACAAAAGACCCTTCGCCTGCCCCTTCGCTTCGCTCGGGGCTCCGGCTCAGGGTGACATTTTCGGAGCAACACGAATTAACACGAAATAGTTGTTGAAATATCTCACACAGAATGAAGAAGGACACATTTTCGTGTCTATTCGCGTCCATTCGTGTTTATTCGTGGCTCAAATCACGCAGCATGACATAGCAGTATCAGGACGGCAAAAGGTCCTGCACCAACTGCCGGAGCTTGTTCTGGTCGAGGATTACCACCTTGCCGCGAAACGACCGGACCGTTCCTGTCTGACCCAGGCGGCTCACAAACCTGGCTGCCGTCTCGGTGCTGGTCCCGGCCATTTCGGCAATCTCTCCGCGGGTAAGGGGAATGGTGGGACCGAACTCCAGGTAGAGGGTGAACAAAACGTGGGCCAGACGGTAGTCCGCCTTCTCCGCCGCCAACTGGCTGAGCCGGAGCGTGGCTGCCTGGTACCGCTGGCTGGCAACGTTGAGCAGTCTCCCCAGAATATTGAAGCCGATTTCGGGATATTTGTGGAGAAACGAAGTGAAGTCGTGGCTTTTCACCACCAGCACCCTGGTGTCGATTATGGCCTGGGCAGAGGATGGGTGGGGTTTGCCGGCCACGATGAGGATGTTGCCCATCATCTCCCCGGGCCCGTAGATAGCCGTGATGAAGTCGGTCCCCGAAGACGAATGCTTGAGTATCTTGACCATTCCCGAGGCGACCAAATAGCAGGCATCCACGGGATCGCCCTCCATAAAGAGGAACTGGCCGGCCTTCAACGACCGATCTACGGCCAGCCGGGATAGCTCCCTGACGTGCTCCGCGTCCACGTCCCGCAACAGCCGCGATTTTCTGAATGCATCAACCCTGCCGGCCTCCCGCGAAGATGCCGCAACACGGTAGGACAGGCGTCCCTGCCTGTCCCGGCGTCCCTGCCTGTCCGGGCCTCCCTGCCGGTCCGGGCCTCCCTGCCTGTCCGGGCGTCCCTGCCTGTCCCGGCCTCCCTGCCTGTCCGGGCCTCCCTGCCGGTCCCCCTCGCCCGCGCTTGTCCGTGTGGTTGCGACAGTTTCGGCCAGACGGGAAAGGGCCCTTATCCCCAGCCGGTTAGGCCGGACCCGGCCGTTTTCCCACCGGCTGACCGTGACCGAGCTGACGCCTACCCGTTCGGCGAGTTGCTCTTGCGTCAGGTTCATTTGCCGGCGCAGGTCGAAGACGCGGCCAGCCGCATCGCTGTTTCCATTCCGTTTCATCTTGCCGCCATCTTAACAAAGTTTATGCCGTAACGCAACATCGAGAAACCGTAGGGGCGCTTCGCGAAGCGCCCGCCGCCTGGCGCCCGCCGCCTGGCGCCCGCCCCCTGGCGCCCGCCCCCTAGCGCAGGCTCTCTTCGAGGGCGGCGTTCTTGCCGGCGACGCGGCCGGAAGAAAGGCATTCCGCCAGATTGGACCCGAGTTCATACAGGGAGTTGATGAAGGAGCCGAGTTCACCGGCGATGTATAGCCGGGGGATGGGACTGCCCGAGGCATCCACGACCTGTTGTTTGGCATTGTGGACCGGTCCGCCATGGGTATTGTTGATAATGGGCCAGACCTCCACTCCATAGAACGGGGGCGTCTCCAGCGCCATTGCCGTGGCCGGGGTGCGGTTGAAGGGGTCGCCGCCCGATTTCACGTGCTGGTTCCACCTGGCTACCGTCTCCTCCAGCACGGCTGCTTCCATTCTACCCTGGTTGCTGGGCAACCCTTTCAATCTCTTGGCCAGTTCTCCTATGCTGCCGCCGGAGACTATCCACCCCTTCTCGATCTCCCGGCTATTGTCGGCGCTCCATTCGTAATAATACTTCTCATCGCCGACATAGTTGCCAATGGCGCCCTGCCTTCTCCCTCTTTCATCAAAGAGCATGTAAGAAGGGATGCGGGGATAGCCCGGCAGGTCGGGGTCGAGGACCTGCATGAAGCGGAATGGAGTATCCTGGGGCGCCGGAGGGTTTTCGTTCATATACCGCCGGCCGTTCTTATCGACTATGATCCAGGGCATTTTCCGGTCCGGGTTGGCATGTCCGGAGAAATTGTGCCGCATGGCCAGAGGGCATTCATCGAACTTGAAGCCGTAGGAGCCGTGCACCAACCACATGTGCCAGAGGGCGGCGCCCAGCTTCTGGGCCATGATCAGGCCGTCGCCGGTGTTGGTGAAAGGCGCCATCGAGTGCAGCGGCCTCCCCTCGAAGCAGTGAAGCCTCAGCCATTCGTTCTGCTCGAAGCCGCCGCAGGCCAACACCACCCCTTTCCTGGCCCTGATGCGCAGGCGCTTACCCTGGCTCTCCGCTTCCACACCCACCACGGCGCCCTGCCTGTCCGTGACCAACGTGGCGGCGCGGGTGGAAAGCATCGTTTCGATGCCCCGGGCCTCCACGTTGTCCATCAGCATCTTGAACAGGCACTGCCCGGCCCTCGGTCCGATTAGCCCGAACTCCTTGCCTACCGACCAGGGGAAACCGTTGAAGCCGGGCACGCTGGTGACCTTGAAGCTGCTCATCACTTCCCCGCCATCGAACAGATAGCTTGACCCCTTGAAGGTGGTTTCGGCGATCTGAGCGCCGTCGACCTTTGCCAGTTCTTTGGCGTAGCTCAGATTCTCCGCCAGTCCCTGGACGAAGGCTTCGATGACATCGGCCTCCATTCTACCCCAGGACAGAGCGTCAAAATACTTCGCCGCCCGGGCCACATCGCCGGCGACGTATTTGACGCCTCCGCCGGACGTGACGGTAACGCCGCCGGGATATTCTCCCTTTTCCAGAATGATTGCCTTGACCCCGGCATCGTGGGCGGACATCGCCGCCACCGCCCCGGCCGCTCCATAGCCCAGTACTACCACGTCAGTTTCTCCGGTCCATTTCGTCGCCGGCATAAGATAGCCTCCTTTGCAGGAATTCTGGCAAATTCTCACATAAGACCCTGCCGAAGTCAAGGGATATGCGGTCCACTTTGCAACGGCGCCGGTGTGGGTCACAACTCAATCCCTTCTGTTCTTGGGGGTGAGGCGACAGGTGACGCGACAAGCCCTTGACAATTGGTGACGTGTTTTGCTAAATTTATCCCGCATCAAACTCCCGGCGCGGGACGATCCGGTTAATTCCGTCATTGGGAGTCCCGATGAATCCCGATGAATCGGACAAATCGGGACGAAGCAATCCCATGGTTAATTGCCGTTTCAGGGGGGTACACATGGGTGCCGTTGTCCGCAAGCTATTACGCTCCAGGGTCCTTTATACACTACTGGTTGTGTCTCTGGTTCTGCCCCCCCCCACCGGTAGTGGCGCCGTAGCTACGGCGCGGCCACAACCGGTTCAACCCGGCGACTCCCAAACCCCCGCCGGTTTCCAGCCCGGCGGGCGCGCCCCCGGCAAGCCGGTTGACCGGCTGGACAACATCCTCTCCCCGGCCTCTTTTCCCCTGGACGTTTTCGCCCGGATGCAGCCGGGCGGTCAGCAGGCAGCTAACAGCTTACAGCAGTCAGCCATCAGCTTACAGCCGTCAGCCATCAGCTATCTGCTATCAGCCTATGGCTTGCAGCCGTCGGCCATCAGCTATCAGCTATCTGCTAACAGCTTACAGCAGTCAGCGATCAGCTATCAGCTATCAGCCCCCACCCCGACCCCGAGCCCCTCTCCCACCCTCACGCCGCCGTCGCCCTCAATCTCCCCATCGCCCACGCCGAAGGCCACGGCATCGCCATCTCCTTCCCCTGCGGCCACGGCTTCCCCCTCGCCCACTCCGACAGTTACTACTCTTCCTACTCCTACTACCCTTCCTACTCTTCCTACCATAGAAAAAATCACCTCCATCGTGACCGTCGACAAAGAAGCCCTTCTCACCTCCAAAGACGGCAAAATCTCTGTCAAACTCCCCGCCGGGTCCTTCAGCGAAGAGGTCCGGGTGGAGATGTCGGTACTCCGGCCCACGCCTTCCACCGGCATGAGGACGGTCAGGCTCCTGGGCATCAGCGCCTTCGCCCCGGGGCGGAACAACGCCCGGGTATCCTCGCTGCTCAAAGACGCAACCGTAACCATTACCAACACGGCGGACGAGCTGCGGGGCCTCAACTACCAGTCGCTCCGGCTTTACTACCTGGACGAAACAGGTCGCTGGCTGCCCGTCGCCAGCCAGTTCAACCCGGCCACCCTGACGCTCACCGGAACGACGAATCACTTCAGCTACTACGGCGAGATGGCCGACCCGGCCATCTCGGGGCCGGGGAGAATCATGGCCTTCGAGGCCGACCTCCACTCCGGGACGGTCAAGGCAAGCTACCCCCTCGAGCTGCCCCCCGCCCCCGGCGGCTTCAAGCCCAACCTCCAGCTCAGCTATGACTCCGGCCGCGTGGACGGCATGAAGAACAAGCGCGCCCTGGGCTCCTGGGTGGGGACGGGCTGGTCCCTGGACGCCGGGCGCATCAGCTACGACGACGAAAGCGGCGAGTACACCCTCGAAATCGGCGGGGCGGGCTACGAGCTCGTCCGCTCCGGCGATAGCTACTACACCAAACCCGACCTTTTCTACAAGATCGTCCGCGACGAGGCCAACCAGAAGTGGGAGGTCTGGGACCGCAGCGGCGTCTACTACCAGTTCGGCGGCGTCAGCAGCGCCAACCAGTACTACAATAAGGGCGCGCCCTCCTACCAGGCCGTCTACTACCGCTGGGACCTGAGCCTGATGCGGGACACCCACAGCACCAACAACGAGGCCACCGTCGAATACACCCAGGCCCTGTTCAACGGCTCCGTGCGTTCGGCCTATCCCACCAGGCTCAGGTACAACAACAATCTGGTTGAGGTGGTTTTCAACTCCACCCACTCCACCTCCCCCAACAATCCTGATCCCACCTACGGGGAGCTGCGCCCCGACAGCCCGCTCGGCAGCGTTGTGCCGATTCCCAAGGTCATGGAAACCCGCAAGCTGGACAGCGTCGACGTGAAATCGAGCGGCAATCTGGTGCGTAACTACACCTTCGCCTACAACACCACGGACAAGAGCAGTTCCCAGGACTATGGCGGTGTGTACTACTCCGGCAAACACACCCTGACCTCCATTACCGAAAAGGGCGCCGACGGCGCCAGCGCCCTTCCCGCCATGACCTTCAGCTACCAGGACCGGGCCATTCACTTCCGGGACGCCGACAACATCTACTACTCCGGCAACCCCGGCAACCCCGCCACGCTCGCCTGGCCCTACTTGACCGGGGTAACCAACGGCTACGGCGCGACCACGATCTTTAGCTACACCCAGGCGCCCGCCGGCGACCCGCCCCGCGTCTGGACCCGGCAGGTAGCGACGGAGAAGAAGATAAACCCCGGCATCGGGCCGGAGATGAAGTACACCTATTTCTACGACGGCGACCCCGAGTACCAGGGCCGCGGCTGGACCGCCCGCTACCGCGGCTTCCGCAAGGTCAAGGAGACCGACGCCGCCGGCGACTACACCTGGCGCTACTACTACACCACCGGCTACGACGCGGCGACGGGCAAGGACTGGGAAAAGCTCACCGGACGGGAGTACAAAACGCAGCAGTACAGCGCCGGCGGCCAGCTTCTCCAGCAGACCGACAACACCTGGACATGGAGCGCGTCGAGCTTCCGGACGCCCACTCCCTACACCTTCCTGGACGCCTGGGACGGCTTTGGCAGCAACGACGGCTATTTCTACTACCCGAATGGCATCACCGCCAACTCGAGTGGCAACGTCTATGTAATGGACACCAACAACAGCCGGGTACAGGGATTTACCAGCTCGGGCAATTTCACCGTCCGCTGGGGGGGCTGGGCGGATTTTACCAGCACTAACGCCTTCGACTACGCCGTCGGCATCGCCTCTACCGGCAACAGCGTTTACGTGGCCGACGTCGACGGCGGCTACGTCAATAAGTTCGACGCCGCCGACGGTATCCCCCAAGAACGGTGGAACCTCGGCAGCCCTCGCGCCCTGGCTTTCGCCCCCGACGGCTACATATACGTGACCCGGGGCGATGGAGTGAGTAAGTACACCAGCTCCTGGGGCGGGCCGGAGCAATGGACCGGCTTCTCCGGCCCCGTGGGCATCACCGGCGTCAGCACCAACAACGACATCTTCATCTTCGTGGCCGACTCCGGCAACAACCGCATCGTCAAGCTGAATTCGAGCGGTACCGTGCTCGGCCAGTTCAACGGCAGCGGCTACACCCCGGACATTTCCTTCTACGCCCCCCAAGGGGTGGCCGTGGACGCTCCACCCGGCGCCCCCGGCTACATCTACGTAGCGGACTCCCTCAACCACCGGGTGACCAAATGGAACTGGGACTTCACCTACGCCAACGTCAAGTGGGAAAAGTCCAGCGGCGGGTCGGTGACCGACCCCGGAGCGTTCAACTATCCCTGGGCCCTGGCCCTCTCCGGCAGCGGCGACTCCGCCAGCCTTTACGTCAGCGAGTTAGGCAACCACCGCGTGCAGAAGCTGCCGGCGACAGGCGGAACGGGACCCATGTGGGGCGGCTACCGCGCCGGGGACGGTACCTTCGGCGAGGCCTACGATATCGCCCTGGCCACGTCGGGCAACTATGCCTGGGTGGTGGACCGGACGCTCAATGAGGTCAAGCGGTTCGACCTCTACGGCAAACACGTCCCCGGGGTTGACAAGAGGATCGGCAAATCCGGGCCGGGAAGCGGGACAGGCAATGGTGAGTTCTACAACCCCGCCGGGATGGGCATCTCGCCCCAGAATGGCGACATCTACGTGGCCGACAAGGACAACTCACGCGTCCAGAAATTCGACGCCTCCGGGACCTTCCTGACCAAGTGGACCACCACCTTCACTCCCACCGATGTGGCCGTCTACTGGGACCAGGCCCGGTCCACCACCAACGTCTACGTGTCGGAATCGAACCACGCCGTCGAGAAGTTCGACGGCGACGGCAACTACCTGGCCACCTTCGGCAATGGCCTGGGCACCGGCAATGGCTACTTCAACCAGCCCTGGGGCGTCGCCGCCTTCGCCGACGGCAACGTCCTGGTGGTGGATACCTTCAACCACCGCATCCAGGCATTCACCTCCACCGGCCAGTTCCTCTGGAAGAGACCCCAGACGGACAGCCCGGCCAAAAGCACCGAGAACGGGTGGTTCGACAGCCCCATGCGCGCCGTCATCGACGGCAACGGCAACATCTACGTCGCCGACTCCGGCAACAACCGGGTCCAGAAGCTGGACTCCTCCGGCAACTACCTCACCAAGTTCGCCTCGTCGGGACCCATCGGCCTGACCGTCTCCCCGGACGGCCAGGTCGTTTACGTGGCGGGCGCGGGCTACAAACGCATCTCCAAATATACCTGGCTGGGCGAGGTGCGACTGGAGCAGACCGACGTCGCCCGCGGCGGCAAGACCTCCCGCACCCGCTACACCTACGACGGCAAGGGCAACGTGGCCGCCGTCTTCAAAGACGGCGATATCTCCACCACCACCGACGACTCCACGGTCTGGAGGCTCTTCCAGGAGAACACCAGCACCGGCAACTGGATGCTGGACCGCGTGGCCCGGGAAAGGGTCTACGCCGAGAACAAGTCTACCGACAACGGGACCGGCGTCAAGCTCGAAACGCGCTATTACTACGATAAGTCCACGGTCCATCCCACCACGCCGACCAAAGGCGACCTGACGCAAATCGAGAAGTACGACCCCGCCCAGGGGTCGTCGCCCAACACGCTGACCTTCAAGAAGGACTACGACGACTGGGGCAACGTCATCACGGAAACCGACGCCAGCAGCCGCAACACCTCCTACGTCTACGACGCCGCCTATCACACCTTTGTTGTCAGGAAGACCCTGCCGGTGATCGACCGCGGCCCCTCCTGGTCCCCGCCGGAGACCCGGTATCTCACCCTGGAGGAAAAAAGCACCTGGAACTACACTGGGGCCAGGCCGACCCACGAGACCGATGTGAACGGCCAGACCACCGAATATAAATACGATACCTTCTGGCGGCCCGTCCAGATCATCCGTCCCGGGGACTTCGCCGATAGCAGTCCAACGATACGCCACTACTACGAAAGCTGGGGATCCACCGGCCAGCAGAACGTCTATACGATCCGCGCCACCAGCACCCCCAACAACGTCTGGACCAAGCGGTTCTTCGACGGCCTGGGCCGGGTGGTCCAGACACACTCCAGCGGCAACACCAGCAGGACCGTGGTCACCACCACCATGTTCAGCGACCGCGGCCTGGTCCGCAACGAGTACGTCCCCCAGGAGCTCTTCTCCACCTCCCTCACCGGCTACAAAGCGCCGGAGGCGGCCTGGCAGCGGTCCACCCTCCAGTACGACGCCCTGAGGCGCGTCACCTCGCAGACCAAGCCCGACGGGACGGCGGTTTCCCATAGCTACTCCAACTGGCAGGACGAGGTCACCAACGAACGGGGCAAGAAGAAGCTCTATACCAGCGACGCCTTCGACCGCCTGGCCGGGGTGGTGGAATACGACGACGCCTACTCCACCTACGCCGGGACCACCTACAAGTATGACGTGCTCGATAATCTTATCGAGGTCAAGGACACGGCCAACAACACCACGGTGATAAACTTTAACGCCTTGAGCCGGAAAACCTCCATGACCGACCCCGACATGGGGACCTGGAGCTACGAGTACGACTACCAGGGCAACCTGACCAGGCAGACCGATAACAAGGGCCAGGCGATCATTTTCACTTATGACGAGCTGGACCGGCTCAAGGAGAAGAGGTCCACCGGCAACACCCTGGCCGCCTATAGCTATGATGACGTCTCCAGCGGCAACTACGGCTACGGGAGGCGCACCGGCACAGACTCCTCCGGGACCGCGGCGGGGACGACGGCCTACAAGTACGACGCCCGGGGGCGGCTGGGCCAGGAGGTCCGTACCGTGGACTTCGCGGACTACATCACCCGCTACAGCTACGACTCCGCCGACCGGGTGTCCAGCGTGCAGGTCGCCTTCAAGCAGAGCGGCAACGAAACGATAGTCGACACGGTGACCCAGGGCTACAACGGGCGGGGCCTGCCTTCCAGCCTGACGTCCTCCAACAATGGCACGATCGTGTCTTCCGTGTTGTATAATAACCTGGCCCTGCCCACGGAAATCAATCTCGGCAACAACACCCGGACGAGTTACGGCTACTGGGGCATCGAACAATCGGGCGGCTACTACGGCAAGCTGTACAGCATCAAGACGGTGAAAACAGGAACGCCGGAAACCACCCACCAGGAGGTCAACCACACCTGGGACGCCATCGGCAACCTGACGAAGCGCGAGAACGTGAAGGACTCGGAGACCGAGACCTTCACCTATGATTTTCTCGACCGGCTGACGCAGGAGACCAACTTCCTGTTCAAGTTCGGGGATACCGGTCCTTCTTCTACCGTCAGCACCCCCTGGCACGCCGAGACCAGCTCCTCGGGGAATACCTGGGTGGCGGACTGGGGCAACTACCGGATTGCCGAATACACCTCCACCGGCCAGTTCGTGGGGTCCTTCGGACAGCAGCAACTCAGCAGTCCCACCGGGGTGACGAGGGATCCTGCCGGCAACTTCTTTGTCCCCGACTTCTGGAACGACCGGGTCTATCAGTTCACCAGATACGGCAACTATGTCCAGGACTGGGGAGGCCAGGGCAGTGGAGATGGGCAGTTTTCCCATCCCGCCGACGTGGTGTACAACTCCACCAACAACTATGTGTACGTGGTGGACCAGTACAACCACCGGGTGCAGTACTTCGACACCTGGGGGACCTTTGTGGGCAAGTGGGGAAGCTTCGGCGCGGGCAACGGCC
>JACQUA010000297.1 GCA_016210565.1 Chloroflexota bacterium
ATTGCTTTTTCTTGTCCTGGCTTAAAACCAATTTTGCTTTTCGGCTCTTCCGTGGCATATTGATTCCCTCCTATCCTTTCTGGAAATCAATATATCACGAGCCGGGCTATATGTCAATAGTTTAATGAAACGATACACTAGGATCAACGCCCCACTTTTCAAAGCAGGCGGAAAGGTTGATGCCGGTGGTCGCCTCATCGGTTCGGCGGGCTTCAGTTCGCCCTGCAGCGGGTGACACTGGTGGGACCGGCAGCGGAACCTGCGCCGTGACACCAGGTTGGGCACCGCTCCCCGTGGGAGGCTGTGAGGGAACAACGGACGGCTGCGGACCAGGTCCCTTCACGGTCGTCCCGCCAACGGCAGCGGGAAGGCCAAGCTGTATCTGTCGCATCTCCCTCCCTGAGCGAAACGCTTTCGACCGAACTAAACGAAGCGCTTCTTCATCATTTGAGTGTTCAGCCAGGCGGCCAACCCATGTTCCGTCGACGTTTACCACGATCTTACCCTGGGCGACGATCTTCAGAACCTGTTCATATATTTCCCTGTCGCCCAGGAAAGGTATGGCGTCCTTCGTGTTTGGCGGTGGTGGTTCAGTGAGCTCGTCAAGCAGGTCTCCAATCAGATACGATTCCTTGGCGCGTTCCAAAACCAGGGACTGGAACTCAGAGGGATCGAAGAGGGCCTCAACGAGGGTCTTCTCGACCTCGGTTGGAATGTCACCACCCTGCGCGGTCACACGCTCCATGTCAAAGACGCATTGATCGGGCTGCTGGTAATTCCATCGTCGGAGCACAGCAAACTTGTTGAATCGCTTCTTCAGTGCATCCCGAAGCGGCTTATCGAATTCTTCCTTCAGGCCGCGGTATTTCGAATCATCGTGCCACGCTATCGAGGTGAGGTAGGAGCATCTTGAGTTGAAGATGAGTTCCTTATCGCAGTAGATTCCCTTGTCGCCTTCCGCAGGCAATAAGAACCGGACCGTATTTCGCCTCGACGAAACATGGCTGGCGAGCCATTTCCCGAGGGCATCAACGTGCTTACCATCGAGGGTTTGCAGGGGCTCAGGTATGACGATAAGAACCGGGCTTCCCCACTTCTCAGGTTTGTCCGAGTCTAAGACATCGACCCACGGATTGCTCCGCCAGTTAGGGCCGAGGGCTATCACTTGGGAAGAGGACTGTCGCGTTTCGGGGATGAGGATGTGGCGCAGGGTATTGCGAACGTGCTCGACATCTTTGCCCGAATAAACCGTCTGGCCCATGTCGGCGGCCGAAACGCCCGGTTTCCAGAGTTTCTCGTTCTTAGCCGTGGCGCGGATTTTAGACCTCGGGTTCTCATCCAAACCGAATCGCAAACGACCGTCGGCGTTTTCTTCACCATGGATGTTGATGCTGGTCTCAATCAGTTGAACCAGCTCACCCTGGAACAAATTGTCGTCAACCGCCTGTGCCCGTGTAATATCAAGGTGAAGCTCATGCCGAGTTCCGCCCGTGTTCCTGCCCGGGGACATTGAACGTATCCAGAGAGCACTGATCAGTTCGCGGGCGTGTGGCATACCGGCCCCGACCATCTTGACCATCTCCAGGTTACGATGGGCGACCTGGCGCAGTTTTTCTTGCTCCCCGACCGTGGCAATCGAATCCAGGAGGGACTGAACGCCGCACGTATCGTCATCTACAAAGAAATCAGCAGGTGTGATGACCGGGACGGCTTCTCCTCTTCCGCGGTACGACGAGGCGAGAATACGAATGAGGTCGCGCGTTTCCTGAGCGGCACCAGCCATCAGGATATTGTCTTCAAGGAGTTCCATAAGCTCCGGCGAGAAAGGCCAGCAGGCCGCAACTTCTGATACGACCCGAGACCTGTCGGTTTCTGGCAAATGAGAGAAGCGGAGACGAAAACGCTCGGATGCATAAGAATTGACAATCCCGCGTATTTCATCGGTCGGGATGTATTCCCGATTCTTGAAGAGGCGATATAGGAGCAGTTTCTTTCGATCTTGCTTTGCCGTAGGTCCTCGGAAGTCGATGATAACCGGGCCGTCACGGTGGATCTGCCTGAAAGCTTCTGTGTTGTTGTTGAGTACAGAAACGACCAAAATCAGGATGTCAGGCCGATCTTTCGAGAGCTCCGACAGATTCTGAACAAAGTTCTCAGCCAAGGTTCGATATTTTATTCCCTCGGCTCCTGGGTGATCGCTCAGACCGTCAAACCACTTCTGGAACTCATCGAGAATCAGCGCGACTGGTTGCGCTTCGAACATCTCCTCCAATAGGGATCGGGGTGGATATGGCCGCGCCATCTGTTTGAACTTGCCTTTGAAGAAATCTCCCTTGGGGTGGCGTTCGAAGATCAGGTCCCACAGAAGGGGATATTCCTGGTTGTGGACAGGTTCGGAAATGGCCGCAAAACCGCCCTCGAGTGCGAGCTCGCTCAGAGATTGCGAGGGCAACATCCTCCCCCAATCATTTGCCCATTTCTGAACTCGACCGGGGGATTCAACGGCGTGGTGCATGACGGCCATAATATGTGATTTGCCGAGTCCACGGTCTCCCAGCAAGACAATGGGGCGCTTGGCCCGATTCGTGCTGACGGCGCGCAAGCCTGTTTGAACGTCTGCCGTCGGATACGTTATCGAGAGGATGAAATTCGGGTCCTGTTGCGCCGCGCCGGTATTATCCTTCTTGCGGAGGGCAATGGCTGTGCCCGGCATCTGGGATCCGAGGAATTCATCCCGTAGCTCTAGATTCAGCATTTCTTACCTCCACGCTGGGTTAGACATTCCTGCCTTCAGGCTTACGCGCCCATGTCTGCCAGACAGAGCCTATCTTAATGACTTGCCTTCGCACATTCAAAGGGTTTGGAACTCCCCAAACAGAAGCCCGCCTGAACCATCCGATTTTACACCCCAAGCAACTATGGTGCAAGCCATACCCTCTCGGAGCACGCCGCTACACGACACAATTCTGAGGATTGTTGAGCGCCACGATCGCCTGGCAGTTTTAGAAGTACTCCGCGGCGCTGAAGGATACAAATCTGACATTTGTGCCACCAGGCCACCAGGCAGACACGCTGACGATACCCGTGTGGGCGAATTAGAATCCTGCCCGGTTGACTGCAACCAACCAAGTACGTCGCTGTTCGCGGCGGTCCACGGCGAGAGCGAGACGTCATCATGGGAAAAGAAGGAGTCAAAGCCGATGTCCTCTGTGTCGGCGGCGGCATCGCCGGCCTAATGGCCGCCATCCCGGCCGACGAGATCGGTACCAGCGTGGTCGTCGCGGATAAAAGCAACCCGCTTCACAGCGCAAAGGGGGGCGCGCGTAACGACGACTTGCTGTGCTACATACCCGAAGCGCACGGCAGCGATATCGATGGCTTTATCCAAGAAGCGATAGCTGGTACCCAACTGGCTGACCCTATCCGTGCTGGACCTGGACAGAAGACGGCGCGGACCTATCTGAACTTAACTTCCGATGTCGTGAAGCTCTGGGACAGGTGGGGCGACGTGCCCGCCTGGTCAACCAAGACATCGAGTGCCGGCCGGCTTTACCCACCCTGTGCCTTTTCCCCATACCTCACCCCGCTCCGCAACGCGGAGCGGTTACACCTAGCCCCATCGACGCAGTCACTCCCCGGCCGCCGCCCGCTTGACGACCGGGGCACAAGGTTATCGACAGCAGCCAGGGTGTCGCCACGAAAGTCATAACCGCGACACGATTGCCACCACTTGACACGCCGGGTTCTTCTGGCGGGTCGTATGGAATTCAACCCTTTTCGGTTCCCTTATTTTGGACACCCTTCTACTGGCGCGTTTCCCCACCCCCAGTTGCCTGGGATTTCAGAGGGTATCTCTCCGGGTGTTCAAGATTATCAATTTCTAAATCAACATCCAATTCCGGCCAGAACAAATGATAACCATGAAACAGGCCAACATTCTGTACTGCGCTTAAAGTTCCAGTCTTGAAATAGGGATAGTCCTCAAAGCTCAAGAAGTATTCTTTTCCTTTGACGAAAAGCCAGATGCCAAAAGGTGTGATATTTTCAACGCTTACCAAAATGTTTTTGCCAGGCTTCGACAATTTCATTCTTATGCCCTTCGACAAGTTTTTGAATATCGTTTACCTTTCTTGAACTTAGCCCAAAATATAGAGCTAATGAAACCACAGGTTCCAACCAGAATTTTGCTTCTCCGTCCTCAGACGTCACGTGAACATGAATACGGTCTTCTTCATTGGAAAGAAAGTAAAAGCGATATCCTTTTTCTCTAAATACTGTCGGACTCATTTGTCTCTTGATCGGCGAGCCCGGAGAAGGACTGAGGTGAAGGGAAGGGATTGATTCCTGTGCGAAGGGCCTCCTTCACTCCGGGCGTGCGTCGCCAGCTGGTTAATTCACATTTCCGCTGTTACATCCGGACGACTACTGTTCCCGCTTGGCCAGACCACAGCGTCAGGTTCTGCACGTGAACTACATAACCGCGGGCACCACCAACGTAGCGGCCCGAGATTGGCCTTAGGCTGTCGCGATCGGCCAAAAACGCCAACGGGAAACTCCCGACATAGACTCGATTAACCCAAAGCCATCCAACCGAGTCCGACACAGCCAGTTGAATCAGGTTACTTCCGCTTTCAGAAACATCGATAACCCCGGAATCGGGACGGACAACTTCGTCAGGGGGGGCCGGTGCTTGGTAGGTGTGCGCACTCCAGATGCCACGGCTTGTTATTGTGACAAATACCGCATCCCGATCTGGCGCATTCCTCATGAACACGAACCCATAGTCCCAGTCACCGACACTTGTTCCGTACGGATTGTAGAACGTGGCCTGCACCACAAAGTTCTGGGCGTTGCCGAGGGCGGCGCCAAGCGACACACGATTGGCTTCTTTGGGTGGTATGTCATCGCGAGGAACGAAGGACGTTGGTATCGGTTCGACGAAGAGGCTCTGGCGCGCTGAGAACCCGACTTGCGCCGCATAAACTGCAACATTCACAAATCGAAGAGACTGGTCAACTACGTCCGAACGGTAGTATCCGTTGACAACGTAAACGTCGCCAGACTTCTCCATCCCACTCTTGAACACCACGTTACCAGCGGTAAAACCATTTACAATAGACCACATTTGATTTCCGACCATGGCAACCTGAAGGCTATTGCCTCCGCCTGAACTTGTATCCACCGTCTCGGCTGGCAACGCAAATGGCCCGTACAGCTCGGAGTATTCATTGCCCAGTCGCTCAAAGACATGAATTGTTCGGTCACTTCTCAGGACCACCACGGCAGCATTCGGGCCCGTACCTCGAACCCAAAAACCGTAACTCCATTGTCCCAGCGAGGTGGAGTGGGGATTGAAGAAGTAAGCCTCGACCGTCGCATCGACGACTGCGGAGGCTACCTTCTTCATCCCTATTCCGCGTCCGTTAAACTCGACTTCACCTTCGGACAACGTTAAGATCGGGTCGTTTGCGCGAACGACAGACCTACCAGCGCGGTCTGAAAGAGGGGGGCGAGGCGCAAGAGCGGGCTTCCCCGTCAGCGTCGGGGTCAAAGTTACCGCGGGACTGGGCGTGAATGTTAATTTGACACTCGGTGCGCTCAAGCTATCTGAAAGGGGGAGATTTGGCGCGGAGTTGTTGAAAGGCCACACTTGCAGAAAGAAAGCGCCAGCGAATGCGCCCAAAAGCGCGAGAAAAATGCCCCAGATTCCGTTTGGTTTCAACGCATGAATCCTCTGAACCCTGCTTGAACGCCAAAGACCAGACGAGTAGGCTGCGCCGTGCGTGCGGTGGCAGGGACAACAGCACCCCCGCAACGAAACAACGCGATCCGCCCAGACAGAACAAGTGTTTAGCTACGCCGACGCTGAAACGTACCTGACGGCAACATCGCCCCTCTTGTTCTTTCCGCGTCCGCATAATCCGCAGGGCCTCCCCCTGCGAAGCGCAGGGGGAGGCTCTGCAAAAGGGCTATTGTCCGAGATCCTTCAGCGAGAGGTTGTACTTGGCCAGGAGATCAATGTAGGCCCCGCGAATCTGCCGCCGGGACCTTTCCGCAGCCTGCTGTTCCTGGGCAAAGGACCGCCAGGCAGCCGGGTCGTATGACCTCCAGCTCTCCTGCAGACGCCCCAGGGCTTGCTGTTCCTTCTCCGCCGCCGCGATCACCATCTCGGAAAGCGGTCTCACCAGGGCGCTCTGCGGCATAGCGCGCGCCTGGACCAGGATGCCGCCAAACTTGCCGTTGAAATCCGTCAGATCCGTGGCGATGGCGTCGCGGCTCCGGTCCGTTGCCGGATTGCGCCAGGAATCGTATCCCGCGTGAAACCCGTCCCATTGCCTGTCAATCTCTTTGAAACTCGTTGCAAAAGCGGCCAGGGAGGCCCGGTTGGCCTCCAGCCCCGCTGACCGCAGTGTCTCCAACCCTGCCGCCGCCTGGCTGCGCAGTTTCCTGACGTTCATCCGCTCCTGCTCATAGGTGGTGAACGCCTCGTCGCTCCTGGGCTTCCAGGTGTCGTTCAGTTTCACCAGGGCCACCTCTTCCTTCTCCGCGGCCACTACCAGCAAATCATGGTAAGGCAGGCCAATCAAAGGCCGGGGCAACCCGTACATTTTGGAAAGAAGTTCTCGGAAAGAAGTGACAAGATTGGGCAGTGCCTTCGAAGGGGGGTCCTTTTCCTGGCCGGTGGCTTTCCATTTGTCGTAGTCCTGGCCGAACTTGTCCCACGCCGTCTCCAGTTCCCGGTAAGGCTTGTAGAACTTCTCCAGGGACTCCTTGTTCGGCCCTTCGGAAGCAGCCATCAGGTCCGCGAACCTGGTGCGAATATTCTGCAGGGCTTTCTCCACCTTGAGCCGGCTTTCCTCGTAACGCTGAAAGGCCACGGAGTCCCCCGGCCGCCAGTTGTCCCTGAGTGCCCGCACGGCCTTTTCTTCGTCCTGAACAGATTCGAATAGCTGCTCCGTCACGAGTTTCGTCAAGGGCAGGGCAGAGAGATTGACCACCAGGCCCTTGACCTCCTGGAACTTGTTCACGAACCCGGCGAGGGCCTTTTCCATGTCCGGCTCGAGGGGAATGCTCCGACTGCGAAACCAGCTATCATACGAAACGTGGAAAGCGTCCCAGTCGCGCTCCAGCGTGCTCAGAGACCGGGCGAAGTCCTGGAGGGACTGCCGCTGCTGGTCGCTGAGCTGGTTGAAAGCCGCCGGCGGCGGGGCGGGGGCGGCGGGCGCCGCCGGAGCCGCCGGCTTCGTCTCGACTCTCGGCGAACAGGCGACCGCAGCCAGCAATAGGACCGCAGATAACATTAGGGCGACCTTCAAGACGGGGTCGCTAAACAATCTTTTTGGCATATGGAAATTCCTTTTTTCTTCCCCGATCAACCCGGGAGCACGATACAACAGAAACATAACTTTAACCACGAATTAACATGAATGAACAGGGCACGCTGCCTTCCAATTGGTGTTCATTCGTGTGCATTCGTGGTTTCAACTTCTCGAATCCCCCTTAATCCCCCTTTGCGAAAGGGGGAGAAAGAGAATCCCCCTTAGTCCCCCTTTTTCAAATGGGGAGAGGGACCGGTCACTCCTACGGCTTGCCCCGCGCCGCCCCCCGGCCCGGGAAGACGATGCCGAGATTGGGGCTGACCAGGCTCTTCCGGAACTCGCCGCTATCCAACTGGGAGACCATGGCCTCCAGGCCCTCGCGATCTTCACCCAGCATGACAAGCACCTTGCGGCCGGGGGTCTTGTAAAGATAAAGCAGGGCATTGCCCTTCTTCGAAAGCTCCGCCGAAACCGGCGTCCGTATCGTGTCCCGGACGGCGATGCCTCCGCTGCTCAGATAGTATTCAACCGCCGGGCTGTCCGCCCACAGTCCGATCACGACATTGTCCCCCAGGGAGTCCTCCCGGGATCTCATCATTACCGAGCGACCCGTCTTCCCCACCGCCACCTTGAACGCCTGGGCCACGGGGATAAGCTCTTCCCGCAAAGCCACCACCGGCACTTCCTCGCTCAAGAAGAACGGGAAGTCCTCCAGCCGGTAGTCACGCTCGCCCTGGGTCAGAAAGTCCGCGATGTTGGCAATCAACTGGTCATTGTCGTAGGTAGCGTTATACGGCGGAATCATGAAGCTCACGTCAGATATCGCCACCACCCTGCCCTCGTAGGCCCGGACCGCCGCAGTGAACCGGCCGCTGCGCTCGCGCATCGACGAAAAGGTCCCCTCATCGGAGAAGATAAGGCTCTTCCCTTCAGACGTGATGGAGCTGGCGGCATAGAAAACGACCTTCTGCAGTCCCTTGGTCAACTCATCCGCCTGGAAGTCCTTCAGATAGACATTCCGGAAGATTACCTCATGCTCTTTGACGTTATACAGGTAGTCCGATTCAAAATTGATGCCGAAAGCCTGGGAGACGCCGTTGAGGCGATGCGTCCGGGCGCCGTCCCCCACCAGCAGCAGCCGGCCCCCTTTGTTGACGAAGTTCTTGACTATCTGCACTTCCCGGTCGGAAAAAGCCCGCCACGGCAGAATGACGGCGTAGGCCTGGGCCAGTCTGAGCTTTTCCTCCAGCTCATCCTCCCGGCTGCCCGTAGACAGACCCGTGAAAGCGACTGAGAAGCCCCGGGCGGTCACCCGGTCCACAAAGACGCTCAACTCCTCATCCTCGAAGCTGTTCCAGTGGGCATTGTCCAGGACCAGAAGGCCCTTCCGCACCAGAGGCGTATCGGTAAACGCCCGCGTCTGATAGATGGGTTGGACCACGCTCTCCAGGGGAGGCAGCGGCATATTGGGGGGCTGATAGACCCCGCCGTAGAAAGTCGCAATCGAGGCCAGGACAACTACCACGGCCACGACCGGTATGAGAAGGAAACTCTTATTGTGCTTCACCGGGGCTCCACAAAACGGTAATATAAATACGGAAACTCGGGTTTAAACGAGGCGAGAGAATAGTTCCCCTTCCTGGCGTAGACCAGCTTCATTCCCTGGTCCTGGAGGGCCTTATTGACATCCAGCAACTGGTAATTCCGGATGCCGGCCAGGCTCGCCGCCTTCTTGACGCCATCGTCAACCGTTCCCATCTCATCCACCAGGCCAAGTTTCACCGCCTCGACGCCGAGGTAAATCCGCCCCTCCGCGACCTCGTCGGGACTCATGCGCAGCCGGTCGCCCCGCTGCGAGACCACCAGCTTGATAAAGGCGTCTTTCAACATCTGCATGACACTCAGGTACATGCGCTCTGAACCTCCCGTGCCCTTAAAAGGCCCCGAAGTGACAATCCTCTCCGAGGCGCCCCTTGAAGACGGCAGGTAAAGGATAACCCCGACATTCCCCACAAAGGAGCTCGGATTAGCGTAGACGTAGTTCGCGCCCAGCAACATCTGGTAGCCGCCGCTGGCCGCCATCTCCGTCACCACCACCACCACCGGCTTCTTCTCGCGGAGTTTCACCATCTCCATAAAAAGCGTGGTACTGTCCGTGGCGCCTCCCCCGGGGCTGCTCAGATTCACCACCACCGCCTTGACGGTCTTCTCGTCCCGGGCGTAGTGCAGCGCCCGGACCATCTGGACGGTAGAATCGGTATCGATTTCGCCGTTTACGATGTCGATGACGGCAACCCTGGGCCGGCCGATGAGGAATAGAAATATGGCCAGGCCGAGGGCCGCCCCCAGGACAACGGAGATAAGGACCTTCAGGCCGGTAGAATGGCCTCCAAATGACTTTATGCCGGGGTTGAGGCTAATGTTCATCTCTTTTCTCATCTCTTACGTTAGTAGAGCGTGGATTTACTTTTCCACGTAATACCACAATGCTATCAGAACCATGTCGTTTACGTCAAGTCAAGCCTAAAAAGCGCCTGCAACTCAGACACTGGCAGCGGCTCTGGCGGCCCGCAGCGACAGGGCTTGTCCCTGTCGTGCCCGGTTGACCGCCAGGGTTCCACACCCGCTCCGCTTCGGGAGAGTCCGCAAGGCGGACAAGGAGCGTCTTTACATGGTCCACCACTCTCCGAGGGCCAGAACAGGGATCTGTTGACTCAGATAGGACAAGGGTCTATCATGTACTCGTGAAGGCAGGTCTCTGAGGCAACAACCAGATGGATATTAGCTTCGAAACGCAAGCAATCAAATGGTGGCTCAAGCGCGCCGCACAAAGCGAGCCCAGAGTAGACCCCAATGGAAATAGCGTCCTGTTTCATGGCAGCCCGATATTCGTCCTATCTTTCTTTCTTATCGGGTTTGGCATATTCGTTTTGATATTAGGCTTCACAGTGGTCCCAATCGGGACACCAAACAACGAAGCGATCTATTTCATCCCGATTCTCGCGGTCTTTTTCCTCTCCGGGATTGCCTCTCTTCTCGAAGGAATCAAAGGACGGGTAACGATAACCGATGAGGGCATTCTTGCGCAGGCCCCTTGGCCCTGGTACCCGAGGACTGTGGCGTGGAGAGAGATTTCCAGGGTGACGTATTCGGTCGGCATGTCCTCCTTTGTCAGCGGCGGCTCAGGATAAGCTGCAAAACCTGGGCCGCTAGCAGCACAAGACACCGCGGTACCATTGCCACCTCGCGCCGATTGGCGGCTTTCCTCCCCCCGCGAACACACGATGCGGTTAATCCATGGCATCCGGCGGGTGAGGCTTCCTGGCCAGAGCGCCCTCCTTTGCTTGCACCTTCTCCGAACGTGGACCCAAACCCGGGAATACGCTGATTTCTTCAACTCCGATATCCGCGCGCCAGTCCGCGAGTGGCAGGAGTGCATGACCGCCCGCGCGGCGGTTCCGGACCGCCGTGACCAAGGTCTCAGCATTCCCCCGGCACTCCCACATCCCCGTCCAGAACCCTCCCCGCGACGCGGATTCAATTCGGTGTTTGATACCTGATGCCGCGTTGCTATACAATAGGCAAGTATGCATGCAACCACCCAAACGTGAGGAGGTCCCTAGTTGACTCAGGTCAGACAGTTATTCGACCTTCAAGAGCTGGACCTGGCCATTACCCTTCACCAGGCAGAAATCCAGAAGCTCCGGGGTCAGTTGACGGAAACGGAAGAACTTCTTCGGGCCAGGAAAGAACTGGAAGAGAAAGGGAAATCCCTGATCGAGAGACAGAAGGCCCAGCGCGACCTCGAAACCGAAATAGACGACCTGCGCGTCAAAGTGAAGTCCCTCCAGCAAAAGCTGGCAGGAGGGACCATCAAGAACCCCAGGGAGCTCGTAAACTTGCAGACCGACCTCGACCAGCAGAAGGCCGGGGTCAGCAAAAAGGAAGATGCGGCCCTGGAACTCATGGCCGAATTGGAGAAACTGCAGGAAGAGACGGGAAGGAAGAAGGGCGAGGTACAGCGCCTGGAACAAAGCTGGAAGGAATCCCGGGCCGTGGCCCTGGACCATCTCAAGAGTGAAGATGCGCACCTCGCCGGACTGGAACAAAAAAAGCAGGAGCTGGTCGGCAAGCTGGACCCGGCCTCCGTCAGGCTTTATGACAGCCTGAAGGCGCGCAAGGGTCGTCCCCTGGCCAGAGTGGAGCAGGGGATGTGCATGGGATGCCGCGTCACGCTGCCGATGAGCCTCATCCAGCGCGCCCGCTCCAGCACCACCGAGGCCGTCTTCTGCTGCAACTGCGAGCGGATTCTGCTGGTAGGTTAGTCTGACAGATAGCTAGAACCCCCGTGACCAAGGGACGCAGAAATCCTCTCCCTCCAAGCCCTCCATGGGAGAGGTCAGGCCTGAGTCTCGGCCGGGAAAACACAGACCGCAGGGAAAGAGGGGGACCACATGCTAAAAAGACTATATGCCAACAACTATCGGTGCCTCGTTAACTTTGAGAGCAACTTCGACCGTCTGACACTGCTGGTGGGACCGAACGGGGGCGGCAAGTCCACACTATTCGACTTGCTATACAGCATTCGCCACCTGATCGTAGAAAACGCCAGAATTGGCGAGGTGTTCCCGTCGGAGTGTCTCACTGCCTGGGTCAACCAGACTCAACAGTCTTTTGAACTTGACGTGCTGGGTAAAGACGGACTTTTTTCTTACAAGCTTGCCGTTGCGCACAATCCTGACATCGGGAAACAGCGCATTGAACTCGAACAGTTATTGCATGATGGTAAGCCACTCTTTGAGTTCAAGCTTGGAGAGGTGCATCTTTACCACGACGATCACCAACCCGGGCCAAAATACTCCTTCGATTGGACAGGGTCGGCTCTGTCCACTATCGGGCCACGGAATGATAATAAGAAGTTGACCTGGTTCAAGGAATGGGTCAGGACATTGTTCATCGTCAGCCTCCAACCGAGGGCTATGACCTCGGAAACCGAAGAGGAATCTGACTGGCTCAACCGCGACGGCAGCAACTTCGCCTCGTGTTACAGGTACATTTCTCAGGAACATCAGGACAAGACATTCCAGTTGACACAACAATTGCGCGATACCGTCCCCGGCTTTCATGCCTTCAAGCTGGAGCTGTCCGGAAATCGCAGGATCCTCAAGGTAGGGTTCAGCGGCGAAGACAAGGGACTCACTCCGATGTACTTCGACTTCGAACAACTCTCCGACGGACAGCGCATCTTGATTGTGCTTTACTCGCTTTTGCTCGGCTTGCAGGATCTCGGACACACGGTTTTCCTCGACGAGCCGGAAAACTATGTCTCACTGTCCGAAATCCAACCGTGGCTCATGAAGCTCAAAGACGCCTGCGGAGTGGGCTTCCGCCAGGCGATGATCATTAGCCATCACCCAGAACTGGTCGATTACCTCGGCCCGGAAAGTGGCCTATGGATAGACCGGGACCCCCTCGGCCCAACGCGTGTGAAGAAACTATCCAGACAGATTGACGACGGCTTGAAGCTTTCCGAGCGGATCGCCAGGGGATGGACCGAATGACCATCCGACGAGTGAGAATCGTTCTTCTCTGCGAGGATTCTCAACAGGAAGCCTTCACCAGACGATTTCTCGAAGGGATGGGTTGGAATACCAGAGTGCTACGGGTGTTAAAAAGCCCTTCAGGCAGCGGTTCTGCAGAACAGTGGGTAAGGGAAACATTTACGGATGAGATCAAGGCATACCGGCAGCGTGTGGCAAAGGCGGCTTCTGCGTTAATCGTGATGATCGACGCGGATTCAAATAGCGTTCGAGAGCGGATCAACGAATTCGAATATACGTGCAATTCTCACGGCACACCATTCCGAGCCGATGGAGAAGCAGTGGCCATCGGGGTCCCCAAACGCAACATCGAAACCTGGATCCATTATCTCAATGGGAATCCCGTGGACGAGCAAAGCGATTATCCGCGACTAGATAGAGAGCTTTTTTTGCAAACCAGCAGTGGACCATTTAGTACAGCTATGCAAATCAACAGGATTGGTACCGGGTGCTCCGCGGTCATTGGCGGCGGCCTGTGTTGAGTATGATAGGAGAGTAAAGCCACTATCAGAATGAACTGCAGGCATGCGTGGGACCCCCGAACCCACATCGCAGAATCGTATCGACCAATGACCATCAAAAGACATCTCATTCTCAAATTCGACGGCGCCTCCCGCGGCAACCCCGGCCCCGCAGCCATCGGGGCCGTCCTGATCGATGAGGCGGGTCACACTGTCAAGAAGCTGGCGCGGCAAATAGGCGAGGCCACCAACAACCAGGCCGAGTACGGGGCCCTCATCGCCGGGCTGCAGGCCGCGGCGGAGCTGGGGGCAACTGCGGTGGACGCCCGCTCCGATTCCGAACTGGTGGTCAAGCAACTCCAGGGCAAATACAAAGTCCGGCACCCCAACATGAAGCCCCTGTTCGACCAGGCGCAGAAGCTGATTTCCGGGTTCGAGCGGTTTTCCATAAAGTGGGTGCCCCGCGAGCAAAACCGCGAAGCACATGAGGTCATGCACTCGGACTGACCCGGAGTGGATCTCACCCATGCGCCGGCGGCACATCATCAAGGACGAAATAGCCCGTCATTGCGAGCGAAGCGATGCAATCTCCTCCGCTTTGCAAGAGTCCGCTCCGTTCCTAGACTCCCGACCTGTCGGGACAAGGCGGACCGGATGTCCTGCCAACCGGGGGATTGCTTCGTCATCCCGACGAGTCGGGATTCCTCGCAATGACGGTCGGCACGCATTCTCTGAGCAAACGAAGAAATGTGGTCGGCTGTTCCCGCAGACCGGCGCCTTTTCTACGGAGAGGTGGTGGGCGAGTGGGTGGTTGCTCGGCGGTGGGCGAGTGGGTTCATTTTGCTTTTTGATCTGTCATTTTTCATTTTGGTTTTTGATATTTGATTTCTTGGTTCCGGCTTGTCCGGGTCAGGAGGGCGTCAAGTGAAAAAACGGCATATGCTGTCCGCTCTGGCTGCCGCACTTTTGGTCCTTCTCTGGGTCGCTGCTGCCTGCTCGGAACAACCCGCGCCACAAACGCAACAACCCACCGCGCCTGCTCCACCACCCGCCGCGGCTCAGGCCACGCCTGCACCCGCACCCTCACCCATCCCTTCCACCCCGACACCACCTCCCCCGAGACCAACACCCGGTACGCCGACTCCCAGGCCTGCAGAGTTCAGGGTCATGGACCTGAGCATCGAGCCATCCGAAGTCAAGACCGGCGAACCGGTAGGCGTCAAGGCGCTGGTCTCCAATAGCGGGGAGGCAGCCGGCACGTTTGTGGCCTCCCTGACTATCGATGGTCAGAGGGTTGAGAGCAAAGACATGCGGATAAGCCCGGGGGGCACAGAGACAGTGACGTTTGAGATTACGCGCGACGCGCCGGGCGACTTTGAAGTAGCTCTGGGGACGGCGAAAAAGACCCTGGTCGTCTTCGGCACCCGGCAGTACTTGCTGCGCCGGGATTACGGGTCTGCCCACCAGAGCTGGACGTTATACGAACCCAGAGGACACTGGGTCAACCTTGCCCCACCTGTCAAGCCGTTCAATATCCAGAACATCCTGGTCCGCGGCTACCGGACTGACTTTGCCGCGCCCCAGACAAAGACCTATACCATCAAGATCTGGGACAAGTCTTTCGTCAAACCCCTGTTCGTGGCGGATTATCCCTATTCAAAGTTCTCTACAACCGCCAACCTCGTCCGGCATGAAATACAGCCGCCGGTTACCGTGAACGACGATTTCTACGTAGACTTCATCAGTCACTCCGAATCCCCTCCACCGGGGGAAAGGCCGAAAGTAGCGATATTCGTCAACGTTGACTACAGCGTGGAGAACGGTGAGTTTTCCGGGGTTTCCTATCTGGGTACCATAGACGTCCAGGACCAGGCGAGAGCCGTTCAAACGGATTTCCGAAGGGAGACCTCTGCCTGGATAATCCAGGTGCAGGGGACAGGCCGCGCCGTCGAACTCCCGCCGACGCCCGTCCCAAAACCCAGGCCGGTCCCGACCCTCGCGCCCAGGCCGGCCGCTACTCCAACCAGACCCGCGCCAGTCGGGACCACCACGCCGGCGCCCAAAGCAACGGCCGCTCCCTCGCCTCCGCCTCTTGTGACCTATGATAATCCCACGCACAAGATCAGGGTCAGCTACCCGGGTCGCTGGGCGAAGACGGAACAGGTGAGCGACATGGCCAAAGGGGCGGTGGTGGCTCTCCTCTCGCCCAGAGAGGGCCCGTCAGACGAGTTTCTCGAACTGGTGCTGATCTCGGTCGAAGACACGCCCTCCCAGGTGAGAAACCTCGATGACGCCTCAAAACTCATTCTTGAAGGTCTCAATCGACTCATCCTGGATTTCAACCTGGAAAGTTCCAGTGTTACCATGCTGTCCGGCGCCGAGGCCAGAAGAATCATCTTCACGGGCAAAAGCGGGCAACGCAGCCTGAAGTGGATGGAGGTCTTCGCCATCAAGAACCAGAAGGTCTATACCCTGACCTATGTCGCTGAAGAGAAATCCTTCGCCACCTACCAACAGCTTGCGCAACAGATTATGGATTCGTTCGAAGTCCTCTAGCGAAGTCGGTAGTCCATAGTCGATAGTCGATAGTCCATAGACCGTAGGGTGGGTTAAGCGTCCCGACTTCCATCGGGACGCTTAACCCACCCTACACTTGGACTCCAGACTCCGGACTCAAGACTCCGGACTCTGGAGTTCGTTGACTTTTGACAGGAAAGCTGATAATTTAAGCAGAAAACCTCCCCCTTTTTCAAAGTGGGAGCCGGTTGTAGCACGAAAGAAAGAACGAATGGTAAGTCAGCTTCCAGGCAAAGTCGATATGGACAAAATAGTCTCCCTCTGCAAGAGGCGGGGCTTCATCTTCCAGAGCAGCGAAATCTACGGCGGGGCGGCCAGTTGCTGGGACTACGGTCCCCTGGGTGTGGAGCTGAAGCGCAATATCAAGGAGGCCTGGTGGAAGACCAACGTGCACCAGAGAAACGACATGGTCGGGCTCGATAGCGCCATTCTGATGCACCCCAAGGTTTGGGTGGCCAGCGGCCACGTCGAAGGTTTCGTCGATCCCCTGGTGGAGTGCAAAGCCTGCCACCAGCGCTTCCGGGCCGATGCCGTGCCGGCCGACAAATGCATCGCCTGCGATGGCGAGCTGACACCACCCCGGAAATTCAACCTCATGTTCAAGACCTTCATGGGGCCGGTGGAGGACGAAGCTGCGACAATCTACCTCAGGCCGGAAACCGCCCAGGGCATATTCGTCAACTTCTCCAACGTCCTGACGACGTCCCGCCGGAAGCTGCCCTTCGGCGTAGCGCAAATCGGGAAGTCGTTTCGCAACGAGATAACCCCGGGCAACTTCATCTTCCGCACCCGCGAGTTCGAGCAGATGGAAATCGAGTACTTCGTCAAGCCCGGGACCGATGAGCGGTGGTTCAACTACTGGCTGGAAGAGAGGTTCAACTTCTACATCAGGCTGGGCATTAAGAAAGAGCACCTTCAGCTCCGCTGCCACGGACGGGAAGAGCTGGCGCACTATGCCCGCGCCTGCTATGACGTCGAGTACCTTTTCCCGATGGGCTGGGGGGAATTGGAAGGCATCGCCAACCGGGGCGATTACGACTTGAGACAACACACCGCCGCCAGCGGGCGCGACCTCAACTACTTCGACGAAGAAACCAAAGAGACGATCGTCCCCTACGTCATCGAGCCGTCGGCGGGCGCCGACCGCTCCACCCTGGCCTTCCTTCTTGACGCCTATGACGAAGAAAAAGACAAGGAGGGAATCCGGGTAGTGCTGCGGTTGCACCCCGCCCTCGCCCCCATCAAAGTCGCCGTGCTGCCGCTCAGCCGCAATGAAAAGCTTCTGCCGCTGTCCACCGAAATCTGGAACAACCTCCGTGGCCGGTGGATGACCCAGTATGACGACGCCCAGAGCATCGGACGCCGCTACCGGCGGCAGGATGAAATCGGCACTCCCTTCTGCGTCACTGTCGATTTTCAATCCCTGGAAGATAACGCCGTGACCATCCGCGATCGTGATTCCATGAAACAGGTCAGGGTTCCCATCAAAGACCTGGCCTCGACCCTGGCCGCTAAGTTGTCCGGTGAGCCTTTCGAGGCGGGGGAACACCGATAGTCAGAATTATCCACCTGGCGGACCTTCACCTGGGCATTGACCGCTACGGTTCGCCCAATCCCGAGACGGGACTGTCTTTCCAGATGGAGGACTTCCTGCGAGCCCTGGATGAAACCGTTGACTATGCCATAGATTGGGGCGCCAGCCTCTTCTTGTTTTGCGGCGACGCCTATAAGAGCCGCGACCCGTCACAAACCCAGCAGCGCGAGTTCGCCAAACGCATCGCCCGGCTGGTCAAGAACCGGGTAGCCGTCTTCCTCCTGGTGGGCAATCATGACCTCCCTCACGCCCGCGGCCTGGCCAACTCCCTGGACATCTTTCCCACCCTCGGCGTGGGCAACGTGGCCGTGGGTAGTTCCGCAGGCACGCACACCATCGAGACGCGGGATGGGCCGGTGCAGGTTGTCGCTCTCCCCTGGGCCACCCGGAGCAATCTCGTTGCCGGGGAAGACTTCCGGCTCAATTCCATCGAAGGCATCAACAAGGTCATTGAGCAGAAACTGACCGAAATCATCAAGGCTGAGGCGTCAGCCCTGGCCCCGGTCCGCCTTGCGGACTCTCGGAACGGAGCGGCCCCCGCCATTCTGGCCGGCCATTTGACCCATTCCCTGGCGACCCTGAGCACCGAAAGGGGACTCTACCTGAGTCAGGACTATATCCTCCCCGTGGGCGCCCTCAACGACCCGGCCTTCGACTACGTGGCCCTGGGGCACATTCATAAGACGCAGAAAGTGGAAATGGCCGTCCCCATTGTCTACGCGGGCAGCTTGCAACGGATGGACTTCAGCGAGGAAGGTCAGGATAAAGGGTTCTATGCCCTGGAGCTGGACCCCGGGAAAGAAAAGGGCAACCGGCTCCTTTCCTTTGAATTCCGTCCGGTCAAGGCCCGGCGGTTCCTTACCATCGAGGTCAAAATCCAGGCCGGAGATAACGACCCGACGGCCGCAGTGCTAAGAGAGATTGAGCGGAAGAACGAACTCCTTAGCGACGCCATCGTTCGTGTCCGCGTACACCTCCCCGCTGACGCCGGCAGCGACCTCCGGGATGGGGAGATAAGAAAAGCGTTGAAAGAGGCCCGCCAGGTCGCGGGCATCAGCAAGGAAATCGAGTCCCTCTCCCGACCCCGCCTCAGCGGCCTGACGCCGGAAGGCCTGGCGCCCATGGCCGCCCTCCGTGAATACATGAAGGTCAACAACGTCGGCGCCGACCGCCAGAAAGTCCTGTTGGAATACGCCGGGCGGCTGATCAGCGGGGAACAATGACCGCCATTCCCGCGCAGGCGGGAATCCAGGGTGCAGGGTCGGTTAAGCGCAAATTCGGGCGGTGCTGACGGGAGTGGTTGCGCGAACCCACCCTTATTCCTGGTCGCCCTGGACAGCTTTGTTCTTGTGCCCTGGCCCTAGTGGGTTCGTCCCGATTACCATCGGGACGAACCCGGACTTAACCCACCCTACGCGACCGGCCCGGAGACAACAACACGTGTGGCGTTCCAAACTGGCGCCAACGCCGCACGGTCTGGTTTATCAAACCCGGCTGGTGTTTGATGAATCAAGCCGCTGCAGGGTCGGCCTGCGGCACCGCTTATTGCGTTCGCATTAATCCAGTATCTTGAAAGCGGCCACGTCCACCAGCCCCCGGTCCGTCAATCGAAGCTCGGGTATCACCGGCGCGGCCAGGAATGACAGCGCCGCAAAAGGCGCCGGAAGGATGCAGCCAAGCTCCCTCGCCCTGTTTTCTAACTTCTCGAAGCGCTCCACCACCACCTCCAGGGGCTCCAGGGAGAGCAACCCTGCCACCGGCAGGGGCAGCGAGGCCAGCACCTCGCCTCCGGCGGCCACCACCAGCCCGCCCCGCATTTTCACCACCTCCCGAATAGCCAGCAACATGTCAGCATCGTTCGCGCCGGCAACCACGATGTTGTGCGAATCATGGGCAATGGACGAAGCCAGCGCCCCCCTTTTCAAGCCAAAACCCCTTACCAGGCCCAAACCGATATTCCCCGTAGCTTTGTGCCTTTCCACAACCGCCAGCTTCAAGATGTCCCGCTCGGTATCGGCAACGATGAAGTTGCCCGCTATCTTCACCCTGGACTTGATCTTCCGGGTCACGATTTGTCCCGGCACGACCTCGATCACCGGACGGTCCATTTTTTCGGCCGGGATGAGCAGTGAACCGGCCGCCAGCGGCTTCAGGTGAAAACTGTCCGTAAGCGCCTCTTTCTGAAAAGGAGGAACACCGAAGGCCGGCTGTCCGTCTCTGGCCACCAGCTTTCCCCTGTGCAGGACCATCCGGGCGTTGAACTTCTCGAGATCATCCAGCACCACGAGGTCGGCAAAATACCCGGGGGCTATCGCCCCGGTGGTCCTGAGGCCCAGATACCTCGCCGGATTGAGCGTCGCCATCTGAATCGCCCGCACGGGGTCCAGGCCATTCCTGACGGCCTGCCGCAACACCGCATCCATGTCTCCATCCCGCTTCAGGTCGCCGCAACTCCGGTCGTCAATAACAAAAAAGCACCGCCGGCAGTTCTTCTCCGTAACCAGGGGCAACAGAGTAGCCAGGTTCTTTTCCGAGGACCCCTCGCGGATCATTATGTACATGCCTCTGGAGAGCTTTTCGGCGGCCCTGGCCAAAATTGTGGACTCATGGTCCGAATGAATGCCCGCGGCGATGTAGGCGTTCAAAGCCAGGCCCGACAATCCCGGAGCATGCCCGTCAACGGCTTTCCCCGGGGCTGCCTCGATTTTCTTCAGGACGCCGGCATCGCCGGCAATTACTCCCTGGAAATTCATCACCTCGCCAACTCCCATCACGCCCTTCCACCTGGTGATTCTCCTGATCTCCTCAACTCCCAGAGAGGCGCCGGCGGTCTCCAGGCCGGTAGCCGGCACACACGGAGGCGCCATGAAGTAAAAGGAAAGGGGAAGACGCCGCGCCCACTCGATAACCCACTTCATGCCTGCCATGCCGCCGACGTTGGCGATTTCGTGGAGGTCGGTGACCACCCCCGTCGTTCCCCGGGGCACCACGGCCCGGGCATATTCCACAGGATGGAGCATCGAGCTCTCGATATGGGTATGCCCGTCGATAAACCCCGGACAAACATAAGCTCCATTCAGGTCGAATGTCCGCTTGCCATGCTTGTATGGCCCCACTCCGGCTATCCTGTCGCCGAAGATGGCGATGTTCCCCGATTCTATTTCCCCGCTAAACACGTTCACCACCCTGGCATTGACCAGAAGGAAATCGGCCCTCAAGTCGCCGCGAGCCGCCGCGATGAGCCTGGACAGGTCAGCCATTTCCTTCGTCCTCGATGTAGCAAATGTCCGGAAGATATCTGTAATTCTGATTCCAATCAATCCCGTAACCTACTATGAACCGGTCGGGCACAGTAAGACCCAGGTAATCGATGTCCACCGGCACGCGGCGGCGGGAAGGTTTGTCCAGGAGAGCGCAAAGCCTGAGGCCAGCGGGCCTTTTACGTTTCAGGTAAGCCATGAGGTAGTTGACCGTCAACCCGGTATCCACAATATCCTCAAGCACCACCACATGCCGCCCCACCAGGGACTGCCGGATGCCCAGGCGCATCTTCACCCTGCCCGAAGTCTCCGTCCCGCAGCCGTAACTGGAAAGACATAGGAAATCCAGTTCCAACGGCATATTGACCGCACGCACCAGGTCGGCGGCAAACACGACGCTACCTTTCAGTATGCATATGAATAGGGGGTTCGTGCCGGAAAGGTCGCGCCTGATCTCCCGGGCCAGGCGCAGGACGGTCTTCTTTATCTCGTCGCGTGGAATCAGTACCCGAGGGGCGATCAAAGAGCACCTCCTAACAACGCGAAATTCCAAATCCCAGGCGCCAGATTCCAAACAATCACACATCCCGACGAGTCGGGACAATACAATAAAGGATGAACATGTCATTCTGAGCGAAGACGAGTCCCGATGCTATCGGGACGAGTCGGAGTGAAGAATCCTTCCGGGGCGGGGACGAAAGACCCTTCGACTTCCCCTTCGCTTGGCTCAGGGCTCCGGCTCAGGGTGACAGGCCATCTTCTGAGCAACATCAAAATCCGAAATGGCAAATGCCGAAAAGGCGTTCCGTCGGTTTCTTCATTTGGAATCTGGTCATTGGATTTCGTTTGGGATCGGGAATCCAGCTATTGGAAACCGCTTGGAACTCGGGTGAGTTCGTATCCCGATGCAATCGGGACTTCCCCGCCTCCCCGCTGAGCTTAACCCACCCTTCCCCCTTACTCCCCCTTTTTCAAAGAGGGAGAAGGACTGATCGGCCTCAGCTAGCGCGCCAGCGCATCCGCCCAGAACCCCGACGCCGGCCGGAATTCGTCATTGCGCACGCCCGCCAGTTTTTGGGCCAGGAACATCGCGTCCTTGATCGTGATCCTGTCTCCGTCAGGGCCGTCGGGATAGACGCTGGCGGCATTGAGAAGGTTGAGTTCATCCTTCTTTGCCTGGCCGGTGACGAACCGGGCGATGATAATGGAGTCATCCGCATTGATAGCTCCATCGGCTTTGGCATCGCCGCGCAGGAACTTCAGAGAGTTGGGCGCCGTCGGCAGGATTGTACTTCCTGAGCCCTCCACTATGGAACTGAATGCGAGACTGACATTGACCGTTCTGGCGGTGCTTGCCCCCAGCCTGGGGAAGAACCTGGCCAGAACCAGCGGCGCCTGGGGTTCGGTTTCCCTGGTTATGCCCTCGAAAGACACGATGCCTCCGGTGTTGTTCACACGCACATCCGCCCTATCGAAGGGGGCCAGCGCCCTGAAATCTTGCGCGGTGAATCCTTCTTCGAAGTTCATGGCAGCCTTGACCTCGGCTATCCCTCTGAGAGCTTGTCTTGGCTGCCCCGTAACCAGGTCCTTGACCCTGTCTATCCTCCAGAACATGACTACCCGCCCATCATCGTTGATATCCTGGACGAGGCTGGTATCGGTCGGCCCCACCCTCTCCACCAGGCTATATTTGAATACCGACCCGCTGTCGCCCACGGCCCAACCATTCCTCCTGTCAACAAAGTACAAGCTGCTCACCCGGTTCGACGTCCCCAGCAGCCGGACATCCCAACTCCTACCCCCATCCCTCGTTACCAGCATGGTCCCGTTGTCGGCGGCGATCCAGCCATTGCCGGCGTCGGCAAAAGCGATGCTGTGAAAATTCTGGGCGATAGTCAGGACAATCCTGGTCCAGTTCTTTCCCCGGTCGGCGCTGACCACCAGCACACCGCCGGCGCCCACGGCATAACCCGTACCCTGGGAAGTGAAAATGACCGATGACAGATTGACTGTTGTCGCTATGGCGGGCTGGCTTACCCAGCTCGCCCCGCCATCCTCGGTACGGACAAATGTGCCCGCGTCCCCGGCAGCCCAGTAGGTCTGTGCGTCGAGGAACACCAGCGACCTCAAACTGTTGTTGGTCCCGGAAGCCTTCCGCTGCCAGGTCGTGCCGCCATCAGTGGTTTCCAGAATCGCGCCGGCATCTCCGACCGCCCACCCCATGTTAATGTCCTTGAATCTGACAGCGTTGAGGTGCGCCGACGTTCCGACATCGAGCTTATTCCAGGTCAATCCCCCGTCAGAGCTGCGAGCGACATAGCCGCTGTCACCGGCCACCCAGCCATTCGTAGGGCTAAGAAAAAAGACGCTGCGGAGATTGTAGATAATGCCGCTGTCCTGCACCGTCCAGGAGGCGCCTCCGTTGGTGGTACGGACCATCGTCCCGCCTTCCCCCACCGCCCAGCCTTTAGCCGCATCGAAGAAGAAGACAGAAAACAAGCGCCGTGTCGTGCCGCTGGTTTGCGGCGACCAAGTCTCTTCTCCACCCACCTGCGCCCTGGCCGCAAACATTGGAGAAACCAGACCAAGCAAGAGCCCCGAGAACAGCAGGCCCGTCATTCCGGCCTTGAGCGCCCCGGCAAAGATGTTCCTTACCATGCGAATCTCCAATTTATCAAATTTGTCGCCTTTCCGATTCGTCCCCCGGTACCGGATTTCCTAACAATCTATACCATCCCAATGTGAAAATCAAGGTGCAAACGAGAACAACCGCCGGAATCTTTTCCCCAATAACGGCAACCGGGCTTTCAAGTCCATTCCCAGCGCTTAATTGCACAAAGATTCTTCGCTTCGCTCAGAATGACAGGCGACCATGTCACCCTGAGCCGGAGCGTTGAGCGAAGCGAAGGCGCAGGCGAAGGGCCTTTCCAGCCTGTAACCCTGAGGGCAGTCGAAGGGTCTTTCGCCCGGCGCCACCGCCGAAGGATTCTTCGCTTCGCTCAGAATGACAGACCCGGGCGGCTGTCACCCGCCGAAGCCCTGAGTAAAGCGAAGGGGCAGTCGAATGGTCTTTTTCCATCTCTTCCGCAATTAAGCGCTACGGTACATAAACATAGAAGGCGTCTCTCATGCCCACCCTCATCTGGCTTATGAACAGCGCATCGGCAATGTCGATCACAGCGCCGCTGGAAGGAGAGTCATTCTTGACGGTGGCCGCGTTGATGGGATTCACCAGTCCGGCAGTCTCGCCGAGCCCCCTTATTCCCACACGGAACTGCGCAATGAACAGGGCGTCCACAGAGTCCACGTGACCGTCATTATTGGAGTCGCCCCGGAGAAAAGACTTGACGGCGTCGGAGCTCTGGGGAACAGAGGGGGAACCCGTCGTCGCCAGGCCGATGCTGTTGAAACGCAGGGTTACGGTGACGGGAGTGTCCCTGCTGGCGGTAATGATGGGATTCAGCCGGAAAAATTCAAAAGGAGGTTGCGCCCCGGGGTATGCTCCCGTGACGCCGGTAACCGTGGTCTGGTTGGCGCCGGCAGCCGGCGCGCCGGAAAACGGCGGGGATACATTTCCAGCGACCATTCTAATCTGCGAGTCGTTGTATGTCACGCGGGCGTCGAAAGAGCCAATGCCGTCCGGCAGCGTCCCGGTGTTCCCCGTGCCGGGATGGAAAAAGCGGTTCACCTTCGCCCCGATATAAGCGCGGGCTTCCGGGAGGGGAGACGCTCCGAGGATCAGACTGGTCTGCGCCTGGTAATCAACAATCGTAATATAGCCATCCTGCCGCTTGCCGGAGCTGCCGGCAGGGTTGGCCACGGTCAAATTCACGCTGTAGTTGCCCTCGCCGGTGTAACGGTGCGTCGGATGCTGGGCAGTGCTGGTGGTGTCGTCGCCAAAGTTCCACAACCAGCCGGTGATGTTGCCCGTCGAGCTATCCGTGAAAGTGACGAGAGCCCCGGTAATGGTGCTGGTGGGAAAAGCCGTGAAGCTGGCCGCCGGGATGCCATAAACGCTGACGGTCTGGCTCGCCGAGTTCGAACCCAGGGGGTTGGTGACGGTCAGGGTCACCGTGTGGTTCCCGGTGGAACTATACGTTTTGGTTGGATTCTGCGAAGAGCTGCCGGTGCCATCGCCGAAATTCCACGACCAGCTCACGATATTACCTGACGAAACGTCGGTGAAACTGGCGATCACCGGCGAGGCTCCCAGCACCCCGTTGACCGGGTCCAGCACCTTCGTGAAACCCGCCACCGGAGCACTGTAAATATTGACCGTCTGACTGGCAGAAGACGGCCCCGACGGACTGGCGGCGGTGAGAGTAACCGTATAGTTACCCGGGACGCTGTAGGTCTTGGTCGGGTTTTGCGATGAGCTGCCCATGCCGTCGCCGAAATCCCATGACCAGGTCTGGGCGCCGATGGACGTATCCGTAAACGTGACAACGTTGGGCGCCAGGCCGCTGGCCGGCGACAGGGTTTTGGTGAAGTTGGTTATCGGCGGCCGGGGAGAAACAGCGTTCATGGCCGCCTGGGCGTTGATCAGTCCCCATCCGTAGACGTTGTCCCAGCTTCCAGCGCCTTTGTCGACAGCCGTGGTCTCCAGGTAGCTCCGCACCTGGGCCGGGGTCAGAGTAGGGTTCTTGCTGAGAAGCAACGCCGCCACCCCCGCCGCCAGCGGGGCGGCCATGCTGGTACCCTGTTTGACGACATAGTCGGCCGGTCCGGATCCATTGTTGACGCCGTTGTTCGAAATAGAAATGGTATTGGGGGAAGGATAAACGTCCCTGTCTCTGAGCGAGATAACGAGGCTCCCGGGGGCGACAACGTTCGGTTTGCCCGGCGCTGCGGCGTCCACCCGGGGACCGCGGCTGCTGAAGCTGGCGATAGACCCCACCGACTGGCCGGAGTTAGTGCTTTCTTGCCCCATGTAGTTTGTCCAGGTAGTCCTGGTCACGTAGGCGCCTACCGCGATGGCCCCATCCGCCTCCGCCGGGTCCGACAGCGTGTACGACTGGTCGGGGCTATCGAAAACGACATTGCCGCCCGTATTCCACTGCTTATCAACATAGATGTGAAAAAACTGGTCATCGGAGGAATCGTTCTTCACCCTGAGGTACCAGAAGCTGCCTCCCGCCGGCAGGGGATTCGTATTCCGGGAGAACACGCTCTCGGTCCCCTTCGGACTCTCTGCTTGACGAAGGGTTTGCTCAGGGGGGTCGATGGTCAATATGCGGCTGCCCGGATTGTTCGTGACGTAGTACTCCAGCGAAAGTGGGTTATGCTTTACCGGCCCGTCGAACCAGACAAGGTTAAAAGCCAGGTAGGTACTGTTCGGAACCGGAGCGCTGGCGTTCACCCTGATGAATTCGCTGTAGCCTCCCGCCGGCGCCGTGCCCGAATAGTGGACCCCGTCCAGGGCTTCATTCCCCGCCGCCGCGAAGAACACCGCCCCTTTGCCGGCGGCGTAGTCCACAGCCTGGGATACCTCGCTGGTACCGTCGTGGAAGGTGCTCCAATCTCCGTAGCTCAAGGTAATGACCTTCGCCTTGTAAACATCCACGGCATCTTTGATGGCCTGCACCTGGGCGGCCACCGTCGCCTCGGCGTCGCTGCTGCGCCCGATCTTCAGAAATATCAGGCTGGCGCCCGGGGCTGTCCCTTTGTAGACGTAAAGCCCGGCGGAAGACTGGGTACCACGGCCCACCACGCTGCCGGTAACATGGGTCCCGTGGTCGGTAACCCCGAAGGTATTGGCCACGCTGCCATAGGTGATGCTTTCCGGGCTGCCGTTATATGCCGAGTAGTCCGCCTTCTGGATCGTCGCCGGGATATCCGGGTGGCCGACGTCCAGGCCGGAGTCCAGCACTGCCACCTTTATGCCGGCCCCGGTGTATCCCAGATTGTTCCAGACATAGTTCACGTTCATGGCCCCCGCGGACAGGTCGTTCTTCGGCTTGCTGCGGGCTTCGGCCGTCTCCATGAAGCTAACGTAATCCCTCGCCGCCAGCCCCTGGATTCTGTCAACCGCCGCCTCGGCGTACATGAAACCGGTGGCGTGCCGGCCCACCGGGGGTATCCATGACCCGGGATACAGGATCGCCCCCAGCGCCCGCAATTCCGCCTGCCGCGCCGGGGTGGGGAACTCCTTCATGTGCAGAAATAGCCCCTGCCGGCTGACGTCACCGGCTGGCGCCCGCGCCGCCTGGGGCGCGGCCGTCCGGGCCTGCGCCCGGCCGGGGGCCGCCGCAAGGCGGTTCTTCTCCCTCACCTGCATGTCCAGCCGCGAGCTGACCTTCCGGTTCACCGCCGGCGACTGGGCGGCAACGCGCGGCGGCAGCCACCACGGCGAGACCAAAAGGACCAGGCTCACCGCGATGGCAAGGTGAATGGCTTTTAAGAGTTTACCGGTGTAGTGCATGCGCTAACAGAATGACGAAATCCGAATGACGAATGACCAACTGCTAAGAATCCACTGGCTTCTGGATTCTGGCTACTGGATTCTGGATTCTTGCTGGTTTACTTTGTCCCCCCTGGGCGACCCCTGGGGCTGGCTCAGCCTTTCCGCTGTTTCCAGCTTCACCACGTATTCTTTCGAAGCCAGATTCTTCAACGCGCTTACGGGCATATCGGCGAGTAAAAAGCCCGTGGGGGCGCTGCCGGCAGGCGGAATCCAGGAATCCGCGTACAGAGTGACGCCTAAGGCGCGCAGTTCCTGGACCTGCGTGTCGTTGGGGCGCTGCGCCAGGTGAACGAACACTTTCTGCACGTTGAGATCGGCGAGGTCCATTCCCATAGCCTGCATCTGGTCCCGTCTCTGAGGCGTCGGCTGTTTCTGCTGCTGCTGCCTCATCTCTATCTGGTTCAAAAGGAGCGGGCTGACTTTGCGCATAAACGGTTCTTCTCCAATCGTCGCCGTGGCGGCCGGCACAATCGTGGTCTGCTCCGGGTTGCCGCAGGCCAAAAGCGCGAGGGACAATAGACAGGTCATCAAGATGTACTTCCGGGCCATAGCTTCGACGCTCCTTACCAAAGGAAATTCAAAAATCAAAAACCAAAATGAAAAATGACAACTCAAAAATGCAAAAATGGCGTAGCGCTGTTCATGGCCAACGATGACACGGCTTGGCGATGGCCAGGCTATTCATTTTACATTTTGATCTGTGATTTTGAGTTTTGCATTTTGATTTCTGATTTTTCCAGTCCGCGCTGGCGATTACGGGGCTGAGAACTGATTGCTGAACACTGACAGCTTTTTCAAACCCCTAATTATACATAATTATTTGAAAAAAAATCTTTGTCGGTATAAAATGCCTTATATGTATAACGATTGGCCTTCGTCATTGATAGCAGAGGACGCGTGAATGCACCAAGAAACAATTGAACGGATTCTCACCAATATCGGCACTGTAATTCTCGGCAAGCGCCACGAACTCGAACTATCCCTCATCGCGCTTCTCTCCCAGGGCCACCTTCTGATTGAAGACGTGCCCGGCGTGGGAAAGACGACCCTGGCCAAGACGATAGCCAGGTCCTTCGGCTGTACTTTTCGCCGCATCCAGTTCGCCCCTGACCTCCTGCCGAGTGACATCACCGGAGTTTCGATATTCAACCAGAAGACCTCTGAATTCGAGTTCCGCCCCGGTCCCATAATGGCCCAGATCGTCCTCGCCGACGAGATAAACCGGGCCTCGCCCAAGACCCAGTCCGCGCTCCTCGAATGTATGGAGGAGAAGCAGGCAACCGTGGAGGGCATTACCAGGAAGATGCCGCAGCCCTTCTTCATCATGGCCACCCAGAACCCCATCGAACGGGATGGCACTTTCCCCCTCCCCGAAGCTGAACTCGACCGCTTCCTGATGCAGATAAAGCTCGGTTATCCTTCATTTCAGGACGAAATCGCCGTTATGGAGAAGCAGCAGTACCATCATCCCTTTGACCAGTTGGAGCAGGTGGCCACGTCGGAAGAACTGGTCCAGCTCCAGGAGGCAATCAAATCGATCTACGTGGACAACCTGGTCAAGGAATACATCGTGAAACTGGTTGAAGCGACGCGTTCCCATCCCGAAGTTTACCTGGGTGCATCGCCCCGCGGGTCGCTGGCGCTGTTCCGCAGCTCACAGGCGCGGGCTCTGCTCCTGGGGCGGGACTTTGTGCTTCCTGACGACATCAAGGAACTGGCTATCAGCACCCTCGCCCACCGGCTTATCGTCAAGCCCGCCTTCCGCAACGACGGCGTTAGAAGTGTGAGTGAGACCATCATTCAGAGCGTTCTGGACAGCGTTCCCGTGCCCGGCGGGAAAGCCATAAGAACACTCTAATCCGGACAAGCCCGAGCGGAAAACCGAAGCACTAAATCCGAAATCCTGAACAATCACTCATCCCGACGAGTCGGGACAATGAACGATGGAAATGTCATTCTGAGCGAAGACGAGCGCAAGCGAGTCGCAGTCGAAGAATCTTTCAGGCGGGGAAGCATCCCGACAAGTCGGGACGCCTGCACCTTCGCTTCGCTCAGGGCTTCGGCTCAGGGTGACATTTTCTAAACAATCCCCCATGCGCCGATGGCGCACCATGAAGGATG
>JACQUA010000293.1 GCA_016210565.1 Chloroflexota bacterium
AGTCGGGACAATGAACGATGAAAATGTCATTCTGAGCGAAGCGAGCGTAGCGAGCGTAGTCGAAGAATCTTTCGAGGTGGGGTGCCGGACGAAAGACCCTTCGACTGCGCTCAGGGTGACATTTTCAGAGCAAATGACGAATGACGAAACCCGAATGATGAATGAATAACGAAGTCCGAATGACGAATGACGAAAATCGAATGACGAATGAATGACGAAACGCGAATGACGAATTGATGTGGCTGATAGCTGTTAGCTGCTAGCTACGGGCCCAACCTTCTAACCTTCAAACCTCATAAACTTTATAAACCTTATGAACCTTACAAACCTTACAAACCTTGTGACCCTTCAATCTGTTCCTGCCGGCGGCCGCGGAGTCTCGGATGCAGAAAATCCTCGACCTGGCCGATGAACTTTTCCGGGTTGATGGGTTTGGGGATGTAACCGTCAAAGCCTGCCCTGAGGGCTTTTTCCCGGTCTCCCACCATGGCCAGGGCGGTGACCGCCACGACCGGGGGATCACGGAGGAAGCCGTGCTCCTTCAGCTCCTTGACGAGTTGATGCCCGTCGCAGTCGGGCAGGAGAATGTCACAGAGGATGAGGTCCGGGGCCACACTGTGCGACATGGTCATCCCCTCGTGTCCCGTCTGCGCCGAGATAACGGTGTGCCCCCATGCCTTCAGCAAGTAGGCCATGAGATGCGAGTTTTCGACGTTGTCTTCGATGATGAGCACCCGCGCGGGCATACAACATTTCTCCGTGCGCCCATTGTATCATTGTCCGGTGGAACGAGGCAAATCTCGGGGTGCCGCCGGGGTGCGGGCAATGAAGGGGGGGGTGGCGCAGGCGTCGGCAATAAGAGTGGGTGGCGCAGGCGTCCCTGCCTGCGGGGTGGCACAGACGGGTCCGGCGGCGAAGGGACTCTCTCATTGCCAAAGATGCCCGATGCGCTCCGCAGGCAGGGACGCCTGCGGCACCCCCCACTACTCACTACTCCCTACTCCCTACTCCCTACTCCCTACTCACTACTCCCTACTCACTTCTCCGGCACAGTCAGAGTGAAGGTGCTGCCCCTGCCCGGTTCGCTTTCCACCCCGATCTGGCCGCCGAGGAGCGTGGCCAGCTTCTGGCTCAGGTGCAGCCCCAGCCCGGTGCCTTCGTCGCGACGCTTCTTCCGGTCGGCCACCCGCTCGAAGGCCTGGAACAGACGGGTCTGGTCGGCTTTGGAGATGCCCATGCCGGTGTCGATCACTTTGAACTCGGCGACCTTCTTTCCGCCGGCGCCGTTGGAACTGGCCTTAAGGGTTATGCCCCCCCTGTCGGTGAACTTGATGGCGTTGTTGGTCAGATTGGTCAGGATCTGGTGCAGGGCGCGGCGGTCGGTGGACAGAACAACGTCCCTCTCGGGCACGTCCAGATCGAAGGCCAGACCCTTTTGCTCAGCCAGCGGGCGCAACACCTCGGCGACCTCCTGCAACACCTCGCGGGCGCTCACCTGTTCCACTGCCGTGTCCAGCTTGCCGGACTCGATCTTGGCCAGGTCCAGCAGGTCGTTGATGAGGGAAAGCTGGTGCTTGGCGCTGGCCTGAACGGTGCGGAGCTGCTTGTCCTGCTCCCCGGTGAGCGGACCGGGCAGCTTCATCAGCAGGGTACCGGTGAAGCCGATAATGGCGTTGAGAGGGGTGCGCAGCTCGTGGGACATGCTGGCCAGGAAGCGGTCTTTGGCCAGGCTGGCGTTCTCCAATTCCACGTTCTTTTCCTGGAGGGTCTGCTCGAAGCGCTTGCGCTCGGTCACGTCGCGGGCGGCGGCGAACACACCCTGGAGTTTCCCGTCGCGATCGTAGAAGGTGGAGGCGTTGTAAGAGACGACGGTCTCTCTGCCGATTTTGGAGCGGGCGGTCAGCTCATAGTTGGTGACCGTCCCCTCCTTGAGCACCAGCCGGATGCCTTCTTCGGCCTTTTGCGGCTCGGTGAAGTAGTTCTTGAAGGGCGAACCGATAAGCTCCGTGCGGGAGTAGCCGGTAAGGGCTTCCATCTGGCGGTTGACGTCGGTGATCACCCCCACCGGGTCGGTGGTCATCAGGGCGTCGATGTTGGCTTCGATCAGGGACCGGGTATAGGCCTGCTGGTCGCGGAGCTGGCCTTCCATGGTCTTCTGGATGCCGATGTCCCGGGCGGCGGCCAGAATACCCATCGGTTCCCCGGCGGCGTTGGCGAACACGCCGGCGTTGAAGCTCACCGCCACCCGGCGGCCGTGGCGGGTTACCAGGACCAGCTCATAGCCGATGACGCGGCCTTCCCTGAGGGACTGCTGGACCCCGGCGCGCGCCCTTTCCGGGTCGGTGAAGTAGCTGGAGAAGGGTGAGCTGACCAGGTACTTCCGGGAATGGCCGGTCAGCCGGGTGGCTTCCTCGTTCACGTCGGTGATGACGCCGTCGGGAGCGATGGCGAAGAGGGCGTCGGCGGAAGCCTCAATGAGGGACCGGTTGTAGGCTTCCTGCTCCGATAGCTGGGTCTGGAGGCGGTGCTGTTCCGAGATATCGCGGGCGGAGGCGAAAATACCCTGGATGCGCTTCTGGCCGCCGCGGAACACGGAGGCGTTGAAGGAGACGGTGGACTTGCGGCCGGATTTGTGCTTGAGAACGAGCTGGTAGTTGGTGACCACGCCGTCGGCCAGGGTGCGCTTGACGCCCAGGTCGGCGCGGTCAGGTTCGGTGAAGTACCATTTGAACGGCGAGCCGACGAGCTCGGTTCGGTCGTAGCCCGTCATGCGGCACATCTGCTCGTTGACGTCGGTGATGAACCCTTCCGGGTCCACGGTTACCAGACCGTCTACCGAAGACTCGATGAGTCCGCGGAGGTAGGTCTGTTGCTCTCGCAGTTGTTCCTCCAGCCGGACGCGGTCAGTGATATCGCGGGCGGAGGCGAATATGCCGCGGATGCCGCCGGCGGGGTCCTTAAACACCGAGGCGTTGAAGGATACTTGCAGCAGGCGGCGCGACCGGGCGATGAGAGTCAGGCCGTACTCGGTTACTACCCCCTGGTCCAATGTGCGACTGATGCCTTCCCGGGCCAGCCCCGGCTCGGTGAAGTAATCGGCAAACGGGGTGCCGACAAGCTCGGCGCGGGCGTAGCCTGTCATCTGGCACATGCGGTCGTTGACGTCGGTGATGGTGCCGGACGGGTCAACGGTGATCAGACCGTCCACCGAGGACTCGATCAAGCCGCGGAGGTATATCTGCTGGTCGCGGAGCTGTTCCTCCAGTCTCTTGTGCTCGGTAATGTCGCGGGCGGCGGCGAACACACCCTGCAGCTTGCCGAGGGTGTCGGTAAAGGTTACGGCGTTGTAGGAGACCACCGTGGTCTTGCCCGTCTTGGCCCGGGCGGTCAATTCGTAGTTGGTGACGCGGCCTTCGCGGAGCACCTGGCGGATGCCGTCTTCGGCGCGGGCGGGGTCTGTAAAGAAGTCCTTGAACTGGGAGCCGATGAGCTCCTGCCGGGAACACCCGGTAAGGGCTTCCATCTGCTTGTTAACGTCGGTGATCTTGCCCAGGGGGTCGGTGGTCATCAGGGCGTCGATGTTGGATTCGATGAGGGAGCGGGTGTAGGTCTGGGAGGCCTGGAGCTTGCCTTCCAGTTGCTGCTGGGAGGCGATATCGCGGGCCGAGGCGAAAATGCCTCTCACCAGCCCTTGCGTGTCCCGGAATACGGCGGCGTTGAAGGAAACGGGCACGGAGCGGCCGTCCGCCGCCTCCATGGTCAACACGTAGTTGGTGACTGCGCCTTGCTTGAAGGTGAGGCGCACGCCCTCTTCCGCCCGGCCGGGGTCGGTGAAATAGCGCGGGAACTGCGAGCCGATTAACTGATTGCGCGGCCTTCCCACCAACCGGCACATCGTCTCGTTGACGTCGGTGACCTTCATCGACTCATCCACTGTTACGAGGCCGTCCACCGAGGCCTCGATCAGTCCCCGGTTATAGGCCCGCTCATCGGAGAGCTGCTCCTGGAGGCGGGCCTGGTCGGTGATATCGCGGGCGGAGGCGAAAATGCCGCGGACGATGCCTGCCTGGTCTTTGAATACGGCGGCGTTGAAGGAGACCTTGCGTTCCCGTCCGTCCTTGTTGCGCAGCACCAGCTCATAGTTGGTGACCGTTCCCTGGTCCAGGGTCAGACGGACGCCCTCAGCCGCCCGCTTCGGGTCGGTGAAATAGCGCTGGAACGGAGACTGGACCAGCTCATCCCGGCTGAATCCGGACATACGGCACATGGTCTCATTGACGTCGGTGATGACCAGCAGCGGGTCCACGGTGATGAGGCCGTCCACCGAGGCCTCGATGTGACCGCGGTTGTAAGCGCGCTCTTCGGAGAGCTGGTCCTGGAGGCGGGCCTGCTCGGTGATGTCACGGGCGCTGGCGAAAATGCCTTTCACGCTGCCCGCCGGGTCACGGAACACGGAGGCGTTGAAGGACACCCTCAGGGAGCGCTTGTCCCTGGTGGTCAGGGTAAGGACGTAGTCCTTCACAATTCCTTTGTCGAAGGTCTCCCTGACGCCGGCGGTGGCGCGGGCGGCGTCGGCGAAATAGTCGGCGAACAGGCTGCCGACCAACTCTTCCCTGGGATAGCTGGACATGCGGCACATCTGCTCGTTAACGTCGGTGATCATCCCGGAGGGGTCGACGGTGATCAGACCATCAACCGAGGCTTCGATCAGACCGCGGTTGTAGGCCTGGGAGTCCCGGAGCTGGGATTCCAGCCTTTTGTGCTCGGTGATTTCACGGGCGGCGGCGAACACACCCTGGAGCTTGCCGTTGGAGTCGCGGAAGGTCGAGGCGTTGTAGGAGACCACGGTCATCCGCCCATCTTTGGCCCGCGCCGTCAGTTCGTAGTTGGTGACGCGGCCCTGGTGGAGTACCAGCTTGATACCGTCTTCAGCCCGCTGGGGATCGGTGAAGTAGGTCTTGAAGGGGGATCCGATGAGCTCCTGCCGCGAGCGGCCGGTGAGCTCCTCCATCTGCTTGTTAACGTCGGTGATGATGCCCACGGGGTCGGTGGTCATCAGGGCGTCGATGTTGGACTCGATCAGAGACCGAGTGTAGAACTGGGTGGCTTTGAGGTCTTCGGTGAGGCGGATTTCCTCGGTGATATCCTTGGAAATGAGGAGGAAGCCGATGGGGCGGCCGGTGGAATCGCGGCGGGGCGTGATGACCACCCGGGCGGTGAACCGGGTGCCGTTCTTGCGGACGCGGACCAGGGTGCCTTCCCATTTGCCATCGTGCAGGGCCTCGGCCAGGATCCGCTTGGGCCTTCCGGTGGCGATGTCTTCGGCGGTGTGCAGGATCTCGGAGTTGGCCTTGCCCACGACCTCATCGGGGGCGTAGCCGTAGATCAGCCTGGCGCCTTCGTTCCAGAGGACGATCTTGCCCTGGAGGTCCTTGCCGATGACCGAGTATTCGGTGGACGATTCCAGGATGTTGGTGATGAAGTCCACGGCCTCCTGCGCGGTGCCCACCACCGTCCGGTCGAACAGCTTGCTCTTCTTGACCTCTTCGGCAAAGCCGATTTCCTGGGTAACGTCTTTGGAGATGAGCAGGAAGCCGATGGGCTGACCGTCAGAATCCCGCCGCGGGGTGATGACTACCCTGGCGGTGAACCGGCTGCCGTTCTTGCGCACCCGGACCAGGGTGCCTTCCCACTTGCCAGACAGCAGGGCTTCATCCAACATTTTCCGCGGCTTGCCCGCGGCGATGTCCTCCGGGGTGTGCAGCATGCCCGAGTTGACTTTGCCTACCACCTCTTCCGGGTCATAGCCGTAGATGCGGCGGGCGCCCTCGTTCCAGAGAACGATGGTCCCCTGCAGGTCTTTGCCGATAATGGAGTATTCGGTGGATGACTCCATGACGTTGGTGATGAAGTCCACCGCGTTGCCCACGATGCTGGGGTCAAATAGTTTGGTTTTCATTTCATCTCATACTCTCTGTCCCCCTTTGAAAAAGGGGGATTAAGGGGGATTCCTGATGCCTCTCCCCCTTTTTCGAACTGATCCTTACCCACATCTCCAGGGGTGGACACAGAGCGTCTCTTGAGATGTGGAACATAGGCGCAGCCAAAGGTTTGATTGCTCCAGGCGAGGTTGCGAATAACCGGTACCACAGGCGTCC
>JACQUA010000294.1 GCA_016210565.1 Chloroflexota bacterium
AAACCAGCTATACCAAGCCTACGAGAAGAAGCAAAGCATCCAGAAGGCCGACCCCCAGAAGAAACAATCAGCACGCACGGTAACATCCAAGATGATTCAGCAGGCGTCACTTCGGTAACATTGTTAAATGATTTGACACGGAGGCTGTGTTATTGTTATACGTCTACCCCGATGCCCTGGGGGTATTTGAACTGGCCTACCGCCGTCCCGAAGCCGCCCCACGACCCCTGGTAGTTGCCGCCGCCGTCGAACTATTTCACCTTGTGGTTCCACTGGTCCATGACGTAGATGTAGCCGTTAGAGGGATTGTACACCACATCCTGGGGGTATTTGAACTGGCTGTCGCCGGCGCCGTAGCCGCCCCAGTCCAGGACATGGTTGAAGCCGCTGTCGAACTTGTGTATCCGGCTGTCCCAGTAGTTGGAGACATAGAAGTTACCGGAGGAATCGATGGTCACCCCGGTAGGGCTGTCGATCACCCCCTGGCCGAAAGAGGTCTGGTAAACCCCCTCGGAGTTATACCTGGCGATGCGGGCGTTGTCCCAGTCGGCCACCCAGATGTTGCCCGAGGAGTCCACGGCTGCCTTGTAGGGGGTGCTCACCCGGCTGGAGGCGTCGCCGCTGTCCCCGAAGGAGAACAGGAAGCCGGTCTGCGAGGGCCGTCTTTGGAGGTCAGGAGGGCCTCCTTGTCCGGAACAACCGTAGCGACGACCTTGTCGATACTGGCGTCGCCCGCCATGGCTGCTGCTGTCCTGGTATCTAACCGGGATGATGGCGTGGCGGTAGCGGGCGCCGTTGCGACGCCTGGAGCCGGCGTGGCGCCGGGTGTAGGTGTTGGGCTTACTGTTATGGTCGGGCTTGCCTGTGGGGTTGGCGACAGCGTACCTATGGGGGTAGGCGAAGGCGTCACCGGCGCCGTTCCGGCGCCAGGGGTGGGGGAGGGCAAGGCCGTAGGGGTGGCAGTGACGGTCGTGGTCGCCGATGCCGTGGCCGAGGGCGTCGCCGTCGGAGACGGCGATACCGTAATTGAGGGCGTCGGCGACGGTGTCGGGGTGGCGGTCGGGGTCACCGTGGCAGCCAGTGAAGATGTGCCGCCGGCGATTTGCCCCGGGATTGCGCCGCCGGCGACCGGCCGGTACCGGGCAAAGTCGGCAAGATTGAAGACCGGACCGGCGGGATCAAAGCCCTTTTTCGGAACCGGTGGCGGAAGCTGTACCCGTTCGGGAACCGTGGCGCCAGTCGCGGCCGCTGCCGGCAACGGAGGCGGCAAAATGAGCGAGGCTGCCAGAAGCAGGTTCAGTACCGCTAACCAGGACCGGAATCTTCGGGAGACGGGACCAACCATAGCCAACCTCCAGAGATGGAATATCCGGACTCTCTCGGGGACAGCCTGAGTGTCTAATATAGCACGGTGCAGTTTAGTCTGTCACCGCGTTCGTGTCATGATACATTACGTTATCCCCCTGACGGGATTGCTTCGCTTCGCTCGCAATGACAGTTATCTGCCGCCCCGGGTCTTGATCTTGTCGATGGCCCGCTGAATGCCCTGTCGGGTTGCTTGAGGCACTTTGTCCAGCAGGCGGTTGAGGGCTTCCTGGCTTCGCTGGCTGTGGCGTTGAATTTCCTTTTCGATATCCTCTCGCTCTTTGCCGGACTTCTTTTCGGCATGCCCCTTTAGTCGGATGATAATGTCTTCGCGGTTCTGGATATCCTTAACGATGATTTTTTGCACTCCGGGGGTGCTGATGACGGCGGCGACCACCAGGTCACCCAGTTCCACTATGCGGACGATGCCCGGCGCCAGTTCGGCATTGATAGCCTTTCCCGCGTTGTCGCTAATCGTTATCTGGTTGCCCGAGATAGCAATCACTACCCCCTGGACCTGCTGGTGTGTCGGTTTGGGTGGAATAACCAGTATTCTCTTTGCCACCAGGGCGCCGCCAACCCTTTCGGCCAGTATGGCCACTCTATTGCCGGCTTTGATGTCCGCCAGTTTGGCATCCCTGTTGGGAGGGTTCCAGATCTGGGTATCGGCCCCAACGGTGACCACCACCGCCCCTTGCTGGGTATCCAGTGTCAGCGAACCGGTAGATACGTCCTTGACGGCGCCAAAGAAGCCCTGTCTGACGGTCAGGGCGACGTCACCACCCAATTTGGTTTCTATCTTTGTGGCAATCATTATCCCCGGAATGAAAACGGCCTCGACAGCCTGGCCCACCTTCAGGTCCTGAATGGTTGCCGGCTCTTTTCCCCAGGCCTCGATCCTGGTTGAGGCATTGACCGTCAGGGTAACGGCGACCCCCTGGCGGGTGGTGATGGTGATGGTGTTAGCCGCAGGGTCTATCGAGGTCAGTGTGCCTTCGATTCTGGATGGCACCACCGCCGGGGTGGCGGTCGGCGATGCCGCCGGCGCCGGGGTGGTAGCGGCGGCTGTCGCCGTAGCCGTCGGAGTGGCGCCGGGTGTCTCGGTGGGAACTGCCGTGGGAGAGGGAACAGCCGTTGGCGTGGCAACGGGCGTCGGAGTGACAGCCGGCGTCGGCGCCGGGGTCGGCGTGGGTGTGGCCGCCGGCGTTGGAGTCGGCGTGGGTTGTGGAGTAGGGGTCTCGGCCGCCGGAGTTGGTGTCGGCGTTTGGGCCAGGGCAGCGCCGGGAACTGACAGGACCAGTGCCAGGATAAAGAACACTACCGCGAAAAGGCGCCAATTCTTCATAGTAGATCTCCTCTCCTATTTACGGGATGTATATGACCGTGATGTTCTGGGCGGCCTGCCGTCCTTCGATGTCGGTGGCTATTACCTCGATGAGGTTTGGGCCTTCCAACAGGGTAAGGTTAATGCCAAAAACGCCATTATCCCCCACATCGACGATTGTCCCGTTGACGCTGACCACGGCATCCAGATTGGTGACGCCGCTAACGCGTATGCCGGCTGAGTTAACGATGCTTTCATTCGCCGGCTCGGTGATCTGCAGCTTCATGGCCTGCGGCGCTGGAGTGGTGGGCGCCGGCGGGGCGGTAGGCGGGGGGGGCGTGGCTGTGGCCGGTGGTGGTGTTGGCGGGGTTGGCTTAGGTGTGGCCGGCTTGGGCGTGGCCTTGGGTTTTGGTGGAGCCGGCTTTGGTGTTGCTGGTATGGGCGTGGGCGCCGGCGTGGTGGGCGGCGGCGGTGGAACGGTAGTTGCCTTGACCGTCGGTGGGATAGGCGTGGGTGCGGGAGTAGGGGCTTCCCTCCTGCAGTTGACGGACAACAGGACGACGCCCACCAGTAC
>JACQUA010000303.1 GCA_016210565.1 Chloroflexota bacterium
GATGTAGACCGTGTCGGCGAGCCCGCTCTTCTTGACGTAGGCCTCCGCCTTCTGGGCGATGTAGCGCGGGTCACGCGTGTACCACTTGCCGGTGACCGGGTCCTTCACGTTGCAGATGAGGACGAGGGTGGGGACCGCCGTGAACGGGTCCATCACCGCCGTCGTGGGATCCGGGATGAGGAGCATGTCGGACTCGTCGATGGTCTGGAACCCGCGGATCGACGAACCGTCGAACCCGAGGCCGTCCTCGAAGATGTCCTCCTTCAGCTCGGACACCGGGATCGAGAAGTGCTGCCAGAGACCGGGGAGGTCGATGAACCGGAGATCGACGATCTTGGCGCCTCTCTCCTTGGCGAACTTGAGGACGTCCTTCGGGGTCATGGGAACCGTTTCTCCTCTCCATTGAGGTGTGGGTGACATCGGGGACCGGCACCGCCGACCGCCGCCGGTCCGACTACGTTAGGAAACCGCAGGGGGAAAATCAAGGCGTCCACCGCCGTCAGTGGGCCGGCCGCGGCTTGGCGTCGGCGGCACGCATCGCCTCCGCGAAGGCGCCCCCGCTGCTCGTGAACTCGCCGTAGGAGCCGCCGCCCAGCATGTACGCCGTCTCCGAGTGTTGCGAGAGGTCCAGCCCGGCCACCTCGTCGTCGGCGGCGACCCGCAGACCGACGATGGCGTCGACGACCTTCAGGATCACGGTCGTCATCACGGCGGCAAGCACGTACGTCGCGAGCACGGCCACGATCTGGGTCCAGAGCTGACCGGGGGTGCCGAACAGGAGGCCGTCGCCGCCCGCCTCGTTGACCGCCTTCGAGGCGAAGAGGCCGGTGGCGATCGCCCCCCACGTGCCGCCCACGCCGTGCACGCCGACCACGTCGAGCGAGTCGTCGTACCCGAGCCGTGACTTCACGTTGCACGCCGTGTAGCAGAGGCCCCCGGCGAGGGCGCCGATGACGAGCGCAGACACGGGCCCGACGTAGCCCGAGGCCGGCGTGATCGCGACGAGACCGGCCACCGCGCCCGAGGCCGCCCCGAGCACGGTCGGCTTGCCGCGGGCCATCCACTCCGTGAACATCCAGCCGAGGGCGGCGGCCGCCGCCGCCGTGTTGGTGGCGAGGAAGGCGGAGGCGGCGAGACCGTTCGCCTCGAGGGCGCTCCCCGCGTTGAAGCCGAACCAGCCGAACCAGAGGAGCGCGGCGCCCATCACGGTCATCGGCAGGTTGTGCGGCGGCATCGGCTGGTGGCCGTAGCCGCGCCGCTTGCCGATCAGCAGCGCGCACACCAGCGCCGAGACGCCGGACGAGATGTGGACGACCGTCCCCCCTGCGAAGTCGAGGGCGCCCAGACGCTTGAGCCAGCCTCCGTCGCCCCACACCCAGTGGGCGAGCGGGTCATAGACGAGCGTCGACCACGCGAGCGTGAAGACGATGAACGCGGAGAACTTCTTCCGCTCCGCGAACGCGCCGGTGATCAGCGCCGGCGTGATGATCGCGAACATCATCTGGAAGAGCATGAACACCTGGTGGGGAATCGTCTTCGAGTAAGCATCGAACGGCTCGGCCCCGACGCCGGTCAACCCGATCCACTCGAGACCGCCGATGATGCCGCCCCGGTCGGGGCCGAAGGCGAGGCTGTAGCCGAACAGCACCCACTGCACGCTGATCAGGGCCACGATGATGAAACTCTGGAATATGGTGGCGGTGGCGTTCTTCCTGCGGACCATCCCGCCATAGAAAAACCCCAGCGCCGGCGTCATCAGCAGCACCAGCGCGGCTGATGTGAGGATCCAGGCGGTATCGCCGGTATCAATGTTCATGACATTACCCTTCCGTTTCTCGAAATAATGGCCCGGTCCCGGTGGTACCAATGCCGGAACCTGAGTGTAATGCCAGTTAGTTTATGCGTGAAATGTTTCCAAAGAATTAAGGATGTGTTAAATGTCGGTAATAATAAGGAAAACGGAACGGCCCCGCGGAAGCCGGGCCCCTTGGTCGCCGGAAGAAGACTTCAAACCACGAATAGACACGAATAGACACGAATGTGCTCCCCCGTCAGTTCTAAACTTAGTAGGGCGTGCCGTCTACCATCTACTATCTACTGTCTACTACCTATTTTTCCTACCCTTCCTACTCTTTCTACCCTTCCTACTTATTCCTTGAACGAATACCCGACATTCCAGACGGTCTCTATGAAGGAGTGGGTGGCATCTTCGATCTTGCTGCGCAGCCGGCGGATGTGCACATCCACGGTGCGGTCGCCCCCGTAGTAGTCATAGCCCCAGACCTGGTTCAGCAGCGACTCTCGGGAAAACACTTTGCCCGGACTGGCTGCCAGGAAACGGAGCAGTTCGAACTCCTTGAAGGTGAGGTCCACCGGCTTTCCTGCCAGGAAGACTTTATAGCTGGACAGGTTGATCACGATGTCGCCGCGTTTGACGATGGTTTCGTTTTTCAGGTTCTGCGCCGCCCACAGCACCTGCCTGATGCGCGCCTCGATTTCCGGGACGGGACAGGGCGCTACGATGAAGTCATCGATGCCCTGAAGGGGTTCATAGCCGGCCAGGCGGTCGCCGGAAATGACGGCGATGACCGGTACGGAGTACCGGGCTCTCGTCTGTTCGATTATTTCATTGCCATCGCGCCGGCGTCCGGACGGAACTGCGGTTAAGTCCACGAGGGCCAGATCCGGCTTCTTATCCGCGGACTCATGGCCGTCGGTGGGACTGATCACGGTGAACCCGCGGCGTCGAAGTTCGGCTTCGAGACCGGCCTGATGGCTGAACTTACCGACTAAGAATACGGTTGGCAAAACAATCCTCCATGCGCCGACGGCGCACCATGAGGGATCAAATTGTCATTCTGAGCGAAGACGAGCCCCGATGCTATCGGGACGAGTCGCAGTCGAAGAATCCTTCGAAGGGGAGGTGACGATCCCGACGGGTCGGGACGCCTGCGCCTTCGCCTGCTCAGGGCTCCGGCTCAGGGTGACATTTTTGGATCAATCCCTTTCCTTGACGCTGGCTCCCGGTGATGGGACTATTATACACCGAAGAGTAGATTGTAGATTATAGATTACAGATTCCCCACCCCGGACTGCCGACCGCCGACTGCTTGACTGGTCACTGCTTGACCGGTCACTGCTTGACCGGTCGACAACGAGGGCACGTGCAACGTGCCCCTACGGGACTGCTTGATTGCTCGACCGGTCACTGTTCGACTGCTTGACCGTCTTGTGCTAAGATTATCCCGGCATTCCCGAAAACTTCCGAGGAGACGGTCATGATTTCTTTCAGCGAAATGAAAAAGGGCATCATGGTGGAGATCGAAGGTCAGATCTTCCAGATAGTGGAATATAGTCCCTTCCGTTATGCCCAGCGCGCGGCCATGGCGAAGGTGAAATTCAAGAACATCAAGACCGGGAAGACCATCGAGCGGACGATGCAGCCGGGAGAAAAACTCATGCGCGTGCAACTGGAACCGAGAACGGTCCAGTACATGTACAGCGACGGCGACCTCTACTACTTCATGGACGTGAAGAACTACGAGCAGTTTTCCCTGAGCAAAGATGTCCTCGGAGACGCGGCTTACTATCTCCAGGACGGGATGAATATTACCGTCCTGGACTACAAGGGCGAGCCGGTAACGGTGGACCTACCCATCACCGTTGAGCTCAAGGTGGTCGACACCGGTCCGGCTTTCCGGGGCGACACGGCGGCGGGGGGCACTAAACCGGCCAAACTCGAGACCGGCCTGGAAATCAAGGTTCCTTTGTTCGTAGACGTGGGGGACAAATTAAAGATTGATACCCGGACGGGGGAATACCTGGAGCGGGTGGGGTAGAGGGGTTACAAGGTTTGTGAGGTTTGTGAGGTTTATAAGGGTTGTAAGGTTAGAAAGTTCGAACGTTCTTTGAGTTATTGGGTTATTGAGTTCCCCGCCCCGCCGGGTTTGCGAGGTTTGCGAGGTCCATAAGGTTTATAAGGTTAGAACGTTCGAAGATGAGAAGCTGGCCCCCGGCTTTGAACTGGAACGTCACCGGTGACCGCGGACTACTGTCTTCTGTCTCCTCGCTACTTCCCACACACTACTCGCTACTGGCTACTCGCTACTTGGTACCTGGTAACTTACGGCGGCGGTGGTCTTCAGCCCCCCTCTTTCCATGTAGACGCCTTCAACGGTCATGCTGATGGGCCGGAGCAGGTCTACCAGGTCTTTGAGCACGCGGTTGACGGCGTGCTCCTGGAGAATGCCAACGTTGCGAAACGAAGTCAGATAGTACTTCAGTGACTTGAGCTCCACCAGGGTACTGTCCGGTGAATACTTGATGGTGAGATGGGCGAAGTCCGGCAGACCGGTCCAGGGACAGACCGCGGTGAACTCGTCGGTCTCGTAGACTACCTCCGTTCCGGACCCGGGGTACTCGAACGGGATTGTTTCGAGCACCTCCGTGTCAATGGCGTCCTCTTTGTTTACGTCAAACCGCCGGGCGGCGTATTTGTCTTTGATCATTGCTGGTCTCCCTTGCCGGCTATCGATTATTATGGTGGGTTCGCGCCGCCTTTCGACACCCGCTCCGCTCTGCGAGAGTCCGCAAGGCAGACAAGGGGTGTCGCTACGGCTGCCGACTGCCGACTACCCTCCCGGCAGGATGTACCTGCCAACGATGGTCTCGATGATGGCGGCCACGAGCAGCGCCGGCAGGACGAATTTCAAATAGAGCATCAGGCTGTTCTTATATCTCTGTCCCAGGAATGCCTTCTTGCCGCCCAGGGCGGCCAGCACGGCAAAGCCGATCTGCAGGCCCAGCGCCGCCGAAAGCAGGATGGCCGCCAGTTCGAGCAGGCCGTGGGGCAACAGGCCCAGCAGGGTGAAACCCAGACCCCTCGCGGCGACGGCCTGCTCTACCACGATTCCAATGATGAACCCGTTGAGAACGACAAAGCCGGACGAGAAGATGAAAGGGATTATTCCCAGGACGATGACCATCAGCGCCTTGATCGAGTTGTTGAGAAAGATAATCACCAGAAGCGGGAATGCCCCCAGGTCTCTCAAGGGAGAAAGGCTGGCGCGGAGGTCCCTGCTCAGCAACCTGGCCACTTCGCTGTCTGCTGATTGATAGCCGAGATAGACCGAGCCGGCGAACAGCAGTACGGTCAGGCTGATGCTCCAGAAAGATAGAGCCTGTTTCAAGGATGGCTTTCAGCTAACAGCTTTCAGCTAACAGCTAAGTAATTGTCCGTGATGAACTCAATCAACGGTGCACCTTAATAAGCGGAACCACAAGATTTCACCTGAATTAACGCCAGATTCGGATGAAAAGGTTGTCAGGTAAGCAAACCTCGTGAAAATCTTGTGTCAATCTCGTGGTTTATTGTTCCGGTTATTTGTGGTCAGTTCCTAGCAGCGGCTGCGGACTACTTGACTGCTTGACTGGTTCTCCATGGGATTGCTTCGTCCCGATGAGTCTTCCAGACGAATCGGGACTCGCAATGACGATCCGCGGCAGCGTGCCGCTACGGACCATTGACTAACGACTATCGACTACCGGCTGAAATGCTTCCTCAGGCTCTGGCACATCTTCTCCGGCGTGATGCGGCTGAACATCTGGCCGTCCAGGAGCTCCAGGTAGGACCTGTCGCTCACCCCGGCGGCGAAAAAAGTGAACCGGGCAATCAGCCTGGCGTGGCAATAGAAGTGTTCGTTGCCTTCGAAAGAAGAATGGATCGCCAGGTTGAAGCTGTGCAAGCCGTGCTCCTGCATGTCCTTAAAAGCACTGACCAGTCCCACCGAGAAGTCCCGTAAGTCCGCCTGAGACAGGTCGAGAAAGGAACTGGCGCCCCGGAAAACGGCGATGACGTCCAGCAGCCGGCTCCTGGGCGCGAAGGCCGTCAGCCAGTGCACGTTCCCGGTGGCTCCCACGTACCTTTCCCCCTGCTCCTTTTCCTGCTGGATCAGTTCTTCCCAGAAATTGGCGCCATGTTTCTCGTAGTGGACTATCGCGGCCTGGTTGTCCCTTGCCTGGGCGGGCGTGGGGAAAGAGCCGAGGTTGACCTGCAGGTGGGGATGGGTGAGGGTGGCGCCGGCGGCGGCCATATAGTTCCACCCGGTTGATAAATACCTGGCCTCGGGGTCATGTTTGGCCACGTTAGCGGCGAAGAGCTTGCTGGCGACGAAGGCATCGGTCAACGTCAATTCCTTGAGTTCATCAAGTTTCATCACGTGCCGGGAAGACATCGGGACCACCGCGCTATACTGCGAATAGGGCCGGATATTGGGGACGACGACGGCTTCATTGACCCGGATACGGCCTCCGGGAACGATGTCTTCCGGGAAGAGCGGGGTGGCTTTTTCAATGTTATCCGGGCAAAAAGGACAGCCCTGCGGACGTTGCAGTTCCGCCGGATTGGGGCCGCTCAAGGGAGGGTAGTCCATGCCGTGATAGATGAGCGAAGCCGATTCGGTCAGTGGGTCGCGCCGGATTTCCAGGTCAAAAGAGGTCTCCTTGAAGCCTCTGGCCGGGTCGAGAAAGCGGGACTTGATGATCTGCTTCTTGAACTCAATAGTCATGGTGGGAAACTCGATGTCCGAATGATGAACGCACGAAATGACGAATGCCCAGAACCGGTGGCACAGGCGTCCCCGCCTGTGAGCCATGATTTTCATGCTTCATGGCGCTTAGCCGGCTAAGCACGGAGGATTGCTCAGAAAATGTCACCCTGCTCCGAAGCCCTGAACGAAGCGAGGGGGCAGGCGAAGGGTCTTTCGTCCGGCACCCCACCTCGAAAGAACTTGTCCTGAGCGAAGCGAAGGATTCTTCGACTCTCCCGATTGTATCGGGACTGGCGCTCGTCTTCGCTCAGAATGACAGCGCACGCCGTCTTCCTTCTTGATGGTCCCAACTCATCGGGATGGGTGATTCATTCGTCATTCGGGCTTTGTCATTTCTCCTGGCATATCTTAGCGGTTTTCGCGCATCGCTGCAAATACAGTTCCCTGAGAGGTTTGGAACCTGGAATTTGGCAGTTGGTACTTGGCACTTGGAACTTCCGCCCCGGCGGGGATTTCACACTTTTGTAATCATTTTCGATTCAATTTTATGACTTGTTTATGTGCAGGTTGCTATCATTTCGTCTAGCTACAGACCTTGATGGGCATCGGGGTCGACGGAATGAAGCAAGTCAATTAAGAAGCAGCCGGTCCTGAAGATTTTCCCGGGAGAGGTTGCCGGGGAGCGGGTCCGAGGGACTTTTGCACATAACGAGTAAAGGAGAAGGAGTCAAGTTTATGGCAATGGAAGTTTGGAGACCGAGGTCAATGTCGCCGTTCAGGTTACTGGACGAAATGGAACACGAGATGGAGGACCTGATGGGCAGGCAGACTGCCTGGCCCTTCCGGACCCTCTGGCGGCGGGCGCCGGGAGATGGCATGGCCTTTGCGCCGGACGTGGAAGTGGTGGATAAGGGTGACAGGCTTATCGTGTGCATGGACCTGCCGGGCATCAAGAAAGAGGAAATCGACATCTCGATGACGGGGAACACCCTGACGGTGAAGGGCGAGCGGAAGAAGGCCACGGAAGTGAAAGAAGAGGAATACCAGCGGACTGAAATTCGCTACGGCAGTTTCTTGCGCTCGGTGACTCTCGACGAAGACGTCAACGCGGAAAAGATCGAGGCGAATCTGAAGGACGGGGTTCTGGAAGTGGTATTGCCGAAAGTCGAAGCGGCCAAACCCACCAGGATTCAGATAAAGGCAAAATAGGTCGTTGCTCCCCTCTGGCTATTTCGAATCCTCCCCGGCAACCTCCGGAGGGAGTACAAGAACGGTGCCAAACACTGTGTCGGCGAAGATGATGACCTGTTCGTCTAGTCTCAAGGGTAAATAAAAGAGGGCGCTATCATGAAAAACGCGGTTGCATTGGTCCTTGCCGGAGGGCAGGGAAAAAGAATGGATATCCTGTGCCAGGTCAGGCCCAAACCGGTCCTGCCTTTCGCCGGACGGTTTCGTGTTATAGATTTCACTCTCAGTAACTGTGTCAATTCCGGCGTAGGCAGAGTGGGCGTGCTGACTGATTATCAGCGTCACTATCTCGCGGAATACCTCAAGCAGTGGCGTTCCAATAACCCGGGCGATCATCGCCTGGATATCCTCGAGCCGCAGCGCGGCTCGTATGCCGGAACGGCTGACGCTGTCTACCAGAACCTGGACTATGTGCTGAAGTCGGGTCCGGAAGCAGTAATAGTCCTGGCCGGGGACCACGTTTACAATATGGACTACGGGCGGATGCTGGACTTTCACCGGCAGTCCGGGGCCGAGGTCACTATAGGCGTTATGCCGGTCCCCCTGGAGGAAGCCCACCGCTTCGGTATAGTGATTCCGAACAACCAGGGCAGGGTGATGGAGTTCGCGGAGAAGCCGGCGGTCCCGCCGAGCGACCTGGCTTCGATGGGTATCTACATCTTCAATACGGAAGTGCTCGTCCGGCATCTGATCGAGGACCGTTCCAACTCACGCTCGCCGCACGATTTTGGGTACTCGTTAATCCCCGCCATGGTGAAGCAGCAAAAGGTTTTCGCTTACCGGTTCGGCGCCTACTGGCGCGACATCGGCACCGTCGATAGCTACTATGAAGCCAATCTGGAGCTGACCTCCAGAGCCCCGGCCTTCAACCCGGGTGAAGATGGCTGGCAGGTCCGGACGGTCGATCAGGCTGCGGCCGCGCCCCGCGTGTGCCCGCATGGAACCGTCAAGAACAGCCTGGTTGCTCCGGGGTGCATCATCGAAGGCGACGTGGAGAACTCAGTGCTGGGTCCCGGCGTCAGGGTGCTGGAACGGGCCCTGGTGAGGAACTCCATCGTTATGGAGGGCGCGGTAATAGGGAAGCATAGCTTCGTCGACCGGTGCATCATTGACGAGGGGGTAAAGGTTGGCGACCTGTGCTACGTGGGCGTGGAGAAGAACCCGGTCCAGGCCGGGTGGGGGGTTACCGTGGTGGGGAAAGGAGTGTGCCTGCCGCCCTGGACGGACATTGCCCGCAACCTCAAGGTGTTGCCCGAACTGCGGACGGTCAGCGCGGCCCCGTTTTCTTCTTAGAGCGACGCCGCATGGGGAGTTCGAAGCCGGAGTTCACGGTCATCTCCACGGTACAGGGCGAACTTACCGCCAGGGTGATCAAGTCTCACCTGGAGAGCGAGGGCATCCCGGTGGTACTGTCTTACGAGAGCGTCGGCGTGGCCTTCGGTGTGACGGTGGATGGGTTGGGCCAGGTGAGGATAATGGTCCCTGAGGAGTTCGCGGAACAGGCCAGGGAGATAATCAGACCCAGGGAAACCGCCGGAGAGAACCAGCAGGCCTGGAGCGGGTGATGGGATTCATCCCATCACAGGCGGCGGAACTGGAACCACGAATAAACACGAAATACATATGGTGGGCACGAAGCCACCCTATTTTACTATTCGTGTTCATTCGTGGCTAACAATTATGGAACCGGGGGTAGCTTGCGCCAAAGCGGGAGACGAGATTCGAACTCGCGACCCTCTGCTTGGGAAGCAGATGCGCTACCACTGCGCCACTCCCGCATTAAGTCACATCATAACAAAAAGACGGGCGCCCCGCAAGACGCCCGTCGTCGTGCGCCGACTGTCACCCTGAGCCGGAGCCCTGAGCGAAGCGAATGAAGGCGAAGGGTCTTTCGTCCCGCTCCCCAGCCCGAAAGAACCCTTCCTGAGCGGAGCGAAGGATTCTTCGACTACGCTCGCTACGCTCGCTTCGCTCAGCGGAGCGAAGGATTCTTCGACTACGCTCGCTACGCTCGCTTCGCTCAGAATGACAGGTGACCGAATTTTTCCGACAGGAGGACCTTAATGCACTCCATCACCGCATCCAATCTGCGCAATGCCCACGGCGGCGAGTCCATGGCGCATATGCGCTACATGGTATGGGCGGAGGCCGCGGAACAGCAGGGCTTCGCCAACATCGCGCGCTTGTTCCGCGCAGTTTCCTTTGCCGAAACGATTCACGGGACCAACCATTTCCGCGAGTTGAAGCAGCCCGTTGCCGACGCCCTTTGCGCCTCGGTGGCCGTGTTCGGCGGCGACAGCACCTCGATGAACTTGCAAGGCGCCATCATGGGGGAGACCTACGAAATCACCGAGATGTACCCGGCCTTCCTGGAAGTTGCCAAGTTCCAGGGGGAGGAGAGCGCTCACAAGAGTTTCTATTACGCCCTATCGGGTGAGAAGACTCATGCCGCCCTCTTTCAGAGGGCCAAAGAGGCAGTTGATTCAAAAAAGGATGCCGCCTTCGGGCCTATCGGTGTCTGCAAGGGCTGCGGCTGGACGCACGACGGCGCCATGCCGGCCACCTGCCCCATCTGCGGCGCGACTAAAGAGAAGTTCCAGACGTTTGCGTAGGAGAAACGTAGGAAGAGTAGGAAGGGTAGGAAGGGTAGGAAGGGTAGGAAGGGTAGGAAGGGTAGGAAGAGTAGGAAGAGTAGCGAGCATTGAGTAGCGAGTAGTGAGTAGCCGGCAAACCGTCCCCGTCAAACCTGAAGAGCATTGTGACGTTACGAACCTTACAAACCTTATAAACCTTATAACCTTATAAACCTCTAACCGTCCAACTTTCTAACCCTTTCCTCGCACTGCGGCAGCCATTTTTCCAGGCCGCAGGCGTGGCAACGCCCGTAGCGGCAGTCCAGAATCTCCTTGCCCTTGAGCGTGCAGTCGTACTCGCGCCAGAGGTAGTTGGCGGTGACGCCGGTGCTGATGTGACCCCAGGGCAGGACCTCCTCCTTGCCTCTCTCCCTCCGGGCAAAGAACTCGATTTCCAGGCCGCACTCCTGGAAGGCCGCCAGCCACTTTTGGTAATCAAACCGCTCGCTCCAGGCATCGAAGACGCAGCCTTTGCGCCAGGCTGCATGGACCACCTTCCCCAGCCGCCGGTCTCCTCGGGAAAACGCCGCTTCCAGCACACTGGCCGGCGGGCTGCTCCAGGAAAGCTGGGCGCCTATCTTGCGCAGCCCCCTTCTCACCAGGTCCTGCTTGCGGAGCAACTCTTCCAGGGAATCCTGGGCGGCCCACTGGAAGGGAGTATGCGGCTTGGGAACGAAGGATGACAGGCTGGCCTTGATCTGCGGACGGTGTCCATTGGCCTTTCCCCTCAGAGAGATAATGTTCCGGACCAGGGAGGTGATTGCCAGCAGGTCCTCCTCGGTTTCGGTGGGCAACCCCAGGAGGAAATACAGTTTCAGGCTGTTCCAGCCGCGGTCGAAGGCCGCCTGGGCGACCTCCATAATTTGTTCGTCCTTGATGACCTTGTTGATAGCGCAGCGGAGTCTCTCGCTGCCGGCCTCGGGGGCAAAGGTGAATGCCAGCTTCTTGCGCTGGGGGAGGGCCTCCATGAGCTTCAACGAGAAATTGTCTATGCGCAGGCTGGGCAGCGAGATCATCAGCTTGTCCTTCTGGTAATTATCCATCAGCGCCGCCACCAGCTTGTCGATGCCGCTGTAGTCCGCCGTGCTCAGGGAAACCAGAGAAAGCTCGCGGTAACCCGTGGTCTTGAGCAGTTCGCCCGTGGCCTTGACGACCTCCTCGACGGGACGCTCGCGCAGGGGGCGGTAGACTATCCCCGCCTGGCAAAAGCGGCAGCCGCGGGTGCAGCCGCGCTGGATCTCTATAGCCGCCCGGTCTTGCACCACCTCGATGAAAGGGACCACCGGCCTGGTCACCGGAGGCGGCAACGTCCTGACGATGCGGCGGCGGATGACCGGCCCCGCTTCATGCGGGGCGACAGGCGACACGGTAGCCACCAGTCCTCCGTCATCGTAGTCAACCTTGTACAGCGAAGGTACGTAGACCCCTTCGAGGGCGGCAGCCCGGCGCAGGCGTTCCCGGCGCCGGGACTTGCCCCGGGGGGAACGAATTCTGGAAGAGGCTTGATTGTCTTTCCACTCAGCCAGAAGTTGCACCAGTTCCGCCATGAGTTCTTCGCCTTCGCCCAGGCAGAAAAGGTCAATGAAATCCGCCATCGGCTCCGGGTTCAGGCAGCAGGTGCCCCCGGCGATGATGATGGGATGGCTATCATCCCGGTCGGCGGCGAGAACGGGGATTGCCGCCAGGTCCAGCATTTCCAGGACGTTGGTATAGGTGAGCTCGTGTTCCAGGGAGAAGCCGAAGATGTCGAAATCTGCTATGGCGTGCTTCGTTTCCAGGCTGTAAAGGGGAATGCCGGCCTTTCTCATGGCGGCGGCCATATCCGGCCAGGGGGCGTAGACCCTTTCCGCCAGCGCGTCGGACCGGGCATTGACAATTTCATAGAGGATGGGTATGGCCAGATTGGAAGCCCCGATCTCGTAGAGGTCGGGATAGGCCAGAGCGATGCGGAGGGGGGTGACTTCCCAGTCTTTGATAACGGAGTTCCACTCGCCGCCCGTGTACCGGGCGGGACGGGTAACTTCGGGCAGGATGCTATCTAGCTGTCGGTTCGAAATGATCATTGGAAAACCCATTATAGCAGAATCTCACGCACAACCGGTGGCACAGGCGTCCCGCCTGTGAGGAGTAACCACGTAGGGTGGGTGAAGCGAGCACACACTCCGCAGACCGGCGTTCGGGCGAAGCCTGTTAAGGCGCATTTGCTGGCCTGGCCGCAGTCTGCGAGCGTAACCCACCATGAGGGGTGGGGTGCGGACATGGTGGGTTCCGCGCCCAAAACGGGTGACGGTTTTATGCCGGGGTAGGCTGCGATGGGCGCTTCACCCACCCTACGGCTCAGCGCAATCGAGCTTGCGGAGCTTGCGCGTCAACTCTCGGTAGTTCAAAGATAGACAGTGACCTCAGTAGCAACCTTCGGTCCAACCAGTTCGTAGGCCGTTTCTTCTACTTCCCTGGGTAGCGGGTCACCATGCTCTTTGTAAGACAGAAGGAATTCACCGGCAACACTTCTCAGGTTGTCCAGGGCTTCTGCCAGACTGTCGCCCCACGCCCGGCACCCTGGAAGTATCGGGACCTCGGCCATGAACTTGTTTTCCGTCTCTGCACCCGGTTGATACACCGTCACGGGCAACCTGTACTGTTTCATCGCAGGACTATCATAGCACTGTTGGGCCTGACCCCGACTGCGCACGGGTCGCGAATGGCAATGTCACTGTTCCGGAGGCCCCGCCGCCCGGCCCAGAAAACTCTCCCTGCGCAGGTAATCCACGATGGTTTCCACAATCGTTTTCGCATCCTGGATGTCGCGCCTGGCGCTTTCCTTGCCTATGCGCTGCTTGTAGCTGTAGTCGCCGATCTGGCGTTCTTGAAATAGACGGCCTATCCGCTCCTTGAAGTCAGGTGGAAATACTCCCGGCTGAACGAAGTTCTTATTAAAGCCGCTGATCACCCCGGAATGCTTGGAAAAACTCAGATTCAGAGTCAGCAGGATCGCCTGAGGGGAATGAAAGACGGCATAATACGCCTTCGATGCGGCGTCGTCAAAGTATTCTTGGGCACATAGTGACCTCGCGGCATTAAGGCTCTCCAACGATTTCGAGACAATTACACCAAGTTTCTCTGAAAGTTCGGGGTCCTTGTCCATATCGCGATGCCTTCTTTTCTAATATTCATAAACAATGGTTCATATCGGTCAGAATCGAACTGGTCTTTCTTATACAGGAGGGCCGATACCAGGGCGTCATGTTTGGACCCGCTGTCGGTCGCAACGCGCAGCAGTTCTTCCCTTAAACCAGGGGTTTCTCGGTCAACCAGTACCATCAGGTCATAATCCGACCATTGATCAGGGTCACCCCTCGCCCTGGAACCAAACAGGACGATGCTCTCCAGATTATCCCCGAGCGCCTTTCTTAACGCTCGACTGAATTCTTGTAAGACCGGGTAATGTTTTGTCTGCATTTGTTTGCCAATCGTCGGGAGGTCCACCGCAGTCCAGCCTGCCCGCTAATTTTCTGCGGCCCGGCTTCCGTCGCGGACCACGGCTCTATTATAGGTTTCCAGACGCACCAATACAAGGACACTGCATCTGCGGGTCGTCCGTACCGTTGCCAGAGCTAAAAAAGGTGCTATAATTGGTTTCGTATTGATCCTCCGTTCGGGAGGCGGCGCGGGGCATAATGGCCAGCCCTAGCAGGCACGGTGGCCGGCCTGCCTCAAAAATCGCGGAATTCCCTCGCCCGCCGCAGCGGATGGGTCGGGGCGAGGGAAACCGAAACTGTTTTCACCCTCACCCCGCATCAGGTGCGGGGCAGGCTCTGGCCTCTCCCATCGAGGGAGAGGGACAGAGGGGGATTTGGTACGGCGGCAAAAACGCGTTTCAAATCCCCCTTGGTCCCCCTTTCAAAAAGGGGGAGAAGAATTGGAGATTATGGATAAGATAGAATCTGTTTCGGCCCGGGAAATTCTGGATTCCAGGGGTAATCCCACCTTGGAAGTAATGGTCCGCTTGGGGAATAAAGCCACAGGGGTGGCCGCCGTTCCTTCCGGGGCCAGTACGGGAAAATATGAGGCGGTGGAGCTGAGGGATGGCGATAAGAAACGTTTTCACGGCATGGGTGTTTTGAAGGCGGTTAAGCACGTCAATGAGACCATCGGTCCCGCCATCACCGGAATGTACGCGTTAGGGCAAAGGGAAATCGACGGCGCAATGGCCGAACTGGACGGGACGGAAAACAAGAGCAAGCTCGGCGCCAATGCCATCCTGGGTGTTTCCCTGGCGGTGGCCCATGCGGCTGCCAACTACAGCAATATGCCTCTGTATGCTTTTCTGGGCGGTGAAGAAGCGCGCACCCTGCCAGTCCCCATGATGAACATACTCAATGGCGGGAAACACGCGGCGCAGTCGGTGGACTTTCAGGAATTCATGATCGTGCCTGCGGGCGCGTCCAGCTTTGCCCAGGCCCTCCGGATGGGGTCGGAGGTTTATCACTCGCTGAAACAGATATTGAAGAGCCGGGGCCTCAATACCAACGTGGGAGACGAAGGGGGTTTCGCCCCCCAGCTTCCCTCAGGAGAAGCTGCGATTCAGGTCATCATGGAGGCCATCAAACGGGCAGGCTGCGTGCCGGGAAAGCATTGTTTTCTGGCGCTGGACCCGGCGGCGAGCGAGTTCTATGAGGAAGACAAGGGCCATTACCACCTCACCGCGGAAAACAAGACGCTGAGCAGCGAGGGAATGGTTGACTTGTATGCTTACCTGGCGGACAAGTATCCCATTATCAGCATCGAGGACGGGTTGTCCCAGGATGATTGGGAGGGATGGGCGCTGCTCCGCGAACGCCTGGGAGACAGGGTGCAGCTTGTAGGCGATGACCTGTATGTCACCAACACTAAACGCATCAAGATGGGCATCGAGAGGAAGGCGTCCAATTCCGTCCTGATCAAGTTGAACCAGGTGGGCACCCTTACCGAGACGGTCGCCGCGGTGGACATGGCCAAGAAAGAGGGGTGGACGGCGGTCATCAGTCACCGGTCGGGGGAAACGGAAGATACCACCATTGCCGACTTCTCCGTTTCCACCGGCGCGGGCTTCATAAAGGCCGGGGCGCCCTGCCGGTCGGAACGGGTGGCTAAATACAACCGGCTGCTGTGGATAGAAAAGGAGCTCGGGCCGCGAGGTCGCTATCCGGGCATGGCGGCCTTTTATAACCTGGGTCTGGCGGGCAAGTAGCGGTGCAGGTAATCCCGGGCATCCACCACATAGCTATTGCTTTGCCGGGTTTTGCCCTCAGGGGCATTAACGTCTATCTGGTGCGGCGGGATGATGGATGGCTCCTGATTGATTGCGGCTGGAACACCCCGGAGGCAGCCGCGGGCCTGAAAAAGGGCCTTCAGGAACTGAACGTGGCGTACGGTGATATTCGGCAGATCATTGTAACCCATATTCATCCGGACCATTTCGGCATGGTGGGGAGGTTGAAGGAGCTGTCCGGATGTTCCTTTGCCATGTACGAGGATGAAGCGAAGCTCATCGATTCCCGTTACGTTCACCTGCACAAGCTGCTGGTCGATATCGAGAATTTCCTGGTGCGGAACGGCGCGCCCCCGGAGGAAGCGGCTTCCCTGAGAAATGCCTCTCTTCCCGTTTTGAAGCATGTGGTCCCGGTGCAGCCGGACATATTCCTGCATGACGGGGATACGGTGAGGGCCGGAAGTTTTGACTTCAAGGTGCTGTGGACACCCGGCCACTCCCCCGGCCACATCTGCCTTTACGAGGCGTCTCATGGATTGCTCCTGGCCGGAGACCAGGTCTTGTCCCACTTGACGCCGAACATAAGCCTTCACGCCCAGCAAGCGGGCAACCCCCTGAAGGACTATCTGGAATCGCTTCTTTCCCTGGACCAGTTGGATATTTCCCGGGTGCTGCCGGGCCACGGCGTTATTTTCAGCGATTTTCACAAGAGGATCGAGGAGCTGGTCCTGCATCATGACCAGAGGAACGAAGAAATCCTGGGAGTCCTGGATGGCGAACCCAGGACCGGCTACGAAATAGCCCCCCGGATAAAGTGGGCTACCGGCGGCGCGTCGTTCCAGCAGCTTCCCCCGCTGGACAGGCGGCTGGCCGTGCTGGAGACGCTTTCACACCTTGAATACGTGTGTTCAATGGGACTGGCGCAGAAGATTTCCGCGGACGGGAAAACCATGTTCAAAAAGGGGTAGGCGAGATTGCAGATTCCGCCCCCCCGGACTATCGACTAACGACTATAGACTATCGACTATCGACTGCTTGATTACTTCACAGGAGGGAACACATGGCTACTAAAATCGGCATCAACGGCTTCGGGCGGATCGGGCGGCTGACGATGAGGACCATCCATCAGTGTCATGCTAAAGAGATCGAAGTCGCGGTGGTCAACGATCTTTTCGATCCTAAGACCAACGCCCATCTCCTGAAATGGGACAGCACATACGGCGCGTTTCCGGGAAAGGTGGAGGCCGGCAAGGATTCGATCACGGTGGACGGCAAAGCGACCAAGGTGCTCGCGGAAAGGGATCCGGCGAAGATACCCTGGAAGGATTACGGCGTCGAAATTGTAATTGAGTCCACCGGCCTCTTTACCGACGCTGATAAGGCGGCGGCGCATCTCAAGGGCGGCGCCAAGAAAGTCATCATCTCTGCCCCCGCGAAGGGCGAGGACGTGACCATCGTCCTCGGGGTCAACCAGCAGGCCTATGACCCGGGCAAGCACCGCATCATCTCCAACGCCTCGTGCACCACCAACGGCGTAGCCCCGGTGGTCAAGGTGCTGCACCAGGCCTTCGGGTTCAGCAAGGGGCTGATGACGACGGCCCATGCCTACACGAACGACCAGCGCATCCTGGACCAGGCTCACAAGGACCTGCGCCGGGCGCGCACCGCAGCCGTTAATATCATTCCCACCACCACCGGGGCGGCCCGGATGGTCGGCGAGATCATCCCTGAAATCAAGGGCAGGCTGCACGGCATCGCCCTCAGGGTCCCGACGGTCACTGTTTCCATCTGCGACCTGACCGCCGACCTGGAAAAGCCGGTCACCGCGGGCGAGGTCAACAAGGCCTTCGAGGCGGCGGCCAGTGGCCCCATGAAAGGCATCATGGAGTACTGCACCGAGGAACTGGTGAGCCAGGACTTCAAGGGCAACCCCCACAGCAGCATCGTCGATGCCCTCAGCACGATGGTCATCGGGGGCAACATGGTTAAAGTCCTGGCCTGGTACGACAACGAGTGGGGCTATAGCTGCCGCCTCGGCGACCTGACGGCCTTTATCATCAGCAAGGGTTTGTGACCGTAGCGACATGGTTTGTCCCTGTCGTCGTAGAAAGATTGTTTCCTCTCCCCTTTGGGGGAGAGGACCAAGGTGAGGGGGCTGATTTCAACCCAGCCCCCGCTCTAACCTGACCCCGTATCAAGTACGGGCCACGCTCTCTGCCTTGGCATGAGAGGGACATACTGAGCAGCCGCCATGCTTGGCCGGCGAGCGCCATGAGGATGGAAATCGCGGCTGACAGGCACGGTGGCCTGTGGTACCGGGGGGAATTTGCGGAGCAACACTTGAGCGACAAGACCTTTGAATCAAGCATCAAGTTACTGACGCTGGTGGTGGTGCTGGGCGCAATAGCCGGCGTTATTCTGGGCGCCGGCCTGGTCCTGGCGGTATTCGGCGCGATCCTGGTTGAGGTGGGCGTCGGCGGTTTCTTATTGCACTTGTGGGGAAAGTCCTATATGAGCCGTCAGTAAGGAGGGAAAAAGGATGGATACCAAGGTTATTGCGGAAGTTAGCGTTCTTCCGCTGGGGACCGGCGGTACCAGCATGAGCAGCTACGTCACGGCGTGCGTCAAGGTCCTGGAGAAGTACAGCGACATCAGATTTCAGGTCACTCCCATGGGCACCGTGCTGGAAGGGAATCTCGACCGGGTGCTGGCGGCGGTAGAGGCCATGCACGAGGTACCCTTCGGAATGGGCGTCAAGAGGGTGGTCACGGACCTGAAGATCGATGACCGCCGTGACAGGGTCATCACCATGGAGAGCAAGGTGGAAGCGGTTGCGAGGAAGAGAAAGTAGCGAGTAGTGAGTAGTGAGTAGCGAGTAGTGAGTAGC
>JACQUA010000329.1 GCA_016210565.1 Chloroflexota bacterium
CGGCGATGGCGGTCGCGCCGGTGAGATTGGACACCTGCACCGGCGTAGAGCTGGCAGCGTAGGTGCCGTTGCCCAACTGGCCAGAGAAATTCGAACCCCAGGCCCGGACGGTGCCGTCGGACTTGAGGGCCAGACTGTGGAAACCGCCGCCGGCGATGGCGGTCACCCCGGTGAGGTTGGACACCTGCACCGGCGTAGATCTAATGGCGTTAGTGCCGTCGCCGAGCTGGCCATTATAATTCGAACCCCAGGCCCGGACGGTGCCGTCGGACTTCAGGGCCAGGCTGTGGTACTGGCCAGCAGCGATGGCGGTCACCCCGGTGAGGTTGGACACCTGCACCGGCGTAGAGCTGCCGGTGGTAGTGCCGTCGCCGAGCTGGCCAGAGGCATTTTGACCCCAGGCCCAGACGGTGCCGTCGGACTTGAGGGCCAGACTATGGCGATAACCGCCGGCGATGGCGGTTACCCCGGTGAGGTTGGAGACCTGCACCGGCGTCGAGCTGCCGGTAATGGTGCCATTGCCGAGCTGGCCGTAGTCATTCCAACCCCACGCCCGGACATCATATCCCGTAACCGTCGCCGGCGTTGGCGTCGCCGTCGGGGTGGGTGATGGTGTGGGGCTGGGGGACGGCGATGGAGTGGGCGTGGGCGAAGGCGACGGAGATGGGGATGGCGATGGTGACGGCGAAGGCGTGGGCGTGGGTGTGACGGGTGGCGTCCCACCTGTCAGGGCCAGACTGTGAGCCTCGCCGCCGGCGATGGCCGTTGCCCCGGTCAGGTTGGACACCTGCACCGGCGTGGAGCTGTTGGTGGTAGTGCCGTTGCCTAGCTGGCCATTGCCATTCCAACCCCAGGCCCGGACGGTGCCGTCGGGCTTCAGGGCCAGGCTGTGGAAGGAGCCCGCAGCGATGGCGGTCACCCCGGTGAGGTTGGATACCTGCACCGGCGTAGCGCTGCCGGTGGTCGTGCCGTTGCCTAGCTGTCCGTAGGCATTCCAACCCCAGGCCCGGACGGTGCCGTCCGACTTGAGGGCCAGACTATGGCGATAGCCGCCGGCGATGGCGGTCACCCCGGTGAGGTTGGACACCTGTACCGGCGTAGCGCTGTCGGTGGTCGTGCCGTCGCCGAGTTGGCCCCACTCATTCCAACCCCAGGCCTGGACGGTGCCGTCGGACTTGAGGGCCAGACTGTGCTGCAAGCCGGCGGCGATGGCCGTCACCCCGGTGAGGTTGGACACCTGCACCGGCGTAGCGCTGTCGGTGGTCGTGCCGTTGCCCAGTTGGCCAAATTGGTTGTTGCCCCAGGCCCAGACGGTGCCGTCGGACTTCAGGGCCAGACTGTGGAAAGCGCCGCCGGCGATGGCGGTCACCCCGCTGAGATTGGATACCTGCACCGGCGTAGATCTGTCGGTGTTGGTCCCGTTGCCCAACTGTCCGTAGTCGTTCAAACCCCAGGCCCAGGGTGTCCCGGGTGTGGCCGCCGCCGCTGGCGACGCAGAAATGAGCGGCAGCGCCAGAGACACCACAAGCGCCAGGCTAAGACTGACTCTTCTTATTCTCCGTAATGATCTAGGCATCAAAACACCTCCTCCGGCAACGGGTGTAGAGTAGGGAGCAGGCGAACAGCGGTCACCTGTTTTTCCAGCTACCCCTCACCGAACCGTGCGTGAGGCTTTCTCTCACACGGCTCTGGGACAACCCTTCTCCTTAAGCCCTTCGCCCTGAAACTCGGTGGTCATTATACAACAGTTTGGGGTCTTTATAAACTGTAAAAACGACACCTCCTTTCTCGCTTACTTTTGGGGTAGAGTCTGCGTTGCAACGGATCTTCCAGACTAAAATCCGTTTCCAGATACGATTCTGCAATAATCCATACTTGGAAACCGTAGCCACTATTATCATTGGCCTTATTATCAGTTCGCCGCTTACCAACTGGCGATTAATGCTCCCCTCCAAATGCCATGATCAGCTCCGCGGGGCCATAGTCAGGGTCAATCTTAACGTTAACGCAGGCCGGAATGCCTGAGGCAAATGCTCTCTGCAAAGCGGGACGTATGTCCTCTGGTTTCTCTACCCACTCCCCATACCCCCCCAGGGCTTCCACAACCCTGTCGTACCGGGTGAAGCCTAACTGGACCCCGACTTCCCTCCCGAAAAGCCGTTTTTGGCGGTGATAACAAACTCCCCAACAGCCGTTGTTGGCGATGACAGCCACAACCGGGACGTGGTGTCTCACTGCCGTGTCGAATTCCATGCCGCTGATCCCAAAAGCGCCGTCTCCAAGGCAAATCAATACCTGGTTTTGCGGCCTGGCCAGTTTCGCCGCTATGCCGAACGGTATGGAAGACCCCAACTGGGCATGCGGGCCATGGTCTAACAGGCGCCCTGGGTAATAGGCGTTGAAGACGCGACGACAGTATGTGCCTGTCAGCCCCCCGTCCACCGCAACGATTGCCTCCCGGTCGAGAAAACCGCGGACTTCCGCCCACAACCTGGCGGGGTGGATGGGGACAGTGTTCGAAGCAGCCGCAGCCTCGACGCGCTCTCTCCACTTCTGATATTCCGTCCGGCATTCTCCAACCCAGGCGGGTTCCTTACTCCAGCCGGTTTTGTCCCTGGCCTTTTCAGCCATCTGCCTCAACACCAACCTGGCGTCCCCGATGATTCCTACTTCGATGGGCCTGTTCTGACCAATGGTACTGCCTTCGATGTCAATCTGGATGATCCTCACCTTTTCATCGAACCGGGAAGCCTGGCCAAGACCTGACAGGCCATCGAACCGGATGCCCACGGCAAGAACCACGTCTGCCCGCTTTGTCCCTGCCGAAGCCGGCCCTACGAATAAGGGATGGTCCTCCGGCACACACCCCCGGGCCTTGGGCCGCAGAATGAAGGGGAGTCCAGCCATCTCAACCAGTTCCCGAAGCTCCCCGCCTGCTTGAGCCCACCATACTCCGCTTCCGGCGATGACCAGCGGCCTTTTGGCCTCAAGCAGGAGTTCAACTGCCTTCTGGATAGCTTTCGGGTCGCCCTGGGGTCTGTTTTCGGTGCGGTGGTTCTTCGGATACAGAGCCTTATCCTCGTCAACACTCTTCTCCATTACGTCCAATGGGATGTCAAGGTAGGCAGGGCCGGGACGGCCGGCCAGGGCGTGTCTGAAAGCCATGCTGATATATTCCGGGATTCTCCGGGTCTCATACACCGTGCGCCCCCACTTGACGAGGGGCCTTACCAGGTCCAATTGGTCCATCTCCGTGTGGGCGCCGGTGTCCAGATCGGAAAAACTGCTCTTCCCCGCTATGGCTATCACTGGGCTGCGCTCGGCATTCCTCATCCCGGCAACCATAGCTACAACACCCGGCTGGTCTGTTACGACAACGACGCCCGGTCGCCCGGTAATCCTCGTCCAGGCATCGGCCATATGGGCCGCCGCTTGCTCGTGGCGGCAGTCTATGATTCTAATCCCCTCGTCGATACAAGCATCATAAATGAGATCTATGGAGTGCCCGGTCAGTGAAAATATGAGCTCCACTCCCTCACTCTTGAGGCTCCTGACCACCAACCGCCCTCCGTGGACTTGTGACATCGTGCTGCTCCTCAAAACAGACCGCAATTAACGTCCGGGCGTCTCTAACTTCCAGCCCTGGGGCGAGACCTCTCCTCGGGCCTCCTGGGTAGAACAGGCTGGAAAGCCTGTTCCCGGCAGTGGCCCGCGGGACGCGACAGGTTGGTAAGGCGACACTCTGGTAAGGCGACAGGCTGGAAAGCTGTCGTACCCCCTTTTGCTATTTCAACTGTGAGCCGAAAATTTCCTCTGCCAGCTTCTTTCCGGCCAGTATCTTGGGACCCCGGAAGTCCTCGATTTCTGCGTTCAGGTATTTGACCGAGGGGTCGCGCATCTGCTCGGCAGACAAAAAGTCGGTGGGCACATCCAATCTGGCCGACTGCATCGTCAGGAAGCGACTGAAGATAGTGGTGGCCTCTTTGCTCATATACCAGTTCATGAACACCTTCGCCGCGTTGGGATGGGGCGCACGATTGACGAGGGCCAATGCCATCGCGCCTCCAGCGAGGTAGACTCCTTCTCGAGGCACCGCCTTCGCTATTGGCGCCCCCGCGTTGATGAACGGCTGGGTGGCATCAACCCTGTTAATCAAGGCAACAGGATACTTGCCATGAGCCAGCCACTGGGCGCTCAGCCCCTCGTCGGCTACTATCACGGGGCGCTGCTCAGCGAATTTCTTCAAGAAATCAGGGCCCATGATTTCGAGCAGTTGGGCGAACGCCGACGGATTCAAAAGGGGGTTGGAGATAACAATCTTTTCCTTAAAGCGAGGCGCAAGGAGGTCGTTGTAGGACTTTATTTCGTCAGGTCTGACCATGTCGGTGTTGATATTCAGTTTCAGGTCAGGCGCCAGGATAGGGTTAACGATATAGGATTTGGCGTTGTCTACCCAGGGTATTTGACCGCCGAACCAGAGTTTTTCATCCACGACTTCAGGCAGGACCAGCATAGGTCTTGTGGGGTCAAGCACGCCCGCAGGCCTAAGCTCGTTTATCTGCACCGAAACGGCGCCCTGGACAATGTCTGCAAGATATAACCCCGCCTGCCGCTCCCGGGATATCTTGGTGCCAACCTCTGCCGCTTTCATTGAGCTCCACTCTACATCCAACCCGAATTTGTCCGAAATGCCCTTGACCATAATCTGTCGCAGGTCGCCGCCTCCCGGGCTGTATATGCTCACGGTACCTTCCTGCCGGGCCGCGGCCAGTGTCCTTTCCCAGTCCTGTTGCCAGCCCTGCTGTCCGGACGAGGGCGCCCCGGCCTCCGGCGCTGTGGTGGAGGGCGATGGGGCTGTCTGCACGGAAGCGCAGGAAAAGAGGACCACCATCGCACAAGCGAGGCCGATCAAAGTCCCGTTTCGGATACCCTTGTGTAACATCGAATTGTACCTCCTGATATTCAAACTTCGTTGTGTTCCGGTCATTGGAGCTACGAAAATGTCACCCTGAGCCGGAGCCCTGAGCGAAGCGAAGGGGCAGTCGAAGGGTCTTTCGTGTCGCACCTCACCCCAAAGGATTCTTCGACTACGCTCGCTTCGCTCGCTTCGCTCAGAATGACAGTTGACCCAGGCATTTTCATTTTTCAGGGCGTGCCTCCTGGCGCATGGTTGATTGAATCGTCATTCGCCCCCGATCAAGTCGGGGGTCGCCATTCGTCATTTCGCTTGGTGGGTTAAGTCCCGATGGTAATCGGGACGAACCCACCCTAAAAATCTTCAAAGGTTATGACTGTGTGCGCCCCCTTTCCAGGGACAGTAGTCCCTGCTCGCCGGGGTGATACCGGGATGACGGAGCAGTCACGGGCAAGAGCCCCCGGGCTGCGGTTGGTCATCTCCAGAGATGGTCGATGACATGATCGAGTTCCAGGCTCTTGAGGGTTTCAGGAAAGGGTTTTCCAGTCTTCCGGTCCCAGCCCATGAGCTTGTAGTAGTTGTCCAGCATGCCCTCCCAGTGGGGCGCGATGCTGATGCCCTTCGCGGGGCCGTCTACCGGGGTGGAAGCCCATCGGGGCGAGGGCTGTTCGGTTTCAATGCTGACGCCGTGTCTCAGATTGAAGGCCCGCATCAGGTTGGCCGTCCTGAATCCAACTTGCTGCGCCTCTGCCGGGGTGAAGTCCCACCCGGTTACGGCGTTGAACGCCTCGAGGAGCAGGCGAAGAGGGACGCGGGTACAGAAGGTACACGTCCCCAGGGTATCCTCAAACTGGCGCCTGCCTTTGGCCTTCGCCACGTGGGTGGAAACGTCTTCCGGAGAAAAGCGGTTCCCCGGGGCATGCGAGTCCGGATCGGCGGGGCCGAAATAACGCGACTCGCAGGTCCCGACGTCGGAGGTGGACGTATCAAACATTTCGCCCCACACCGCCCGGTGGTCGTGGCCCCGTGGTGAATGGCCCTTCAGGGTATATATCCCGCAGTTCTGCGCCTCGGGCCCCAGCACGGTTGCGGCGCGCATGGTGCCTTCGGCCAGGATGCCCGCGAAATCGCCTTCCCGTCGAGCTATCCGTTCCAGAAGGGCGCGTATGGCCGCGGTGTTCCCCCATCTCAGGTCAAGCCCTTCCGTATCCTTCAGGGTGAGAATTCCTTTTTCGTAGAGTTCGATCACCATCGAGACCAGAAAGCCGGCTTCGTTGCCTTCCAATCCGAGCAGGGTGAGCAGGTGCGACAGGAAAAGGGCTTCTGCCGGGTCGGTGTTGCCTACCAGGGGACCCCAGGCCGCAAACATTTCGTATTCTGGTTCCTCCACCGTCAGCCCGCGGTACGGGCCGTCAGTGAAGGTGACCAGATGGCAATGGTGGCTCGGACACGCCCAGCAGGGATTCGGTTTGGCGCTCCAGTGCTCCCGGACGTATTGGGCCGTCATCAGCCGCGCTTCAGAGTACAGGTTGGTCAAATAGTTCCTCACCGGCAGGGTGCCCATGGCAACCCGCTCTTCACCGACCTGATAAGTGCCGCCCGTGCCCCAATCAAGGGTCCGTTTTCCCGGAGGGTCGTTTTGAATCGCCTCCCAGATTGCCCTGGCGGCCGCCGAGACCCGGTCGGGTGCGGCGGCTACGGGGGCTGCCCGGCCCCGGGCGGCGCAGAAAGCCTTGAGCTTCTTGGCGCCCATCACCGCGCCCATGCCGTTGTGCCCCGCCACGTGGTCTTTGTCGCCAAAGATGCCGGCCACTTTCACCTGGTTCTCTCCGGCCGGCCCGATGCAGAAGACGCTCATCGCCTTTTCGGTGTAGCCCAGCTCCCCTTTTATGGCGTTTTCGGTCTCCCAGGTGTCTTTGCCCAGCAGGTGGCGGGCATCCCTGAGCTCAGCCGCGCCATCGTGGAGATACAGGTAGACCCAGCGCCTCGCTATGCCCTGGAAGATGATGGCGTCGTAACCCGAGGACTTCATGAAGGCGCCCATGAAGCCGTTGGCCTGGCTGGAGGCAGCGCCGTTGGTGAGGCACCCTTTGGTATTGATGCAAATGGTGCCTGACCCATGCACCCTGGTCCCCGCCAGGGGTCCCGTGGCTACAATGAACCGGTTCGCCGGGTCGTTCCATTGAGTTCCCGGCGGCACTTCGTCGTAGAGATATTTGGCCCCAAATCCCACTCCCCCGACCCATTTCCTCAGCGTAGCGCCATCGAGCGACGCTTCGCTGATCTTTTCGTCAGTCAGGTGAACTCTGAGAACTCTGCCCGCGTAGCCGTAGATAGACTCTGGCATGAAACTGCTGCTTCCTTATGGCAATGGACAACTTGTTTGCCCGACCGCCGTAGCCGCAGGCTTAAGCCTGCGCTGGAACGCACCCGTAAAGGGTGCGGCTACGAGACGCCAATGGCTTTCCTGAACTTACCGAACCGGATAATGGTTTCCGGGGCATGGATGAACGGGTAAGGCGGGGATTTGGCAAGGGGTGCGCATTTGAGGGAAACCAGGGTCGGGCCCGCCCGCGCCATGACCCCCGGCAGGGAGCGGTCCAGATCATCGATGGCATCGAACTCGCGCGCCTGCGGGTACCCCGCGCCCTTGGCCAGCGTCTTGAAGCTGGTCTTGCCGGCGCCGGGGATGGGCTGTCCGCCGCTAAGCCGGTAAGTCCCGCTGTTGAAAACGAAGTGGACCAGGTTGGGTGGCGCCATGTTGGCGATGGTCACCAGGCTGCCCAGGTTCATCAGGAGACCGCCGTCAGCATCCAGCAGAATGACTTTCCTGGCGGGAAGCGCCAGGGCCAGGCCCAGGGCAAAAGATGACCCTTTGCCCATGGCTCCGCCGCACGGCACGTCCAGGTCGCTGGAAGATATCCGCGGCCACTCTTTCACACAGGTCCCGACGGTGACCACAACCGAGTCGCCGCGGCGCCTGGCAATGACCTCTTGAGCTTCGAAACAATCTATCATTCTTGGAGAAAGGCCGGGCTCACACCCCGGCTGCGCAACGTTCCGGACACGGGGCTAAAGCCCTGCGTTGCAGTACGGGTAGGGTGGGTTAGGCGTCCCGATTTGTCCGAAAGACTCATCGGGATGCGAACCCGCCATTCGGAATGGTTGGCCGCACGGCTTGCTTTCCTTCATTCTCTGGCTCTGGTGTTTTCGCACAGCCACCGTGCCTCCCAACCGCCCCTCTGTGCTTAACCCACCCTACGGAACGTTCCGGCCCTCGGGTTTCGAGCGTCATAATAAGGGTGCCTTAGACCAGCAACGCGCCCCCGGGCAAGATGCCCGTGGTACGGACGCGCGACTACGACGGCGGCATGGTGATTTGCTGGATTCCGTCGACAAAGGCCGCCACTTTGGGCTGCCCCGGATGCCACTGCTGGAGCGCCATCACCACGTCGGTCCAGTTCTTCATGAGCTGGATCCTCGGCCAGTCCTCATGGCGGAACGAATAGAGATATCTCTTCTCCGGCCATTCGGAATAGATGATGAGATGTTTCACATGGGGGGGAATCCCGACCTCGTTGTGGAGCCTCCCTGCGATGGTCTTGCCGTAGTGGCCGGTCATGAAGTGGACAATATGTCCCAGCTCGGTGTTGGCCACCAGTACGATGTCCCCGCCGCTGGCCTTCAGGTGAGGAAAAGCGCCCAGGAAAGCCGCAGTCGCCTCGTTGGCCGAGGTAAAGGCATTGGAGATGATAACATCATTGTCGCCGGGAACCGTCACCCAGAAATGTTCCTTCCCTTCCCTGACGCCGGCGAAGTAGGTGGGCTCCAGCGCGCCGGCGAAGACGGCCACCGGCTCCCCCCAAACGTTCTGGAGGACATCGATGAGGAAGTCAATCCCGGCCATTTTGGCATGTTCGAGGCAGTCCAGGGTGAGGGGGTTGCCTTCGGCGAAGCCCCGGTTGTTGATGAACCCGGCCTGTTTTCTCTGCTGCCGGAAGGCCTGGTGGGTGACGGCGTGATGCTCGGCGATGGCGTCGTAGGAGGAGATGCCGGGCATGACAATTTTCCCTCCGCCGCTGAAGCCGTTGCTGTTGTGCGTGGATATGCGGCCGATGGCGATCTTGAGGTCGCAGGACATCACCTCGGTATTAACTTCAACCCGGCTGCCGTACTTTGTCCTGCCCAGCGGGGTGCAGTTCATGAAGGTTACATGGGCAAAGACGGGAAACCGGCAGATGATGTCGTCCCCCAGCTTCTTTGCCAGGGTGCGCCGGTCCCAGGGCTGGTGCGTCCCACCGGCGCAGATGAACTCTATTTGCTCGTCCTCGATGCCGCCGGCGGCCAGCTCTTCCAGGACGGCGGGCACTATTCGCGAGACCTGGGTGCCCCGGCTCATATCGTCGAAGATGATAACCACCTGCTTTTTGCCCCGGGCCAGCTCTCTCAGGCGTGGGGAGCCGATGGGCGAGGCGACTGCCGCCTTTACCTGTTCCGGGGTCATCACCGGTCTCTTAGCCCCGGCTATATCGTAGGTGGTGACGTCCCAGCTATCGGGAAGATGATACTCGACTTCCCGGGGGGCGTCGCCCCACTGGTACTGGGGCAGTTTAACAATGTTGGCCATATTCTTGATCTCCCGATTCGGAGTCTAGAGTCCGCAGTCTGGAGTCCAGAGTCTTGACTCTCGACTCTAGACTCGTGTTACTTCAGCTTGAGGTATTCCAGTCTCATCAGCGAAGGGTCTCCCGTCAGCGGCTTATAGTCTCCAACCCTCCTGCTGACCACGTAAGGCGTGTTTTCCACGGAAACCGGCACTGCCAGGTAGTTATCATAAATGAACTTATGGAACTCGTAGGCTATCGCCATCCTTTTCTCCCGGTTCAACTCCGTCGTCCCCTTCGTGAGCAACTCATCGATCTCGGGATATTCGAACTGGATGTTCATACCGGTGCTGTTGCTCCTGAAGAAGGACGCGGGGCCGATCATTTCCTCATCCACCCCGTTCCGGTACATGGGGTAGGCGACGCCGGCGTTCTTGCGCCCGATCTGCCGGTCGCGGTGGGCCGGCTGGTCCATGGGCAGGCGCTTCACCCTGACGCCTATTTTCTCCCAGTAAGTGGCCACCGCCTCACCGATTTCCCTGGTGGCATGGCCGGTGGATGCAAATAGGACCATGGTCGTTTCAAAGCCGTTGGGGAACCCGGCCTCGGCCAGGAGCCGCTTCGCCTGATCGGGGTCATAGGGGTATGGCTTCCAGGCCGGGTCATAGGAAGCATCGTTATTGGGCGAAGCTATTATGGGCCACTGCCCCCCTATTCCGTTCAGCACCTTCTCGATGATTTCCTGGCGGTTGACCGCGAGGTTGAGCGCCCTGCGCACCTTCAGCGCCTTATCGGGTTCCTTCGCCAGCACCCAGGGCACATTGGGGTCGAAGCCTTGCTTGGCCGGCAAGTACTGGCCGCCGAGACCGATGCCTATCACCCCGACATTGGGGATCATCTTCACTTCGAGGCCGGCGGCCCTGGCCTCGGGAACGAACTGCAGCGGGATGGCGGCAACATCGGCCTCCCCGGTCCGCAACATGGAAATCACGGTCGAGGGTTCACTGATGACCTTGTACACCAGGTTCTTGTACTCCGGCGTGACCCGCCAGTGGTTCGGGACGGCCTCGAACTCGATTTGTTTGCCGATTTCATGCCGGACAAAGCGGAAGGGTCCCGTGCCGATGAGCTTGCGGCCGGCTTCGGCCTCGCCCACCTTCTCGATATACTTCTTCGAGACTATGGGAAGGATGAGGCGGTAGTTCGCCCCATTCTCGATGGCCCAGGACCAGCTTGGGGCCGGAAGCTGCAAGGCTAGCTTGTAGGGGTCCAGTATTTCCACTTTAACCCTGGCGAAGTCGGCCTTTCCGGGGTTGACCGAGTTGTCCCGCCCCGCCATCTCGATCGAGAACTTCACGTCCTCTGCGGTCAGCTCGCCGTTGCCGTCATGGAACTGGATGCCCCGGCGCAGGTTGATCGTCACAGTCTTCCCGTCGGCGGAGTACTCCGGCAGGGTTTGCGCCAGCACAGGTTGGAGGGCCCTGGTGTCGGGGTCCAGGGACCACAGGGTCTCATAGACAGGCGAATACTTGAAAGCAAGCTGGGTATCGTTGCTGGGCAGGAAACGCTCCGACCCGAGGCCGTCTACCAGGACCACCACCGTTTCGGACTTGATCGGCGGCCCCGCCGCGGCCGGCGGCTTTGTCGGGGGCGCCGCCTTGGTGGCGGGGGGCGCCTGCGGCGCCGCAGTTGTAGCTTTCGGCACCGGTGTAGCCTGCGCTACAGGGGCCGCGGTGGTCGGCGCCGGTGTCGGTTTTGGCGCCGGCGTTGCCGTGGGCGGTTCCTCCCTGGCGCAGGCCCCCAGCAGTACCGTAAGCCCCAGCGCCAGAGCAATTACAATGTTGAGCAATTTTTCTTTCATCTCCTATCTCCTTCAGGAACTAGGTGAACGGTTAACCACGAGATTAACACGAGATTTTCACAGGATTCCCGCTTGTTTCTGGTGCTAATCTCGTGGAATCTTGTGGTTCGCCATGGCCGGGGACGTAATCCGCTACGCCATCCTCATCCTTGCCGCTGCTGAATGGCTTCCCTGAATGCCCTGAAGCGGGGTATCGTGGTCGGGGGGTAGGCAAAGGGAAAGGGCGGGCTTTTGGTCAAAGGCGGGACCTTGAGGCACACCAGCGTTGGGCCGGTCTGGCCCATAACGCCGGCCAGTGTGCCTTTCAAGTCATCCAGGTCCTCAAACAAATAGGAATGCCGGTATCCCGCGGCTTCCGCCAGCCCTTTGAAGCTGATCTTGCCCGCGCTGGGGATGGGCTGCCCGCCGCTGCCGCGCCAGACGCCATTGTTGAAAACGAAGTGGAGCAGGTTAGGCGGGGCCATGTTGGCGATGGTCACCAGGCTGCCCAGGTTCATCAGGAGACCGCCGTCAGAGTCCAGCACGATGACCTTCCGGGATGGCAGCGCCAGGGCCAGTCCCAGGCCAAACACGGCCGCCTTGCCCATCGCTCCGGCGCACGGCAGGTCCATGTCAGTATCGGAAATCTGCGGCCATTCCCGCACACAGGTCCCGGCGGTAACGACCACCGCATTGCCACGGCGCTGCGCAATCACTTTTTGGGCTTCGAAACAGTCCATCACGGCTAGCAGAACTCCTTCAGGATAAGCACCGCCACCGGGCGGCTGGTCTCGTTGGCTTCCCGGTAGGCCCGGGAAATGATTTCAGCGTCCGCGTCGCTTTCCAGCAGGTAGTATTTGATGCCCCAGGTCTTCAAGATGGGCTCGATGAAGGTAGCGGCGGAGTCGGTCGGGGGTTTATCCGCCCTCCAGCCGCGGTAGCCCAGCATCAGGAGCAGGGGAAGTTTCAGGTCCAGGGCCAGCCCTCTCACCGAGTCCCCCGCCTCATAGAAGCCGGAACATTGATGCATCACGATCGGTCTCTTCCCTCCCAGCCAGAGGCCGGCCGCCAGGGGTATGGTCTCGCCCTCACGGCATACCGGGACGAGGGTGATGTCAGGGTCTTTGCTCAGGGCAGGGTACATCGCCGCAGCATCGTAGTGATCGGGAAGATAGGCAATATGCGTTATGCCGCATTTTTTGAACTCTTCAATAGTCCTTCGAGCCGTCAGTGGACCAGCAGTCAATTGCTACTCCTTTCTCGGAAAATAGGGGTGGCGCAGGCCTCCGCGCCTGCGCGGTGCCCCCAGAGGCGAACACGAGGCCTGCGCAGGCGCGGAGGCCTGCGCCACCCAGCCATTTTACTCCCCCGCGGCATTGGCCCCGCCAATGCGCCCGAACACCTCGCCCAGCATGACGCCGCCCCCCGCAGTATAGTTCTTGTGCCAGACACCCCCGACAATTTCTCCGGTAGCGTACAACCCCGGGATTACCTCTCCCTCCCGGTCCAGCACCTGCGCCCGGGGGTTGATCTTCAGACCCCCGAAAGTATAGGTGATCCCGCAGCCCACCGCGTAGGCCAGAAAGGGAGGCTCGTCTATCTTCCGCGCCCAGTTGGACTTGGGCGGGGTGATCCCGACCGTCCCCCGACCGTCCTTGACCAGATAGTTCAATGGTACATCCTCCCGGACCGCAGCGTTGAACTCGCCTATGGTCTTGTTCAGCGCCGGCATGCCCAACTGCTCCGCCAGTTCTTCAATGGAGTTCGCAGTGACAGCGGTCGAGCCGTGACCGCGATATTCTTCCTGCATCAGGTGGGCTACCTTGGCGTCGAATATCTGCCATGCGATCGCACCCGGCTGCTCCAGGATGGGCGCACCGTATTTCGAATAGACGAAAGCGGTGTAGTCGGCTCCCTCGTCCAGGAATCTCATGCCGTTGGCGTTTACCTCCACGCCCACGTTGTAGTCATTGCTCCGGTGGTCGAGGCCGCCGATGTCTTCGCCTTCGGGAACTCTCGACAATTGATAGCCGATGGCGGTGGCGTTGCAACCCGACCAGTGACCTGCGGGCTGGGCGCCGATTTCCAGGGCCATCCTCAAGCCGTCGCCGGTATTGAACCTGGTCCCCCTCGGCCGGACCAGGTCCCAGCCGGTACCCAGATACCGGGCGCGCCACTCGCGGTTGGACTCGAAGCCGCCGCAGGCCAGGATGACCGCTTTGCTCGGGATGTCTCTGAACCCCTCCCTGTCCTGGACGGTCACGCCGCGCACCGCCCCTCTGGAATCGCAGAGCAGCTTCACCACCTTCGTCTGGTACAGTACCTCCACGCCTTTCCTTCCGGCGATGTCAAACATGGCGTCTGCGAACCCCAGGCCGCCGCCCTTGCCGCGAATCACAATATGCTGTGGCTTCCATCTGAGCTTGTCCCCCTCCCGGACCGAGAACATCTTGTTGGTGGCTACCTCGAACTTGACCCCCTGGTCCTTCAACCACCTGGCGGTGGCGTTTGATTCCGTGACCAGGGTCTCCGTTAGTTTCGGGTCCGCCCGCTCCTCCGTGACCTCCATTATCTTGTTGTACCACTCGTCCGCCGTGAACTCCGGCACAATCATCGACTGTGCTTCTTCCTCCGTCAGGTCCGGCAGGAACTCGAGAATCTCCTGCAGACCCCTGTGCCAGAACCGGCAGGTCGCGCCGGCGAAGCGGCAGTTCCCGCTCCTCAGCTCTTTCGGAGCTTTCTCCAGAACCAGCACCCTGGCGCCTTCGTTGCGGGCGGCAACGCCCGCGACCAGCGCGGCGGCGCCCGCGCCCACGACAATCACATCATAGTCAGGCACTGGTGGGTTCCTCTCCCCCTTTGAAAAAGGGGGATTAAGGGGGATTTCAAAAGTTTCTTGCCAGGGGAGTAGTCCCCCCGGAGCATGTAGGGTAGATTCGCGTCCCGATTGCATCGGGACGCGAACCCACCATTCCGACTGGTTGGCTTTCGCAGCTTTGTTCTTCTTCTCTGGCTGCGGTGGGTTGCGCAGCCACCCAGCTTCCCCAGCACCCCGCTGTGCTTAACCCACCCTACGCACCTGGTCATTCGTCATTCGGATTTCGTCATTGTTCCCGTCTATCTCTTCAGCAACGCGCCGAATATCTCCGTGGCCAGCTTCTTGTTGTCATCCGACTTGGCGTAGAATACCTCGCTCTCCGACACCTTGTATTTGAAATCGGGGATGCGCATTCGCTCAGAAGGTATGAAATCGGTGGGCAAATCTAATCTGGCCGATTGCATCTCCAGGAACTTACTGAACATGAAGGTGGCTTCCTTGCCAACGTACCAGTTGATGAATACCTTGGCTGCGTTGGGATGGGGCGCCCGGTTGAGCAGGGATACCGCCATGGCCCCTCCGGCGAGCATGCTGCCCTCTTCAGGGAGCCACTTCTTAATCGGCGCGCCGACGTTGATGAACTCCTGGGTGGCGTCAGCCCGGTTGATTATGGCCAGGGGATATTTGCCGTGGGCCAGCCAGTTGGCCGCCAGGCCCTCGTCGTCCACGATGATCGGGATGTTCGCCGCCAGCTTCTTCAGGTAATCCGGCCCCATGATTTCGAGAATCTCCCCGGTCGCCGCCGGATACAGAAGGGGATTGGTGTAGATCACCTTCTCCTTCCAGCGGGGCGCCAGCAGGTCGTTCAAAGACTTCAGTTCGCCCGGCTTTACCATGTCGGTGTTGATGTTGAATCTCAAGCTGGGACCCAGGATGGGGTTAACGGTGTATATCTTCTCAACGTCGACAAAGGGGACCGAGCCGAGATACCACAGCTTCGGGTCCGTCACTTCGGGCAGAAGAAGGATAGGTTTAATGGGGTCCAGCGCACCCGCAGGCTTGAGTTGGGTCACCTGCTGGGAGACCGCGCCGCCGGCCACGACATCAGGTAGATACAAGCCTGCCCGCCGCTCCGTCAGGATCTTAACCCCGATTTCGTTGGCCTTGGCCGAGGTCCACTCGATATCGATCCCGTATTTGTCCTTGAAAGCCTTGACGATCATCTGCCGGGTCTCACCCGACCCCGGGCTGTACACGCTCAACACGCCTTCGCGTTTGGCCGCGGCCAGGGTCTGCTGCCAGTCCTGTTCCCATCCCCCTGGCTGTACCGCCGGCTGGTCCGGCGCTCTGGTCGTGGGCGCCGGGACCGCCGGGGCAGCGCAGGCCACCAGGACCAGGACGGAGCAAAGCAGTCCGATCACGATCAGTTGGCTGGTCTTCTTGCGATTCATTGATTTCCCTCCAAAAATAAGCTTGTGGCCGCTAGCACCAGTCTTCCGGGCACTATTCCACATTTTCACACAGTCAGGTAAGTAATCACCTGCACAATAGCGAGTCTAAGCGGCGGCAAAGGATAGTTCAATGATTTGGGTCAGTAGCTGAATTAAAGAGGTCCTTAGCAAAGTATAAGCCAAACTAAAATCCGAAGCTCTAGATGCGAAATCCTAAACAATCACCCATGAAATGTCATTGCGAGCGAAGCGAAGCAATCCCCTGGTTGGCTGGCCGTCTGGTCCGCCTTGCGGACTCTCGCAAAGCGGAGGAGATTGCTTCGCCACTGCGTTCCTCGAAAGACGGCCCATATTGTTTAGTTTTTAGAGATTGGGATTTAGGATTTTCTCTTGCCACTTGGCGCAGGCCCGCGTCATGAAGGGCTTATTTCAGTAGAGGCCCGAATATCTCCATGGCCGGGGTCAGGTCGGGGCCCTGCCGCAAGATGAAATCCTCGGTCTCGGTGTTCAGGTACTTGACCGAAGGGTCGCGCCGCTCCTCGGGAGATAAGTGGTCCGCGGATACATCGAGTCTGGCCGACTGCATATTGACCAGGGGGCTGAGGATTGTGCTGGCTTCTTTCCCGAGGTACCAGTTGGCGAATACCCCGGCCGCGTTGGGATGCGGCGGGCGGTTGATCAGGGATATCGCCATGGCGCCGCCGGCCACCACGCCCCCCTCTTTAGGTATGAGCTTCTTCAAGGGCGCCCCGGCCTTGATGTACTCGGCGATAATGTCAGCCCTGGAAGATATGAGTATCGGGTATTTGCCATGGGCCAGCCATTGCGCGCCCAGCGCCTCGTCTTCCACCATCACCGGCCGGTTGGCCGCCAGTTTCTTCCAGAAGTCCGGACCCATCATGATGACGAATTCACTGAACGTTCTCGACGCCTTTCCGCCAACCGTGGGGTTCTCGAACAGGATCTTCTCGCGGTACTTCGGGTCCAGCAAGTCGTTGTACGACTTGATTTCGTCAGGTTTTACCAGGCTGGTGTTGATGGACACCCTCAACGAAGGCGCCAGGATGGGGTTAACGGTGTACATCTTCTCGTTGTCTATCCAAGGTAGCCGCCCCCCGAACCACACTTTTTCATCCAGGACTTCCGGCAGCACCAGCATCGGTTTTATCGGGTCGAGCAGTCCCTGGGGCTTGAGAAGCATCATCTGGCTCGAAACCGATCCCAGCATGAAGTCCGCCAGGTACAACCCTGCCCGGCGCTCGGTGAACAGCTTGGTGGGCAACTCCTGCGCTTTCGCCGCCGTCCATTCTATGCTCACTCCGAACTTGTCCTTGAAGGCCTTGCCTACCTGCGCCCGGAAGTCCCCGCCGGCCGGGGTGTATATGTTGAGACTGCCTTCCTTTCTCGCCTCCGCCAGAGTCTTTTGCCAGTCCTGCTCCCATCCCCCTTGCTGGGCCGCTCCCTGTACCGGCTCTTTGATGGACGGCGCCGGGGCCTGAGGCGGAGCACACGCCAGGAACACCAGTACCGAGCAGACCAGACCTATCAGGACCACTCTGCTGATCGTTTTCCTGATCATTGACCTATTCCTTCTAAAGTGGTTATCACTAACCGCGTGGTTATGGTTTCAGCCGGCTCATCTCCGGTTCGCGTTGCCTTACGACTTCATTATACAACAAAGCGAGATACGAGTTGTCAAAGGAAAGGAGAACGATGGGACGGACTGTGATGGTCCCCGGCGGTTTCCTCCCCCCTTTGCGGGAGAGGATTAAGGTGAGGGGTCGACCGGCGGAAGTAGTCCTGGCCCAACCCGCAGCGGTGCGGCGCCCCGCTCCTGTCCAGGCGGGCGAACACGCTCCGCTCTGGGAGAGTCCCGATGGGTCGGGACGGGTTCGCCCCTGCGGCGCCGGTTGGCCCGTCAGGTCAGTCGCGGATGTCCTGTACCAGCCACTCCCGGGGTATTTGCCTGCCGAGGCCGCGGGCTCTGGCAAGTTCATAGGCTGCGGTGGCCACGGCGACGAATTGCAGGCCCTGGGTGCCCCCGTTGGAGAAGTAGGTTATCTGGGAAGGGTTGGTCCGGCCCTTTGCCTGTCCGGTGAGCAGGTCTACCAGCGTCGGAAAACGTCCCCGCCCACGGGACTCTATCACGGGTATTCGGGCGACCTCGTCCGGCTGGCCGATGATGGCCTGGCCATACTCTCCCACCGTCCCCAGACCGGGGATGCCGCCCTCGGAGCGGGCTTTACCCAGCCTTAACATGACATCGCAGCGTTGCATGACACTGGCGTCTATTTCCTCATTCTTGACATCCGTGAGGTGCATCCCCGGCGCCAACCAGGCGGGTTCCACGGTGGGGAGGATGGAATCGGTGCAGGAGGCTACGATGTCAGCGTCCCGGCAGGCCAGCTCCGGCCGGTCGACCGCCTCGCACCGGAGGCCCGGGGCGCGGGCCATTTCCCGGGCGTACAACTCCCGGTGCTCCGGCGTGGGGCTGTAGACGCGGACCCGGGAGATGTTCCGGACTTCGCAAAAGGCTTCCAGGTAGCTCCTCGCCATGCCGCCCGACCCCAGCATTCCCACTGCGGTGGCATCGGGACGGGCCAGGAACTTGACGCCCAGGCCGGCGCCGGCGCCGGTCCTCATGTGCTGGACGATGCCATCCTGCATCAGCGCCAGGGGCTCGGCGGTGGCGGTGCTGATCAGCAGGATGAGGCCGCAGTAGGTCCCTGGCTGCAAGCAGTATTTCTCCTCGGTCTTCCCCCCGGGCCAGGTGAGGATATCGGACTTCATGCGGATGGCCAGGGTATTCAGCCGTTTGCTGGCCCCTTCCGTGGTGGACCAGCGGTAATAGCCATCGGTCCGGGTGGTGGGGACAAAGAAGTCCATCCGGCGCCGGTGATCGGCATCCCCCCGGGCCAGGTCCTGGTAGATTGCCTCCAGGGCGTCCATGGTCTGCCTCATTGTGAGCACTTGCGCGACATCTTCGTTGCTGAGAATGAGCATAGCACTTCCGTTTTTCCTCTCCCTCGATGGGAGAGGACTAAGGAGAGGGTGAAATCACAACCGGACCACGAAAGACACGAAATAGCGCGAAAGCCGGGCGTAGCGGCGAGGTTCCCTCGCCGGGGCCGGGCGCGGAGACCGGCCCCCACGGATTGTGCATCTTCATCTCTGGTGGTGCGCCGCCGGCACACCGGTGATTAATGCGTGTATGCCGAGACCGCTCCCAATAACCAGTGACGAATCTACACCTCATTTGAGCATTTGAGTTTGGAGCATTCATTCGTCATTCGAATTTCGTCATTCGTCATTTCTTGAGATATGGCTCCATCACCGTCTTCAGCATCCGGTCCGTCTCGGCCTGTTTCGCCAGATAGTCTTTGTCGTCGGTGGAAAAAGCCTTCATCCCCGGGCGGCGCAGCACCGCCGGGTCGAGGAAGTTGGTCGGGACATCCAGCCTGGCGCTGGGGAATCCACCCACTTTAGCCGTGATCGTCTGGCCCTCTCTGGTCAGCAGGAAATTGATGAACACCTTCGCCGCGTTGGGATGGGGGCTTCCCTTCATCATGCCGATGGTCCCGGCGCCGAAGGTTGTAATCACCCCGTCGTCGAAGTTCACGTACCTCACCGGCGCCCCGGCGTCGATGAAGGACTGGGCTTCCTCCTTGCGGGGACCTATCATGATGGCCATCCTTCCCCGGGCCACCCATTCGGTCATCAGACGGTAGTCCCTCTGGATTGATATATCCTGCTGCTGGAGGAACCGCTTCACCCAGTCCCAGTCCCGGATGCCCCAGGGCAGCATGGTCATGACGGTGTTGGCGGCGCCGCCGATGGTGGGGTCGCTCAGGGTTATCTTCCCCTTCCACTTCGGGTTCAGCAGGTCGTCCCAGGACTTCAGCTCCTGCGGGCCCACCAGTTCCGTGTTGGCGATGGCCGGTACCGAGAGATAGTCCCGCCAGTAGAAAAGGTCCTTCACGTCGGGATCGACCCACGGCAGTTTGCCCCCTACCCAGGCCTTCGGGTCCGTGACCTCCGGCAAAACGAGGACTTTTTCCAGGGGTTGCAGGATTTCGGAGAGCTGCTGGGCTTCCAGGGAGTACCGCTTGCCGCTGATCAACTGAAGGGCGTCGGCCTGGTAAAGCCGGCTCCGCTGTTCCCTCCATATCCGCTCCATCAGGTCGTCCGACCTGCCGGTCAATACGGCAAACGACAGCCCGTACTTTCTGGAAATGGCCTCGTTCATAGCCACGCGCCAATCGGCCGAGTAGGTGGTGTAGACCGTGACCTCGCCTTCCTTCCGGGCGGCGGCCAGCGTGTCCTCCCAGTCCTTTTCCCAGCCAGCCTTGGTCGCAGGTGCGGGCGCGGTTTCCCTTGCCGGGGACGCCGGCGTGGCGGCGACCTCCGCCCGCGGCGCGCAGGCCTGGAGGATCACCGCCAGGACAATAATAGCGAATATCGCGATATTCATGACCCTGTGCATTTGACTCCCTCCGATAGATATATGTCCTGTCATTGCGAGTCCCGATTCGCCGGGGCGACGAATCGGGACGAAGCAATCTCCCTGCTACACTCTCCTCGTTACGTAACATCGTGCGAGTTACGTTATTATGCCACAAGATGCGTGAACTTCGCCAACTGTTTTCTGCCTTCATGCCATAATGTCCTCGCAAGCTCTGGGTTTTCGCGGCAGAATACGAGGCGGGGGTGGCGAACAGGCCGACAGCATTGGCCTCTGGTCGCGAAATTGAAATCAAAGGCACTGGTCCAATGCTGGTTGCCCCGGTACCGCAGGCCACCGTGCCTGTGAGAGCCGGAACGCTGACAACTGCGAACTGCATCAGCCTGCCCCGCTCTACTAAGGGTGGGGATCGCCGGAGACCTCGCCAACCGCGTAGAATTTCTTCCGCTTCCAGTATAGCGGGACAGTTCCCGCGACCGGCAGGGTGAAGGAGCAGTCTTTTGACAGGAAATGAACTGAGAACCATCTGCAGGTTCAGCCAGACCGAGGAAGCGCACCTGTGGAAGACGAAGCTGGAGTCTGAGGGTATCCCATCTGCTGTCGCTCATGACACGGGCATGGGTTCCGGGTACGTCGAACTCCAGGTGAGAGCCTCCGATGTTGCCAGGGCCTCCAGGATAGTTGAACCGGTCCACAAAACCAGTCCGGCGTCCCTGAGCAGGGCGGAAAAACGGTTTGTGCTTATCACGGGCTGCATCATGGTCGCGACCGGGATGCTCATCCTGTTGGTGTCCTCTGACCTGGCAGCACTTGTCCTGATTGGCTTTGGTGGGTTTATGCTGTTTGTCGCCCTTGGCCCTCGAAGAGCCTGAAAGCTGGGAGTCGATGGAGGAGGATTCCGAAAGCCGGCAGATTCTCAGAGTCACTCTACTCGCCTAGCGTGCCAGCCTACCTTGTTGCCGGATATATCTTCTTGGTCCTTCGGGTGGTCCTATGCCTCTCTTCGCGCATAACCCGCACCACTCCGGAACTATCTTCCTGTGCGTCACGAGCAAGCCACTCAAACATGGTTCTTGCCTGCTCATGGCCATGGCTCAACAAGTTGTAGATGGACTTGGTCTCTTCTATGAGTTTTCTCACCTCCCCGTACCTTAGCCGCATATCTCCCGCAAGAACGGCATCGTGATGAGCCAGACGCTGGTCCCGGTAGCGCTTCAGCCGCTTCAGCAATTCGCCGGCAGCGTCAACCTTCTGCTCGATATCTCGTAAATCGTTATCCGTAGCGTGGGGGAGCAGCGTTTCCCTATTCTTCTTGGCGGCGCGAGCCAGGTTGCTCAAACTTACCGTTTTAGGGTGTCTGTCAAAAACCTTAGCAAACTGCATGAGCGTCATCTTTAACAATGCATCCCGCGCAGGTAGGAAAAAGTTCCGGTAGTCATTCAGGGCATGAGCCGAATCTTCATCCTCGACCATCAAGCCACGCCATGCGGAGAAATAGGCAGTGCCATTGCTGATTATCTTGCCTAACTCGTCCTGTTGACGCTTAAACTCCTGAGGCTCCATGCCAATTACCCCTCACGTAACGGCCGGGAGTGGCTCGAAGTATCGCCTGATCTGCCCGACCCAAGATTCAGGTTTCCGCGTGGACAAGGAATCTGTTAACATTCCACAGAAAGGCGCTTGCTACCCCTTTCCCTTCAAGTACGCCTGGAATATTCTCACCACTTCGGCCTTGATCTCGCTTTCTTTTTCCCGGAAGCCTTTGTCAGTGTTGGAGATGTACTTGATTCCCGGCTGGCGCACGGTGTCCGTGTCGAGACTGTCTACCGGCACGTCCAGCCTGAGGCTCTGGTTGCCGCTGGTCTCGGCGGCAATGGTCTGTCCCTCTTTGGTGAGAAGGAAGTTGATGAGCACCCTGGCGGCGTTGGGATGCTGGGAGTTCTTGACCAGCGCCACCGTCCCGGCGCCGACCGACGAATAGGTGCCTTCTGACGGGGTGAGGTACTCCAGCGGGGCGCCCGCCTTCATGAACTGGAAGACCTCGGCCTTCTGCGGCCCGATGACGATGGGGAACTTCCCCCTGGCCACCCATTCGGCCATCAAACGGTTGTCCCGGTGCAGCTCGGGCTCCTGTTTCACCAGCGCCTTGACGAAATCCCAGTTCTTGATGCCATAGACCAGCATTATCATCTGCAACTGGCCGCCGCCGCCGCCGGTGGGGTCTTGCAGGAGTATCTTGCCTTTCCATTTGGGGTTCAGCAGGTCGTCCCAGGACTTCAGTTCCCCCGGCTTGACCAACTGGGTATTGATGACCATGGGCGGGGCCACGCTCTCGCGGTACCCCAGCACGGTCTTTTCTCCCGGTTCGACGTCCAGCCAGGTAAGCTGATTGCGGTACCACGTTTTGGGGTCGGCGACGTCGGGCAGGATGAGCGCTTGCTCCAGGGGCTGGAGCAGCGCTTCGCGCTTGTACAGGTCAAAATTCGAGGTCGAGATGGCGATCAACACGTCGGCGTTGTAGACCTTGCTCCGCTGCTCCCTCATGACGCGTTCGCTGATCTCGTCAGTCCGGCCGGTCAACGACTCGAGTTCGATGGAATATTTCTTGGCCATGACCGCGGCCACGGCGGTCCGGAACTCCGCCCCCTGAGTGGTGTACATACTGACCCGGCCCTCCTGCTTGCCCGCGGCGAGCACGCGGTCCCACTCCTGCTCCCACGCCGGCTTGGTCGCCCCGGGCCGTTCGGCGGTCCCGGGGGCCGCCGCGGGCGGCGCGGCGGATTCCCGCCCCGGAGCGCAGGCCAGGGCCGTGAAGAGCAAAGCCAGGGCAAGGCTGATCATTCCAGGTAGACTTCTTTTCATTTCGTTTTCTCCTTACCGGACGGGGTGAATTCAGAATCCAGGAGCCAGAATCCGGGAGGCACACGGGGTGTGGCCTTCTGAATTCTGACTTCTGGATTCTCCGTTTGTCGCATGTGCTCAGAAAGTGTCACCCTGAGCGAAGTCGAAGGGCCTTTTGTCCGAAGGATTCTTCGACTGCGACTCGCTTGCGCTCGTCTTCGCTCAGAATGACATCTTCATCCTTGATTGGTTTGGGATTGATCTTTGGCTTTCGATTCTTGGTTCTTCTACGCCGACAGGCACGGAGGCCTGTCGCACCGGGGCGGGTCAGGCCACCACGCAGCGGATGGCTTCGCGGATGTCCGGTATCTGTTCCAGCCGGGACCAGACCCGCACCGCCTCCTGGACCTTGGCTTCGGGAAGGGCCAGCCGGGCGTTGGTCTCGAATTTGGCCCGGATGTTTTCGAAGCCCCAGGGGTTCTTCTGACTGCCCAGGATGCCGTCGGGCGGAATCGCCTTGCTCAGCACCCGGCCGTCCTTGAGGCGCACCGTGACGGGCTTGCCCGTGCTGCCGGTGGAACTCCCGCCCGGCCAGCGGCGTTGCACATTGGCCTCGCTGATCTCCCATTTGGAGAGCACCCGAATGCGTACCCGGTGCATGGTCTCCACTATGCGCGGATCCCTGACGGTCTTTTCGGTGAAGGTGTCTATGTCCACCTTACCCAGCACCAGGGCCGCGGCGGCATTGTACCTCATGCTGAACTTGCCGTCGATGCCGGTCCGGGGCCATTCGTAAATGGGGTCTATATAATGGGAATAGTAGGCCTGCTGCACCTCCGCCTCTTCGACGTCCCGGTAGTCGAAACGGTGTTCTTTCATCAGCTCCAGCAGCGCGTCAATGGTGAAATGGTTCGACCCGCCGCACGGATACTTCTTGATCATCACCATGTCCTGGATGCGGAAGGGTTTGCCCAGACGTTCCGCCAGGGACGCCGCGTCCTCCCCGCTGCCGTAGAAGGCCTCCAGAAAGCCGCTCGGGTGCTCCAGGATGCTTTCGCCGGCCGTCCAGCCGCGGGCGGCCAACTCGACGGCCATGACGCCATCACGCGCCGCCAGTCCGGCATGGAGCGGCTTGGTCATGGTGCCGTGATTGTGGTTCACGCCCGAGGCCATGGAGCCGGCGATGCCCAGGGCCATCTGGACTTGCTTTTGGTCCAGCTTGAGCAACCTGGCGCAGGCGGCGGTCGCGCCGATCCGCCCGGACACGCCCATGCGGTGGAAGGCGCTTTCGTCGATCTTGCTCTTTCTCGGCCTGAGACCGTCCCCGACCTCATGGCCGACGACGTAGGCCTCCACCACGTCCCGCCCCGAAGCGCCCGTCTTCTCCCCCAGGGCCAGCAGGGTGGACAACAGGATCGAAGCCGAATGGGCAAAGCCGCTGCGGTCGTCGTAGTCCAGGGCATGGGCCAGGGTCCCGTTGACCAGGGCAGCCGCGGGGGCCGGAAGCCGCTGGCCGGTGGGAATCACCGTGGCCTCAGGCTTCCCGCCAAACCCCTGAATGTATTCGATGATGATCTTCCCGTGGGGCTGCGCCGAACCCGCCAGCATGACTCCGAGGCAATCGAAGGCGGTTTCCTGGGCGACCTGTTTCGCCTTTTCGGGGATGTCAGCGTACCCGGTGTTACAAATCCAGTGGGCCACGTATTCGGTTGGTCTCATGGTCACGCTTTCTATCTGCTGGGACATATGTGACGCCAGAATCCAGGCGTAGGGTGGGTTAAGCGTCCCGATGCCGCATCCGGGCGCGAACCCACCATTCCGCCGGGTTGCCGTTCATAGCTTTGTTCTACTTCTGTGATCACGGTGGGTTCGCACAGCCACCCCGACTCCCCGCACCACCTCTGCGCTTAACCCACCCTGCCGGCTTCTCGAATCCCCCTTGATCCCCCTTTTTCAAAGGGGGAAAAAGCTCAGGCCACCACGCAGTGAATGGCCTCGCGGATGTCCGGTATCTGTTCCAGCCGGGACCAAACCCGCACCGCCTCCTGGACTTTCGCTTCGGGCAGGGCCAGCCGGGCGTTGGTCTCGAACTTGGCGCGGATGTTTTCGAAGCCCCACGGGTTCTTCTGGCCGCCCAGGACGCGATCGGGAGGGATGACCTTGCTCAGCACCCGGCCGTCCTTGAGGCGCACCGTGACCGGCTTGCCGGTGCTACCGGTGGACCCGCCGCCGGGCCAGCGGCGCTCCACGTTCGCCTGGGCAACCTCCCATTTCGATAACACCCGGATGCGGACTTTGTCCATGGTTTCCAGTATGCGCGGGTCGTTGATGGTCTTTTCGTTGAACGTGTCGATGTCTACCTTGCCCAGCGCCAGGGCGGCCGCGGCATTGTACCTCATGCTGAACTTGCCGCTAAGCCCGGTGCGAGGCCTTTCGTAGATGGGGTCGATGTAATGGGAGTAGTAGCCCTGCTGCACTTCGACTTCTGCGACGTCGCGGTAGTCGAAATGGTGCTCCTTCATCAGTTCCAGCATGGCGTCGATAGTGTAGTGATTGGCGAAGCCGCAGGGGTACTTCTTGATCCTGACGATGTCCTGGATGCGGAAGGGGTTGCCGAGCTGCTGGACCAGCTCCGTCGCTTCCTCGCCGACCCCGTAAAAGGCCTCGAGAAACCCGCTGGGGTGCTCCAGGATGCTTTCCCCCGCCGTCCAGCCCCGCGCCGCCAGCTCCGCCGCGATTATCCCGTCGCGGGCCGCCAGGCCCGCGTGGAGCGGCTTGGACATGGTGCCGTGGTTGTGGTTTACTCCCGAGGCCATGGAGCCGGCGATACCCATCGCCATCTGGACCTTCTTTACGTCCAGCTTGAGCAGCCGGGCGCAGGCGGCGGCAGCGCCGAGCCTGCCGGATACCGGCATCTTGTGAAAGGGATACCCTTCCACCTTCCCCCGGGGGGTTACCGCCTCCCCGGCCTCGTGGCCGATGATGTAGGCCTCCACAACGTCCCGTCCGGAAGCGCCGGTCTTCTCGCCCAGCGCCAGCAACGTGCCCAGCAGGATCGAGGCCGAATGGGAAAACGCGCTCGAATCGTCGTAGTCCAGGGCATGGCCGAAGGTCCCGTTGACAAAGGCGGCGCTGCCGGCGGGGAGACGCCGCCCTGTGGCCACGACCGTCGCTTCGGCCTTGCCGCCCTGTTCCTGGACGTAGCCGGCGATGATGTTGCCGAGGGGCTGGGCCGAACCGGCCAGCATCACGCCCAGGCAGTCGAAGGCGGTCTCCTGGGCCACCTGCTTCGCCTTCGCGGGGATGTCTTCGTATCTGGTGTTGACGATCCAATCAGCAAGGTATTCCGTTGGTCGCATGTCTTATGTCTCCTCAGCCGGACGAGCTGGCAACGAAATGAAAAATGACGAGTAAGGACTTTCACCACAGAGGACGCCGAGGCTCGCAAAGGATGCTGGCTCATTCTGTGCTCCGGCCTTTCCGTCTCTCTGCGTCCTTTGCGGTGAATCCCGTCACAGGCACGGAGGCCTGTGGTACCGGTTCACCTATCTCCTCATGAGGGGGTCGATCATCGTTTTCAGCCGGGCGCTGATGTCGTCGAATTTTTGCAGGTAGTCCCTGGCTTCGGTGGAGTAGGCTTTCTGACCGGGGCGCCGCAGCACTTCGGGTTCAAAGAAATCGGTGGGCACATCAACTCTGGCGCTGGGGTAGCCGCCGACCCTGGCCGTTATTTCCTGTCCCTCTTTGGTCATGAGGAAATTGACGAACACCCTGGTCGCATTGGGGTGAGGACCGCCGTTGAGCATGGCTACCGTCCCGGCGCCGAAAGTGGTGATGACCCCATCCTCGAAATTGACATACCTCATGGGAGCGCCGGCGTTCATGAATCTCTGGGCCTCTTCCTTGCTCGGGCCGATCATGATGGCGAACTTGCCCCTGGCGATCCATTCGGTCATGAGGCGGTAATCCCGCTGTATGTCAGGCTCCTGCTTGAGCAGGCGACCGATCCAGTCCCAGTCCTTGATGCCCCAGGCCAGCATGCTCATGACCGTGCTGGCGGCGCCGCCGATGGTGGGGTCGCTGAGTATTATTTTCCCCTTCCATTTGGGATTCAGCAGGTCGTCCCACACCCTTAGCTCCTGGGGTCCCACCTGTTCGGAGTTGACGATGACCGGCACCGAGAGATAGTCGCGCCAGAACAAGAGGTTCTTGGACTCCTGGTCAACCCAGGGGATGCCGTTGGAGACCCAGGCCTTGGGGTCGAGTGCCTCGGGCAGAATGAGGGCTTTTTCCATATTCTGGAAAATAGTCCCGAGCTGCTGGTATTCCACAAAGTAGCGCTTGCCGCTGATGGCCTGGGTGGCATCGGCCACGTATATCTTGCTCCGCTGCTCCCTCCAGATGCGTTCCATCAGCTCATCCGACCTTCCCGATAGGACGTTGAAGGCGATGCCGTATTTCCTTTTCATGGCTTCCGTCATGGCCATGCGCCAGTCGGCGCCGTAGGTGGTGTAGAAGTTGAGCTCGCCTTCTTTTTGGGCAGCGGCGAGGGTGGTCTCCCACTCCTGTTCCCAGGCCGGGCGGGTGGACTGCACGGGCTTGCCGGCGACGGTGGGCGGGGCCGTGGGGGTCGCCGCCGGCTCCGGCCGGCTGCCGCAGGCCGGCAGGATGAGGGATAAAGTGATGAGGCTGATTATCAGTATTGTGGCGATCTTTGGCATTGTGTTTGCTCCTGGGTAGAATGTCATTCTGAGCGAAGCGAAGAATCTTTTCGTGGAATTCTACAATCAGGCACCGCTCTACCTATTTGGGACTCTGGCAGCTATCCGGCATTCGCAGGCACGGTGGCCTGCGGTACCGGCGTGCCTTATCCGGCATTCGCAGGCACGGTGGCCTGCGGTACTGGCGTGCCTTATCCGGCATTCGCAGGCACGGTGGCCTGCGGTACTGGAGTGCCTTATCC
>JACQUA010000311.1 GCA_016210565.1 Chloroflexota bacterium
CATCGAGAGCGAAGTCGAAGATTCTTTGTCATTCTGTGCTAAGTCGAAGAATCTTTGTCATTCTGAGCGTAGTCGAAGTATCTTTGTCATTCTGAGCGGAGTCGAAGAATCCTTGTCATTCTGAGCGAAGTCGAAGAATCCTTGTCATTCTGGGCGGAGTCGAAGAATCTTTGTCATTCTGAGCGAAGTCGAAGAACCCTTCGCTTCGCTCAGGACAAGTTCTTTCGGGGTCGGGCGCGAGGCGATAGACCCTTCGACTGCGCTCAGGGTGACATTTTTTGAGCGAAGTCGAAGAATCCTTCGCTTCGCTCAGGACAAGTTCTTCTGGGGTGGGGCGCGAGGCGAAGGACCCTTCGACTGCGCTCAGGGTGACATTTTTTGAGCGAAGTCGAAGAATCCTTCGCTTCGCTCAGGACAAGTTCTTTCGGGGTGGGGCGCGAGGCGAAAGACCCTTCGCCTGCCCCTTCGCTTCGCTCGGGGCTCCGGCTTTCCGAAACGGAGCATGCTCCGTTCCCAGAGTCCCGACGTGTCGGGACAGGGTGACAGTGAACCGTGCCGGTCCTTGCCTCGGCAGGAGAAGACAATATGGTTGAAAAAACGAAGAAATCAAAGCGCTACGCGATGGCAGTAGACCTGTCCCGGTGCTTCGGGTGTTACGCATGCGTCCTGGCCTGCAAACACGAGCACCGTCTTCCCCCAGGGACGCACTGGATGCGGATAAGCAAAATTGGCCCCATCGGCGCCTTCCCGCAGGTCGAGTTGCATTTCGTCCCCGTGCTATGCATGCACTGTGAGAACGCCCCGTGCCTGGCGGCCTGCCCGGTTGAAGGCGCCCTGTACCGGAGGGATGACGGGATAATCGCGGTAAACGAGCAAAAGTGCAACGGTTGTGGGGTCTGTGTTCCCGCCTGTCCTTACCAGGCCCTGAGCCTGGACCGGGCAAGAAACCTGGTGGGAAAGTGCGACTTCTGCCTGCCCAGTTTGGAGAAGAGACCAAGCCCGGCCTGCGTCATGAGCTGCCCCGGCAACGCCCTCCTGTTCGGCGACACAAACGACCCGACCGCGGAAATATCGAAACTGTTGAGCCGCAGGTCTCCTTCGTTTCTCCTTTCCCGCAAGGCCCTGTGCCCCTCTGTGTATTATGTCAACGCTCCCGAGGTTGTTAAGAGGATGACCGAAGTCCCTGCCCCGCCCCGCCGCCGGTTCTCCGCGCGGGGCGCGTAGCCCATGGCTTTAGCCTTGCCGGGCGGAGCGTCGTCGCAGATCTCTAGCCTGCGGGCGGGGCTGTAGCCGCAGGTCTTTAGCCTGCGGGGGCGGGGAAAAGCGAAGCCGTCAGATAGCACATGCGTAGAATGGGATAACACGAACGCAATAATAAAAGCCGCATCGCCCCGTAAAGGACAAAGTGGGTTTCACACTCAAAACACAGAAACACGAAGGACACTGAGACGGTAACTGGCGACCGGCGATGATTCGACACTCGCTCCGCTTTGCGACAGTCCCGACGCGTCGGGACAAGGGGTGTCGCTACAGGCTTCCCATGGATTGCAGGTCCCAGAACCTTTCCAGCATTGGTCCCATTCGCTTGGGTCTCCCGACAGGGTCGGTATTGACATTCGCCGTTGGGGGGGGGGTACAATGGTTCAACAAGTTCGGCAGCGCCTGAAGGCGCGCTGCAAGACCAGATGCCATTCCAACTGCCGGTTTCCCGTCCCGGCAACACCATCCTCGCGGGATTCCGGGCGTCATAGACAGCCGCAGGACCGGGGCGCTTGCCTCGCCCATTGGCCCGCCGCCCCCCCCCGCTGTCATCCGGAGAAACAGGTTCTGGGACCAAAGGAGGAGAGCAAATGAGGAAGGAACTTTTCCTGGGGTTGGTTTCTGTGGTACTGATCATCGCCGCCGCCATCGCCGCCTGCCAGCAGGCGGCGATGCCAGCCGCTCCCGTGTCCCCGGCGACCGTGACCGCGCAGCCACGCAGCCCCCTGGTCACGCCTCCTGCGACCGTCGCCCCGGCGGAGACACCGCTGCCGTCCGCGGCTGTGGCCGTCTCTCCTTCCCCGTCACCCGTGCCGGCTATATCCCTGCCCACAGTATCCGGAGGCCCGAGTCCGGCGGCGACGCTGCCCCCCGGGGTGACGCCGGTCCTTCCGGCGCCCACACCCCCCGGCCCGCCCACTATTTCCCGCGGGGAATGGGAAAAGATCGCTTTGAAATACGTCTCGGAAAAGCACGCTGTGCCGCTGGACCAGTTAAGCATCGCGTCCTTTAACCGGGATGTTTTCCCCCTTATCAATAAGGCGGTGGCCTGGGGGATAGTCCTCTGGGCCAGGGGCAATGCCAGGACCTTCGTGGTGGGCGTGGACCAGGACGGAAATACACTGGAAGAGCCGGCCATCAGCAAGTTCCGGGACCTGGAGCAGGCCGCCGTCACGGCGAAATACGGCAAGCTCGACCCGAGGCTCGGAGACCTGCTACAGAACAAGGGGCCGGACGAGACTGTAGATGTCATCATTTCCGTCGTGGGGAACCGGTCGCCCGAGGAAATATGGGCCATGATAGCCGCCAGGTATCCGGAAGCCCACATGACCTCCGGAGGGAACACCACCAAAGATACGCCGCTGGACTTCTACCTTAAGGTCGTGCGTCCCGATTTCTTCAGAGAGCAGCGGGCGGATATTGCCAAAGCGACCGCGCCCCTGATCGAATACCTGGCAGACCGGGGTTATCCCGCCCGCCCGGGCTCTTTTCTTCCGACGGTCATCGCCGTCCTCCCGAAAAAGATTATCCTTGAGTTGCAGCAAAGAAACGATGTCCTGCACATCGACGGCCCCTCCGATCCCCGTCCGGGGCTGGATACCGCGACCCCGAGCACAGGCGCGCCCTCGGCCTGGGGGTGGGGCAGGGACGGTTCTGGCAGGCCCATCACCGGGGAGGGGGTTTCCGTAGGAATCCTGGAAACCTGGGGCTTCACTGTTGACTTCGACAACCCGTACTTGAGGGGGAGTGTGGTGGGACCGCCGGACAAATCGTCCACGCACCCCACCAAGGTGGCCGGGGCGGCGGCCAGCAGCCACCCGAAGTACCGGGGCCCGGCCTACAAGAGCACCATCCTGAGCGCGGGATTCAACGGGAATGGCTACGGCCCCGCCAGCGACCTGCTCGTCGGCGCCGGCGCCCTGGTAATAAACCATAGCTGGGGGGAATGGAGCGACGGGTTCGGGCAGATGGAAAGAACGTTCGACTGGCTCACGAGGTATGGCAGAATCGCCAACGTTGCGATAGCCGGCAACGAGGGGGACTGGGTGGTCCGTTCCCCGGGCAAGGGGTACAACGTCATCACGGTGGGCAGCTTCGATGACAAGAGCACCGTCCCCTGGAGAGGGGACACGATGTCCTCTTTTTCGAGTTGGCAGAACTCCTCCGACAAGCGGAACGAAAAGCCAGAGCTGGCGGCGCCGGGCAGCACTATAATAACCACCACCATAAAGGGCGACCCTGAGGATTTGAATGCGAGCTACATAGTAGGCGACCTGCCGGACGAGGCCCTGTACATCACCGGCGGGACCAGCTTTGCGGCGCCGCAGGTGACCGCGGGCGTGGCCATGCTGTTCCAGAAAACCCCGGTCCTCATCGAAAAGCCGGAAGCCGTCAAGGCGATACTGATGGCCAGCGCGATACATAACATACAAGGGGACCCGGCCCTGGTTGAGGACCCGGGCGGCACCAACCGGGACGGGGCCGGGGCGATAAGCCTGGCCGAGGCCTACAACGTTGTCAAAGACCCGGCCAGCCCGTGGCGGGAGTTTGCCGCCATCAATCTCACGACCGATTTTGACGCCGACGGCTGGTACAAGTCATCCCCGAATATCGTGCTCAAAAAGGAGGAGCGGCTGAGGGTGGCCACGGCCTGGGACTCGGCGGTCGGCCCCGTCTATAGCTGGGATAACTTCCTGCGCACCCACCTTGATCTGTTCCTCTACCGGCTGCCCGACGAAGCCAATCCCGTCTCCTCCTCTGTTTCATTGAACGACAGCGTGCGGGTGATCGACTTCTACGACCCTGCCGGGCCTGCCGAAGCCAGCTACAAGATCAAGATCAAGAAGTCGTCATCCAATGAGGCGCTGGAAAACACAAACAATCTCGGTCTGGCCTGGTGGAAAGGGAGCCGGTACTATGCGGCCACCAGCCTGCAGCAGGAGGTCTGGATCCCGGGGACCATCGGCAGCCCGCCGGTGAGATCCGTGGTCATCGATGACGTCACCGAACCCAGGGTGCCATCTTCAGAGAACCAGTCGGCCAGCGTGCCGGGCGGCGTTAAGTACTACCGCACAGAATTGACCTATCCGCCGGCCTCCCCCACGCACCCGGCCATCGTCGTGCTCGGCGCCTACGGAAACGGAATCGAGGGCAGCCCTTTTGATTACCCGCCCCCAACCGCGGAGATAAATAACCCGGAAGGGAAAACCACGGTCTACGCCACGGCTTCTTCGCCGGGGGCCCAGGCGCCGGTGAAACTGGCGCGGATATTCCTCCGCCTGGACGGCTCCGCCAGGGAGTCTCATGAGCTTTACCAGTACTTCGATTCCATCCAGGCCTTTACCGGCAATGAAGCCGTCGCCAGCCAGACGGCCGTACGCCGCCAGTTCCAGCGGGGC
>JACQUA010000298.1 GCA_016210565.1 Chloroflexota bacterium
AATGCTGCCTTGGAAACGCTCCAGGGGTGTCTGCTGCGTCTCGGAATGCACGCCCCGGTGGTAGACCATCTCGACCCAGGCTTGAAACGAGGAGTTGAGTTCCTCCAGGGTGGCGATCTTAGCCGCCTCGACCTCCGGCAGAAACTGACCGCGTAGTGTTCCGAAGAAGCGCTCGATCTTGCCCCGAGTGTTGGGCGTGTAGGGGGTGGAGTGAATCTGGCGGATGCCCAGGGTGGCACAGACTGCCGCCAGCTGAGTGGAGACGTAGACCTTGCCGTTGTCCACGTAGATACCGTGGGGGATGCCCCGGCGCAGGATGGCCACTTTGAGGACACGTTCCAGTCTGGGCAAGCTCTCCTCAAAGAAGAATTCTCCGTAGGGGATGAGCCGGGAGTAATCGTCGATGAAACAGAACAGGGCCGTGCGCCGGTACTTGCCGGGTCTCTCGACATCGGGCAGGTAAGGCCCGTAGAGCATATCGCCCTGCCACAGAGAGTTGGCGTGTTCCCGCTCGAAGCGACGGAACGCCTTGGATTGGCCGGCCAGAGCTTCGCGGGACTTGCCTCGCTTGTGCAGGATGCCTCTGAGGGTGCGCGGGTTGAGCCGCAGATCCGAGGGCACCTGGGGGTCACGACGCAGGATTTCGATGATGGTGGCGGCGCTGCGGCCAGGCACCTCTTCGCGCAGGGCGATGGCCTTCTGCACGATCTGTTCGGGAATTCGTCGGGGTTTGCCCGCATCGCTCCTGAGCTGGGGCTTGAGGGCCTCGAAACCGCCCTTGCGGTAGAGGGCCAGGTACTCCCAAACCGTATCGGCATCGACGGTGGTTCGCTTGGAGTAGGGTATCTGGTGGGTCTTGGCGGCGCAGGCTTTGAGGTGAGCGGTGATCTCGCCTCGTTCAAGGGGACGGTGCAGCAGTGGGGCAATGAGCCCGTAGCGGAAGAGGGCTATCTGGGTTCTTTTCTCCTCCTCGGGTGGTAGTGGACCGCGCTGATTCTCTTTCAAGGTCTTCCTCCTGTGCTGATTTGTGGCTCTGGGACCGAGCCCCAGGCTTAGAGTAGATGCTACAGCCCAGGAGGAGGCTTGGGTATTGCCGGAAGTGTGTTGGTGCTACACCAACCTGCCGAGCTTGGCTCCGTGACCCCATTGCCAGAGGGTGCGCAACCACTTTGCGGACCCGTTCGGCAAATTCAGGCCGCTATCGCGCAGCCAGACCACCAGATGAGGCACGGCGGCCACCAACTGTTGAGCTTGCGAGGAAAAAACCGAGAGTTCAGCGATGAGTAGTTCCAGCTTGCCCGGGGCCAATTGCCAGGCGGACATTTGCTGCAAGAGCTCCTGTAAATACTTACCACTGGCTTGGCTGAAAGCGGACATCCATTCTCGGCACGTGCTTAAGGCGGGCAAGTCGGAGGGTAAGAATCCCTGTCGGATGGTATTCCACGACGAATTGTGCTGGATGCGCAAGGAAAGCACGCTCTGGATCACCAGGGTGAGGTAGTGCCGGTAAGAGAGGCAGAAAGACGGCAGAAGAGAGATCGTGCGTCGACAAGTGGTGCAGAACAGGCGCTTAACGCGGATAGAGAAGACCTGCTGGTGATCACACACGTGGCGCGCATAGCTGCCGTGACCGATGAGCTTACGGGCGGCAGCACAGTTTGGGCAAGTTTTGGGTTTGGAGAAGATCAGCTTGGGAAACTCGCTACAGTAGGTCTGGACATCGGAGCCGAAGTCTGCGACAATGACCACGTTGGTGACAGGGCTCGGGGCGAGATTCTGGGGGAAAACAGTGCTCGCATCGGGCCCTTCTCCTTTCTCGAAAAGTGGCCCTCATGCTAACACCGGTGGGCTGTTGGCTTCTAGCGCCAAGTCATTGCATCAAACGACGGCATACGCCATCGGACCCATCTCAACGATCCAAGATGAGCATCCACCCCCCACTACCCCCATCACCTCAGACGTAACGGTAAGGCCCACAATCCCAGAGGCTGATCATGCGCCGGGTGGTGCTCACAAGCTCTCCGCAGATAATCACGCCAATAACGCGCCCCTCGTCCGGAAATAATTCCGCCCCCCGCAGATAACACGGCCCGTGATCTATTCCTCCACCCCAACACTGTAAAGTATCGACTTCAAAAGGTCGAAGAACTGTGCGGAGTTAGCTTGCACAGCGCCGAGGACCTTATGAACCTCCAACTGGCGCTTCGGCTCCACGATTTAATTCTTTAGTGTTGTGAAGTCTCCTCCAGTTGTCTCCACGGACTAACGACAGAACGTAAATCTGTCTGCAGGGACATTGACGCCCTTTGTGTCGACTGTTACATTCGTAAGCGTTCACCACAGTTTAGAAGCCAGGCAGTGCGATCTGCCGATCGTTAGTAGAGGCAAGACT
>JACQUA010000299.1 GCA_016210565.1 Chloroflexota bacterium
CCTTCCTTCAGAGGGGCGGCGTCGAAAGACCCTTCGACAGGCTCAGGGTGACAGCGCTGAGCGAAGACGAGCGCAAGCAAGTCTGAGTCGAAGAATCCTTCGCTCCACTCAGGACACGTTCTTTCGGAGGGGCGACTCGAAAGACCCTTCGACAGGCTCAGGGTGACAGCGCTGAGCGAAGACGAGCGCAAGCAAGTCTGAGTCGAAGAATCCTTCGCTCCGCTCAGGACACCTTCTTTCAGAGGGGCGGCGTCGAAAGACCCTTCGACAGGCTCAGGGTGACAGCGCTTCCCAGGAGGAAACAATGGGCTACTACAAAGACATCGTGGAACACATCAAGGGACTGGAGGACCGCGGCAAGCTGGTCAGAATAAAGAGGCCGGTAAACAAGGACACCGAGCTCATGCCCCTGGTCAGGCTGCAGTTCCGGGGCCTCCCCGAGGAGCAGCGGAAGGCATTCCTGTTCGAGAACATCTTCGACTCCCGGGGCAGGGAGTACCACATCCCCGTCGTCGTAGCCTGCCACGCCGCCTCCAGAGAGATTTACGCCATCGGGATGATGTGCCGGACGGACGAGATAATGGAGAAATGGAGCCATGCCCAGCTCAACCCCATCAAACCCGTGATGGCGGCCGGCGGCCCGGCCCAGGAGGAAATACATGCCGGGGACGGCCTTCTGGAGCATGGCGGCCTGGATGAGTTCCCTGTCCCCATCTCCACGCCCGGGATCGATAACGCCCCGTACCTGTCCTCGGCCAACTGGGTCACCAGAGACCCCGAAACCGGGATCCGCAACATGGGCAACTACAGGGCCATGGTCAAGAGTCCCCTCAGGACCGGGGTCTACTGCGAAGAGCCCCAGCACCTGAGGACCCACTGGGAGCTGTGCAAAGCCCGGGGCATACCCTTGCAGGCCGCCATCGTCATCGGGGGCCCGCCCAACATAGGCTTCGCCGCCACCGCCAAACTACCCTACGGGGCTGACGAATACGAGGTCGCCGGCGGCATAGCCGGCGAGCCCATTGCGCTGGTCAAATGCAAGACCGTCGACCTGGAAGTGCCGGCTTCGGCGCACATCATAATAGAAGGCCAGGTACCTACCGACTCCATGGAGCGGGAGGCGCCCTTCGGCGAATTCACCGGTTACGTGGGAAAAGAAACCCTGTCCATGTATTTCAACGTCACCGGCATCACCCATTGCAAGACGGCCGTCTACAACCAGTTTCTCAGCCAGTTCCCGCCGAGCGAGAGCAGCAAGCTGCGCGGTGTCGCCATGGAGGCAACTTTCTACAAGTTCTTGAAAAACGATTGCGCTATCGCCGGCGTCCTGGACGTGGCCTTTCACGAAAGCGGCGGCAGCGAGCAGTACTGCGTCATCAAAATGAAGAAGAGCCACCCCTCGCAGGTATGGCAGGCCCTCCACGCGGTGGTCTCCCGGCATCCCTGGTGGCGCAAGATCGTCATTGCCGTGGACGAGGACATCGACCCCCGCGACCCCGACTCGGTTAACTGGGCGCTCAGCTTCAGGATGCAGCCCCACAGCGACATCCGCATCGTCACCGGGCGCTCCCACGACATCGACCCCTCCGCCGCCCCCATGGACGACCCGGAACGGAGATACCCCAAACCCGACGGCGTCTCTTCGGTCCTCATCAACGCCACCAGGAAATGGGACTACCCGCCGGTATCCCTGCCCAGGCAGGAGTTCATGGAGAGGGCGAAACAAATTTGGCAGGAAGAAGGCCTGCCCCCGCTCAAGCTCAAGGTCCCCTGGCATGGCTACTCCCTGGGCTACTGGTCGGAGCGCAACGAACAGGAAGCGCAGCTTGCCGTGCAGGGCCGCTACTACGAAACGGGGGAGAAGATCAAGGAGCAAAGGACCGAGGTGTAGCCCCGCGACCTGGCGCTATTCCCCCAGGGCTGCCTTGACACGGCCTTCAATGAGCGGGCTGGACAGGATGCCCCGCCGCAACCGCCTGACCAGAGAAACATCGATTTCGGTTTTGACCTTGAGTTTGCCCTGCGCCAGCTTCTCGACCAACTGGTTAATGCTTTTCTCAAGTACGTAATTGCAATCCACCACCGACTCCACCCTGAAGTCAGGGTATTGGGCAGGTGAGATGTGGACCAACGTCTCGACTGGACAAGAGCGTCGACGCCGGAGCACTTTTGCAGTTTGCGATGAAGGGCACACCAGAAAGATGACAGCATCATCCGCAGGGTTCACATTCACCACGATAAAGTAATGGGGGTCTTGAGACCTGAATGTCTCCTCGTGGAAGTAGTAGACGGAGCCGGGCCTGATTGATGCCTTGATCCGGACCTCTGGAGGAATCCGGACCAAACTCAGCTCCACAGACCATTGATCTTGACCATCTCTTCAAGCTGTTCGAGCCGCGCCTCCCTATCCTGGGGTGTTAGTTCGAAGCACTTCTCAACATTTGTCGCCGGGTCATCCAAGAAGTCGGTGAGAGTCATCTGAATCCGCGAAACCAGTGACAGCGCGGCGCGGTGTTTGGTCCATTCAGGATACTCGTGAGTGCGACGAGCCAGCTCGAACCGATCCAGGTGACCAAACCGTTCCCAAGCGAACGCGAGGGCTTCCACATCGGACTCAGACAGTGCATCTTTGTCGACCGGACTGGCAGAACGAAGGTCAAGGCTGCCGGTCTCCCGGTCCAAATAGATGCGAGCATAGTCCTTCTCCGTGTCGCCGAGAAACTCGCTTCCTTCCGCAACGTCCTTGACCCCGGATGGAACGGGCCCGTAGCTCATGGCGAAATAGGTGTCGTTCGTCACCGGTCGCCCGTATTTTCTCAGGTGGTACCTGTCCGCAAAATATACGAGCTTGAGAGCCTTCATCTTGTTGATACGGCCACCCTCTTTCACCGCAAAATAGTTTAAAGCCTGGGTGGCTTTTCTGTAGTCGAAGTCAAGAGTTATCTTGTGCACAGAGACCCCCCCGGCAAGTGCGATCCTGCCAGCGCACAATCGGCCCGCGGTGCAGTCTACCTTGTCCCGCCTGTTCTCACAACGCGACTTGAGATTCATCGCTGCCGTGTTTGGTGCTGTAACGAAGCGCCGTTGCGTTCGCCCTTTTTCTTCCAATTAGTTACCATTATACTACTTTTTCCCACATGAAATACACGTATTTTGGCGAGGAATACTTGTGGCGAGTCCTCAAGAAGGTATTTCCAACGGCCTGGAGGCGGTTTGCTCTTGATCTTCCTGGTCGTGTTGATAGTGTGACGGCCTCGTTGTACAATGCTGGCGGTACAAAAAGGGGGATCGGTGTCGATGAAAAAGCACACGGGGTGCCCGCGCAACGCGACGGGGCAAGTTATTCCGCCCGCCGGGGCGAATTGCTTTTTGAGGTCAACTCTGCCCGATGAGCTTCGTCACCATTCACTCTGAAGGGGCGCTCTTTTCCGAAGGGCTGATCAAGCGGATTGCCGGGGGCGAGCCGTCCCTGGGGCAAAAGGCGGCGGATTTCGGTCTGGAGGCTCGCGTCCGCCTCGGCGACGAGATTGGAACCTGCTGGTCGGATGCCCGCGCCTTCTGGGACGTCCTTCAACGCAGCCTGAGACGGCTAAGGGAGGGCGAATCGGCGGTCAGCGGAACCCGCAGCCTGTGGGTCCTCCCTTTGCTGACCAAGCTCCTGAGCGTTGACGGGCCGTCCATGTTGTCAGCGTCAGTGAAAAAGCGCCAAGTATGGCAGGCCCTCCGGGCGGTGGTCTCCCAGCATCTCGCGGTGCCCCACGATCGTCATCGCCGTGGATGACGACATCGCTCCCCCCAACGGGCAACCTTGGGGACCACAATCACCACAAACCTGCGGCCCTCGCCAACCTCCTTGTAGCCGACCTCGGCCAATCCAAATCACCCGGCCAAAGAAAAGCGCCCGCCATTCCTTGCGAGCCTGCGACCACTCACCATCCTGCCTATAATCAATGATATCTTGTGGCGAATCCTCTCGCCCGTCCTGTCGAATCCAAAGACCCTCGCCACCTGAGCTGTGAGTTGCTCTTGTGGAATGCTCATTGCATCACGAACAAGACATTCGATGGCCAGTTGAAGCTCTTGTTCCGCAATATGCTTGATGGCTCTGAAACTGTCGGGGTTGTCCCGATCAGGTTGCCGGACACCGGCGCACGTCATTGGTCCCTTCTTCCATAGGAAATCCTTATCTACTTGAACCAGGTCCCTGCGGCGCAGATCAGAAACCGCCGCTTGGAGCGCACTTGTCATGCGATTTCCGACCCTTTGCAGGTTCCATCTTCTGGCCACGCGCACCGCCACGATATCAATGTGTACCGGGCCCTCGGCTTCGACAACCTCCCGCACCATACTGGCCAATGACTGCAGAGCGGCCGGGTCGTGGAAGGCGGCACCGCTGGGTGGGGAGGTTTGGGGGCAACACACCAAGTACGGCGAAGACCAAGAAGGCGGTGTGTCATCATTGCCGGGTGCCGGCGGCCGGATCTCGACATCCACGATTGGGGCGGGGTCCAGATTCACTGTCGCGCTTTCGTCAGGGCCTCGCGGTTCAGTTGCCAACGATTCGCGGGATTTTTCGATGGCTTCACGCAAACGGAGTGTCTCCACATCTCTCCGGGAAACCCAATCCGGCGACCATATCCGGTGTATTCTCCACCCCAGGCGTTCAAGCACCTGTTGGCGCAATCGGTCACGGTCTCTGGCCGTGTATGCCGAATGGTACGTGGCGCCGTCGCACTCCACCCCCAGGATGAACCGTCCTGGTTCTGCCGGGTCGATTACTCCAAGGTCGATCCTGAACCTTCCGCACCCCACCTGATGAACGGCCTCGTAACCGAGTTCACGGATGGCCCCGGCAACATCTGCTTCCAAAGGCGAATCGGGTTCTGCCGATCTCCCCGGAACCTGCAATTCCAGCGCTTGCTCGCCTCGTTCCGCGTAGTCGAGATAGTGATACAGAGCGAGGACTCCACGTGCCTGGCACGCCTTCAGATCAAAGTCTGTGGCCTTTATCGAGGTCAGGACAATGTTCTTTTCGCGAGCTCTGGTGATTGCAACATTGAGCCGTCTTTCTCCGCCTTCCTTGTTCAGCGGCCCAAAGTTCATGGTCAACCGACCGTTTGGGTCTCTACCGTACCCTATGCTGAAGATCATTACGTCTCGTTCGTCCCCCTGCACCGTTTCCAAATTCTTGACGAAGAATCCATCAAGGCGGTCTCCGATAAAGTGACGCTCCAACTCCGGGTGCTGACGCCGTAGCAACTCAATGCGGTTCTGTATGGCCTCCATCTGGGGCTGGTTGAATGCCACGACGCCCAACGACCGGGTTGGATTCTGGAACATGTGCTCCTTGACCAACTCGACGACTTCATCCGCCTCCCTGCTGTTGGTTCGTGTTTTACCTCGGTCGTACACTCCATCTTCGACAAAGATGAATTCTACGCCCAACGATGGATCGACCTTCAACGCAGCAGGAAACGTGACCAACCGGTGGTCATAGAATCGGTGATTTGAGAAAGCGATAAGGGATTCATGGCGGCTCCGGTAGTGCCATCTTAGCTCCCCTGATGGCATTGCAGCCGCCATGCATTCATCAAGCACACTCTCGAAGATGCCTGCGGTTATCGCTTCATCCGCATCCTCGTCAAGTTCTTCGTCCTCCGCTCCCTTGAAAAAGTCAGTAGGGGGCAGTTGCTTGTTGTCGCCGCACACCACCAATTGCCGTCCCCGGTAAATAGCCCCGACAGCATCCTCGGAGAACATCTGTGACGCCTCATCGAATATCACCAGATCGAAAGTCAATTGTTGCGGATCAAGGAATTGACTGACGGAGAGCGGACTCATGAGGAGGCATGGCTTAAGCCGGGTCAACAGATTGGGCATCTGGGCAAAAAGCTTCCGAATCGGCAAATGGCGCTTCTTCTTGTTTCCCTCAAACGAGAGAATTCCCGCCTCGGTCCCGCGTTCCTGAGAAAGATTCCCCGGCTTGCGCCGTTCCGCTTCCAAGATTACCCGCGCCGCTCCGACCTGACAGTGCTTGCGGTCAAGGTCGCGAAACTCCCGGATTAGAGATTCATGGTTCTCTGCCCGGAAGCGACCCAAAACAGCCTCGCGGGAAAAAAGCCAACTGACCCATGACCCTAGCAGTGCTCTACGAGTTACGTCAGGAATTCTCTCGGGAGCCAACGATGGTTGCCGGACCAGCTCGGAAATAAGCCCGGCCAGCCCCTCACTCTGGAATTCATCTTCAGTGCAGATGAAATCCGTCCAATCCCGCAATTCATCTAACCTGCTAAATATCTCATCCAGGTGCCGCTTGAGAGCATCGAAAGGACAGCATTCCAACAGGCGTCCGTCGAACCATCCCGCCAGGGAGGGGCATTCTTCGCTGCCCGACCGAGGGACACCGTGTTGACCCTGTCGTTCAAAGAGCGAGGCCACTCCCGCGAGCGAATGCTCAAAAGCCCGGAACGCCTTCTCAATAGCATCTACAGCTGGGGCACTCGCGCCGCCCTGCCGGGCGATCTCAAGGGTCTGTTCAGGCGCGATGCGGCGCCCGAGATGGTCGCGGATCTTGCGGGCCTGGCCCAGCGCATCAAGCACGTCGCCCCAATTCGTATCCCGCCCAACAAAGCGGTTGCCGAACTCCTCTCGCAGCTTATCTGCCTCCTGGACCATGTGCGCCTCTATCTCACGAAGTTGCTCCAGGAGTCCGAGATGAGATACAAACTGGGCTGGGGACAGACTTGTCCCGGCTACTGTTGAGCCCGCGAGGCTACCCAGATGGGCGACAGCAACCCGCAATGGCTTGGCCAGAGCCTGTATCCACGTCTTGATATCTGAAAAAGGAACATGGAAAAGGGGCAACCTTACCCCGGGGACGCAGTCCAGGGGTAGCCACTGTCGAACTTTGTCGGTGGCCTGCTGCCAGGCAGCGTAGCCCTCCTGCAACCGGCCCCCCGCCTGTAATAATGATGAAGACCGTTGTGACTGACAGGCTTGAGCCACAAGTTTTTGCGGTGGTGAGTCCCCCGCCAATTCGAGAATATCCCTGGCCACGGCCATCGCTCTGTCTGCGCGTGGAAAATCAGTGTCGTACGCTCGGTACCGGACGCCAAGAACGGCCTTCGCTTTTCCGGATTGAGCCTCCGCGTAACTCTCAAGCTGAACAAGATCGCGAGCCAACCGAACGTCCTTCAGCATCGGTGGTGGGTTACAACCGTCGCGCCGGCAACCACGGAGTGCGGCACGTATGCGATAGAACCCGGGACGCAGCCACTTCAATACCGAATTGTAGCGAATGGATAGGTCCTCGGCATATCTTGGTAAGGGCAGGGACAGCAGCGACTCGTGGTATTGGGCCAGTAGCGTTGAGCGAAGTCGCAACCGAGCCTCGAATCGATGGCGAAGCTCCGACAGTAACGCCTGGGCCTGCGCAAAGCCCGCCGGGTCAAGCCAACCGGGCTCGGGGCGACTGTCGCAAGAGCACAGGGCAGCGAGTTTGGCCAGGCGAGGCACATCCTCAATCTGGTTTTCCATGGCCACTCCCAACAGGTCCCCGACAGTTAGCATATCGCGGGTCCAGTCGTCCAGGCGATCTGCAAAGTCCACTAGCCACCTCGTGACTTTTGCTCCTTCAGCCACGAACTCGGGCCTATGCATGACATCCTTACCCAGAAGCCTGCAAACATCTTCAAGGGCGCCGGCCAGTTCCTTCTTGACACCCGGGGGGGTGCCCAGGAACGAGTCCCCAAAATGCTCCGCCAGCTTCTCCTTTGTTTGCTGGCGCTGCGAGGCAAGATCGAGGAATTGTCGGGCTTTCGACACCAACGGATCCATGTCGGAAGCAGTCACCCATGGGGGCTCGACCGCAGGTCCCTCACGCAGTAGCTTGGCCAACTTGACTAGCCATCGAGTTTCGGCCAAAAACGTGGGGACCGGGAACCCCAAGGAGGTGGCAAGGAGATGGGATTGATTCCGCAGCACCGCTTCAGTTTCTTCGCATTTCTTGATGAAGGCCGCGACGGTGCCGCGGGTTTCGACGGTGTAGGAAGTCACGTTGCATCCCCGCCACGGAAATCCATCTCCCTCAGCCACCACTTTCCAAACGCCCTTGAGCTGCTCCGACAGTGATATCGCACGGTTGAAGCGACCCGGCGTGAGTTCTCCGGGTTTCAAGCCCTTGGCAACCAGGAAAGGAACCCGCCGGAGTCCCGCTATCTCCCCGAGGACATCAAAAGCACTCCGATTCAGAGGCGACCGCACACGATGCGCGGCCGCAACGTATTCGTTCAACTGCCTTTGCCGCTCTACCAGGCGCTCCATTTCAGCGTCATTCATGAACACCTTGGGCTGGAGTGATTCCCGGTAGCAGCGGTGTAGTTCTTCAACCACCTGGCGCTTGTTGGCTTTCTGGCTGTGGAGCTCAAGACAATAGTGACCGAGGTTTGCGTCTCGCAGCCGCTTGTATACAACTTCGAGAGCCGCCATTTTCTCGCTGACGAACAGAACCGACTTCCCCGCGGCAATACACTCTGCGAAAAGATTCGTAATGGTCTGGCTCTTCCCCGTCCCGGGCGGGCCGTGTATCACGAGGCTGGTACCCTTTTTCACCGTTTCGATGCAGGCTAGTTGGCTGCTGTCGGCGTCAGCTACAAGGTAGCTTGACTCCGGCTTCAATGCTGTATCAAGTTGGCCCGGGTCACAAACCGTCCCAACGGGGGTGGGATCTACTGCTTGCTCTTTTGACAGGCCCCGGATGACAGGATGTTTCTTGATCAGCTCCCCGTGGGCATCCAGATCTTTATAGATCACAAGTTTATGGAAAGAAAAAAGGCCGACCCAGCACTCGTCGGAGACATCCCACCCCTGCCGCCGGACGCCTGTGGCAGCGCGCCTGCAATAGGCCTGTAGCGAATCTTCTTCCCAAGCCTCGGGAACGGGAGGAAGCTGGACCCGGAAATCGTTCCACAGCTTCACCTCTATCGCGGGGTTGAGCAACACATCTGGCTCATCCTCGGCCACCGTCAATTTGAACGGGATATCCGCAGATCCCGGGATCAATTCACAGGCGACGAGGAGCAATGGCGCCCGAGCCGGTAGCGACTTCTCGACGTCGCACCAAGTGAGCATGCCGAACGTGGTGAAGAGGGTCCGAATCCCACGCTCCTCGAAATCGCTCTTCGAGCGTCGGTAAAGATTGCGCAGGGTGGAACCCAGAACCCTGGCATCCCTCACGGGAGAGGACAGGCCTGGCAGCGCTTTTCCGGACCGTTCTCCCGATAGCAATCCCAGCTGAGCTGCCTCGACCCACGAGCGCTCACGGCTCTTCTCTTCGGTTTCTTCCTCCGCCTCAGGCGCATTGAAACCCCATTCCTTCTCATCCAGAACCAATCGGCGGAAGACTTCTGCGGGTGACGGGTTTATGACCGGGATGGTCGATTTGCGGCCCGGGCTGAAAAACAAAAGCCGGTTGCGGCGAGTCAGGTCAATCAACCTCCTCTTCCAGTCATCTATTCGCGCCTGAGTCTTGCTGCCCTGGGCCTCAGGAATCACCGCCTCGGGGTCCGAACCCTTTCGGGGTTCCGTCGCTCCTTTCTCCGATCTGGAATCGTGGGACTGGCGACGATGCCGGTCCAACTCAGCTTGCGTCGCAAAGCTGACCTTACATTGGGCGCAAATGGCACGATCTTTCACAGGGCACCTTTCAAGGACTGCGAAACCACCAGCAGCCAAGGAAACGAAGCCACGTTCTGCTCCGTCTTCGGGCCTTCATATTTTGAAGCGAATCAGTCAGGATGTCAACTGCCGCGTGGTCCAGAACTGCCCTCGGACCGTTGCGGGCTGTCGGGAGGTTGCCCCGCGGGGCTCGGGTGGTGTTGTTGTCCACCGATTCTGTCACCCCTATTGTTCAGCGAAAATGTCACCCCCTGTCTAAATGGAGCTTAAACCCTCTGCGCCATGGATGGTTCGGAGCAGGTTTGGGATGGTGGGGTTGCCTGGGTTCCGGGGTGTTGCTGGCCGGGGCAGTGGCCACCGAAGTCTGTGGCGGTTCCGTCTGGTTGGGCATCACCCGCGGGCTATTACGTGCCCGGAGGAGTGGGGCCTCAGGTGGCGCTGGACTTGTCGCCAAACAACGCCCCTGATAATAAACGACTACGCTACCATCCAACCTTTCGTGGACTTCAACTCTAGCGTCGGCATAGGTGTGCTTGTGGGCGTCCGGCCCTATCTGGAAGCGGTGTTCCCCGAAGCGCACCACGTTATCCCGTCCCACCGTACGTCGGTACTTAAAGCAAAACACCTCGTCGGGCTTGAATCCTCTCCCGGGCTTCCGGTAGGCCGATCCAGGCAGCGAGGCCGCCACGGTAAATTTCTGGTTGTGGCGGGGCAAAAAATCCCACAAGACTTGATTGGCCTCCTGGATCGCAGAAGCACCGGCCAGCCTGAGTTCACTGACCAGCCGGTCCTGGAAAGTCCCCCATAGCCTTTCTATTCGCCCTTTGGCCTGAGGGGATGACGCGGAAATAGAGGTGATTCCCAGGTCCTCCATCACCCGGCCAAACTGAGTCGGATACCTCTTTCCCTCAAGCTCCTCCTCCAGGGATTCTTTATCCTTGGGCGAGCGCTCGAAGATGCCGTGCCGGTCATGATAGATGGCCAGAGGGATTCCATAATTCCGTACGATATGCCGTAACAACAGGAAATAGCCCTGAGTATCCTCCTCCTCTCGGAACAAGGCGTAAGATACCTCGCCGGTGGCATCATCTATGGCTCCCACCAGGGTCAGTCGCGGTCCTCTCCCCTGCAGCCAGTCGTGATCGCTGCCATCAATCTGCAGCAGCATTCCCCGTTGGGCACGCCGTTCCCTGCGGCTGCGGTGCTTCGGCGGACGCCTTTTCCTCGGGCTGTTAATGCCTTCTTCTATAAGAAAGCGCCGCACCGTGGAGCGCGAGAGAATAATCCCTTCTCTCTCAGCAAGAAGTTCCGTAAGATGTTGCTGATTACAGCCACTATAGGTGGATTGTGCCAACTCCGCCACCCGCTCCTTCGTCCCGGTAGCCAACGTATTACAGGGTGTCTTCCCGCGGTTGCCATGGGCTAATGCCTCGGCACCTTCCTTTCTATAGGCGGCCAAAATTCTTTTTAAATGCCGCACGGAGACACCCAACACCTCCGCCGCCCCCATCCTGCTCATCTCACCCCGTTGTACTCGATTCAGGACCATTGATCGCTTTAGCTCTTCCTTGTTCAGTGTCACCAGTTCTTTCATTAGGTGACATTTTCGCTGAACAGTTAACTGGTGACAAAATCGCTGAACATCCACAGGCGGTGGGCTGATAAGTTGACTTCCGCCACTCCAATAATCTAAGATTGAGGCGGGCTTCAGAAGCGGAAGGCCACAATAAACATGGCTGTGCCCGCGTGAGTTCTTATTGCAGTAATGGTCGCGTTGGGACAGGATATGCTTTACCAATCGGAAGCCGGCGATTTCGCTCTGGCTCTGGCCGGGGATGCCATGGTCTCCCGCAGGCTTTCAACCTATGACGAGCCTGACTATTTGCGGCTGGTGGACCTCATCAGGGGATGTGACGCCGCCTTCTGCAACCTGGAGATGCCTATCCACGATTACAACCAGGCCCCCAATCTGGCCGAGGGCACCCACATGGCATCCGACCCCCGCGCCGGGCAGGAGCTCCGCTGGATGGGCATCAACCTGGTTTCCACGGCTAACAACCACATCTACGATTATGGCGAAGGGGGAGTGCTTGCCACCCAGCGCAAGCTGACCGAAGCGGGGATAGTCTACGCCGGGACCGGTCGCAACCTGAGTGAAGCCCGCGCGCCGGGGTATCTCGAAACGCGCAACGGGAGGGTCGCTCTCCTGGCGGCAGCCTCCTATTTCCCGCCATGGGGAAAGGCGGGGGAGCAAAGGCGCGACTTCCAGGGCAGGACAGGCCTGAGTTTCCTGCGCCATCATACGGTCCATACGGTGGACTCCCGGGCCTTCGAGGAGCTGCAACGCGTCAGCGCCTCACTGGGTCTGGAAGAAATAAAAGCGCGCCGCTCAAGCTTCTTCTCCTCTGCCGACAAATACAACCGGTTCGAATCGGGCTCGTCCCGGAAGGAATTGTACCTGGAACCATCGATCGGGCTTCAGCTCCGAGATTTCCCGGAAGTGAGATTCGCAGCGGGTGACCGCTTCAGCTGCAGCACCGGCGTCCACCCTCCGGATGCTGAAGACATCCTGCGCTGGGTGCGTGACGCCAGACGCCAGGCAGATTGGGTCGTTTTCAGTCTCCACACCCACGAAGGGGCATTCCCGGTGGCCGGAGACAGTCGAGCCGTTACTACCACCGGGCTTCGAGACATACCGGCGGAATTCGTGAGCGCTTTCAGTCATGCCTGCATCGAGGCCGGGGCGGATGTCTTCGTGGCGCACGGTCCGCATCTCCTGAGGGGCATCGAAATCTACCGGGGGAAACCGGTCTTTTACTGTCTATCGGAGTTCGTTTTCCAGATCGAGACTATCCGGTGGGTGCCCGTTGAGGATTACGAGCGGTACGGTCTGGGGCACGAAGCGACGCCCGCGGACTACTTTGACGCCCGGTCAGGGGGAGACAAGGCCAACTTTTCCGGCGACCCTTCGTTTTGGGGAAGCGTGGTGGCCGTGTGCCGGTTCCAGGGGGGCAAGCTGGAGCAGATAGAGCTGCATCCCATCGATCTCGGGCATGGGCGGCCGCGGATGCAGCGGGGACGGCCTTTGCTGGCGCGCGGACCTTCGGCCGGTCGGGTCATCAAACATCTGCGCGGGCTATCTCGCCCTTATGGCGCCAGGATCACCCGGGACCACGGAACATGGGTGGTCCGTCCCTGAGGGGGCAATATGAATCGTCATTGCGAGCGAAGCGAAGCAATGAAAGTTTCTGAGAAGGAGGAAACCATGACAAGGCTGTTATCCCTGATTGTGGTCATTGTTCTCGCGTGGAGCATACTTGGCGCCTGCGCGCCGGGCGCGGCGCCGGCTGCGCCGGCGCCGCCCGCTAAAGGGGGCGGACCCGCCCCCGCCGCGGCGGGCTGGCAGGAGAAGTGGAATAACCTGGTGGCCGAGGCCAAGAAAGAAGGGGCGGTCTCCGTCTATACCATGTGGACCGCGGAGACCAGGCAGGCCCTCACCCAGGCCTTCAAGGACAAGTACGGCATCAACCTGGAGTTCGCGTCCTTCGGCAAAGGGTCCGAGCTTTCAGCCAAAGTCGAGACCGAAAAGAGAGCGGGGCTGTATCTCGCCGACGCCTTCGGCGTGGGCGCCCCAACAATGATCACCTACATGAAACCCCAGGGCCTGCTGGGGCCGATCCGGTCTTCCTTTGCCCTGCCGGAGGTCTCCGACCCCAAGCCCTGGCGCGGCGGCGAGATACCCTTCTCCGACAAAGAGGGCCTGGCCCTGGTGATGATCGCCAACACCATCCGCACCGTGGCCTACAACACCTCCCTCATCAAGGACGGCGAGATAACGACCTACAGGGATATGCTGAAGCCCCAGTACAAGGGCAAGATCACCATGCTCGACCCCTCGATCACCGGGAACTCGTCCATCGCCCACGTGGGCCACAACCTGTGGGGCGAAGGGCCGACGGTGGACTTCCTGAGAAAGCTCATCAAGGACCAGGAAGTGGTCATCACCCGGGATAACCGGCTTCATATCGAAACGGTCGCCCGAGGCAAATACGCCATCGCCTTTGCCCCGTCGATGACCTCCCTGACCACGTTCTTGAAGGCAGGCGCGCCTTTGAAAATGGCCGTGGTGGAAGAAGACGTCCGCATCAGCGGCGGGTCCGGCGCGGTGGGCATCCCCGTCAGGTTCGCCCATCCCAACGCCGCGGTGGTCTTCCTGAACTGGCTCCTGAGCAAAGAGGGACAGACGGTCTTCGCCAGCAGCTACGGCAGCCCCAGCTCCAGGGCCGACGTCTCCACGGAGGGGATCAACCCCCTGTTTGTCCCCGTCGCCGGCAAGAAATACTACATGTCGGACACCGAGGAGTTCATCGATGCCATCACCAGATGGTTTGAAATAGCCGGAAAGGTGATGGAGGAAAGCGCCCGGTAGCGATGGACCTGCAAGTATTCATCGACCAGCTTGACCGCCTGGGCGAGGTGAAGAGGGTGGACGGGGCCGACTGGGACCTGGAAATCGGCGCCCTGACCGAGCTATCGGACGAGAGGAAGGGGCCGGCCCTGCTTTTCGACCGGATCAAGGGCTACCCGCCCGGCTACCGGCTGGTGAGCAATCTCACCGGCACGCCGAGGAGGCTGGCCGCGGCTTTCGGCTACCCCCCGGATATACCCAATATTGATCTGGTCCGGCAGATCAAAGACAGGTTCAAAGACCTGAAGCCCATCGACCCGGTCTACGTGGAAAAGGGTCCGGTGACGGAGAACGTCTATGGAGACGGCGAGGTGGACCTTACGAAGTTCCCGGCGCCGAAATGGCACGAGCTCGACGGCGGCCGCTATCTCGGCACCGGCGACATGGTCATCAGCCGCGACCCCGACGGCGGCTGGGTCAACGCCGGCACATACCGGGCGCAGCTTCACGACCGCGAGACCCTGGGCGGCTTTATTTCTCCCGGCCACCACGGCCGCATCATCCGGGAGATGTACTGGGCCAGGGGAAAGTCCTGTCCCATGGCGCTGGTCTTCGGCGCCCATCCCATGGTGCTGTGGCCGTCATTCCTGGCTTTGCCCTGGGGGACCGGAGAATACGGCATGTGCGGCGGGCTGCTGGGAGAACCACTGCAACTCATAAAAGGCGAATATACGGGGCTGCCCATTCCAGCGCACGCCGAAATCGCCGTAGAGGGCGAGTGCCCGCCCCCCGAGGTTGAAAGCCGGGAGGAGGGCCCGTTCGGCGAGTGGCCGGGGTACTACGCTTCGGGAGAGCGCAAGGAGCCGGTAATAAAGGTCAAGAGAGTGATGCACCGCAACAACCCCATTGTCGTCGGCTTCCCGCCCATGAAGCCCCCGGCCAGCGGGCATGCCAGCTACATCGTGCGGGCGAGCAACATCTGGTACGAGATGGAGCGGCTGGGCATTCCCGGCATCAAGGGCGTCTGGAACATGCGTTCCGGCGGCTCCAAGTTCCTCATTGTCGTGGCCATCGAGCAGAAATACGCCGGCCATGCCCGGCAGGCGGCCATGGCGGCCATGTCCGGCAACGAGGGCGCCTTCCATGGCAGGTTTGTCATCGTGGTGGATGAAGACATCGATCCTACCAACGACGAAGACGTCCTGTGGGCGGTGGCCACCCGCTGCGACCCGGCCACTTCCATCGAAGTCGTGACCCAGTGCTGGAGCACGCCCCTCGACCCGACATTGCCACCGGACAAGAGGGCCCGGGGAGACTTTACCAACTCCAGGGCCATCATATCGGCGGTGCGGCCCTTCCACTGGAGGAAGGAGTTCCCCCGGGTCAACCGGGCCAGCAATGAGCTGAGAGAGGCCACTATGAAGAAGTGGCGCCACCTGTTCCCGGAAAGCTGATTGTATGGGCGCCATGCATGGCCACCCGGGGGGGGTACCCATGGCTTCAGCGTTGTGGGGCGCGGTCATCCTAGCCGCAGGTCTTTAGCCGGCGGGGGGTGTCTGTAACCCATACCCCCGATCCAGCCCTCTTCTTTACCCGCATCCCGGGTGCTGGACACAGAACGTTTTCCGAAATGCGGGACCCGCCCAGGCCCGGTACCATCCCGATGCACCGGGGTGAGCGCTGGATCTTCTACGCGGCAGGTATTTGTCCTCCTGAGGGTCGACAAGGGCCCGCTGCGGGGCGCATGGCGCTAAATGTCAGTGACAAAGATATATTGACAGCAGTCTCGTTCACCGCCCACAGGCACGGTGGCCTGTGATACCGGCCGGGGCGGGCGGCGCCGGGCGGCGGACCATGCCCCGTACCTGATACGGGTTAGGGTGACAAGCCTTCAGGACTCCTGCCGTTCTGACCCTCGTGCTTTCCGTGAGCGAACGGGCAAGATGCCCGTTCTACCGGTTTTGAGACATTAGGCGGCCTGTGGTGGGGGCATTTGATCGGTTGCGCTAACGCCCCTCATACGCCCACTGGTGGGTTCCAATGACCAGTTTCTTCATTGGCAGCAAGGCCCTCATCACCCTCTCCGCCTTTTCGGCATCTCCGTCCTGCAGCATCACACCCAGTACGGCAGGGACGATTTGCCGTGATAAGCCATGCTTGTCCTTCAGCCAGCCGCATTGTTGCGCCTTTTCATCTCCGCCTTCAGAAAGCTTTTCCCAATAGTAATCCAGTTCTTCCTGCGACTCGCAGCTTACCATGAACGATATGGCTTCCCTGAACTTGAAAACCGGCCCGCCGTTCAGGGCCATAAATTCCTGTCCCGCGAGCTCGAACGAAACAGTCATTACGGACCCCTTTTCTCTCCCGGAAACCTTCGCCATAACGAGAAATATTCCCAATTGCTGAATCCTTGAATATCGAGACATAGAAGTTGGCCGCCTCTTCGGCCTGGCTATCGAACCACAGGTGTGCGGTGATCTTCTGCATGAATATCCTCCTCTCTGCTGATAATCAATACGAAAGGCAGTGAATAGCGGTGCATAGTCTCACGCCAAGACACAGTGGACACAAAGGAATTGGCGTACCCCGGGGCCGGGTTGGCTGTTTTGCTGCAAGACGTCAACCGGGAAGTACTGGACTTTGGCGGGTGTTTCACCACTCAGGGCGGGGAAGGGCTTGATTTTCCACCGGATGGGTTTTTCTGGTAGAATGCAGGGCATTGGCGGGACAAACGATGCCCGACTTATGAACATTGTGCCTTTACCCCTATTCACAGGGAACAAGCTGCAATAGCCTGACTATGGTCTTCAGGCACAGGCACGGTGGCCTGTCGTACCGGTTCAACTCTCACAGGCACGGTGGCCTGTCGTACCGGTTCAACTCTCACAGGCACGGTGGCCTGTGGTACCGGCAATGAGTCCATCACGAAGAGAACACGGAAAAGGAGAACCAATGAAGAGAATGTTACTATCGGCATTGGCTTTGCTTCTGGTGTTGCTGGCCGTGGTCAACTGCACGAGGAGAGTCAGCGAGACCCCGGCGACACCGGCAAAGCCCACACCTGGCGGGGTGGCCGCCAGGCCCGAATGGCAGCAGCGATGGGAGACAACCCTGGCCAAAGCAAAGGAAGAGGGGACGGTGTCCATCATAAACACCGTCTGGTCGCCGCGGATCGCTCCCCTTATCGGACAGGCCTTCAAGGAGAAATACGGCATTAATCTTGAGAACACTCCCACCGCCCGCGGCACCGAGATGGTGGCCAAGATCAAGGCCGAACAGTCCGCCGGGCTCTATCTCTATGACTTTTTCGGCCTCGGCTCGACCACAGCCCTGACCATAATGAGGCCGGACGGGCTCCTGGGCCCCATCGAGCCGCTCTTGATTCTCCCGGAGACCAAAGACCCGGCGGCCTGGCGGGGAAACAAGCTTCCCTTCCTGGACCAGACCAGGCTGTTTCTAGCCATGGGCGCTTCCAAACAGCCCTTCATCACCATAAATACAACCATGATCAAGCAGGGAGAGATCACCAGCTACGAAGACCTGCTCAAGCCGCAATATCAGGGGAAGATGACCATCAATGATCCCACCGTCCCTGGGGTGGGCATAACCATCCTTGCTAACCTGTCCCTGGATGTCTGGGATAAGGAAAGAACAAAGGACTTCCTGACCCGGCTGGTGAGGGACCAGAAGGTGGTTATCGAGCGGGACAATCGCGTACACGTGGAAAGCGTGGCCCGGGGCAAGTATGCCATCGCTCTCAGCGCGTCGCCGGAGACGGTGTCGACGTTCCTGGATGCCGGAGCGCCCCTGGCCTTGCTGACTGCCAGGGAGGGGACTCCTGTGACCTCGGCTGCGGCCGGGGCTTCCGTGCCCACCAGGATGGCCCATCCCAACGCCGGCGTGGTCTTCCTCAACTGGCTGCTGACCAAAGAGGGGCAGAGCGTACTGGCCAAAGCTTTCGGCTTCCCCAGCACCCGCGCCGACGCTTCGACCGAGGGAATCCACTCGGTGTACTTGTTTCAGCCCGGCGAGAAGCTATTCATCGCCGACGAAAGGTACGTCCAGGCCTTTGGCGAATGGACCGGCCTGAGCAAGCAGATTATCGAAGCGGCTTCGAAATGAGGACGTTTTCTTAACCACGAAAGACACGAAAGGGCCGGATACCCATTTCGTGTTCTTCGCGTGTTTCGTGGTAGAACGTTTCTTGTAGTCACGAGCCCCTCGCTACGGTGTCAAAGGCTCTGGCGGTCCCACACCGAGCATCGGTACCGCAGGCCGCCGTGCCTGCGAGAGCCGGCAAGCCACCAGGGCCGAGACTGGCCGGGGCCAGCGCCGCCTGAGGGCCCGGCCCCCACAGGCACGGTGGCCTGCGGTACCGGGGGTGTCAACGGAGACATAGATGAATCTTGTTCAGGCGTTCAAGGTCTTTCCGGACGTTGCGCCGTCCATTATCGTCAAGTCGGATTTACTCCGCCTGGGGGTGCGCTTCGGCGAAGCCGCCAGGGCCAATTTCCGGGACAGGGAAGACCTTCTCTTCAAAGGGAGCCGCTTGTTCGGCAGCGACCGGGGCGAGCTAACCTTTCAACGCTTGAAATTGCCGGCCATATGTTACCTGGAAGACGGCACACGGCAGGGAACGATGGTCCAGACCCGGATTTACGGGGAGTCTCCGTACCTGATTGATCTGGTGGACGGCGAATTCAAACTGTTCTGGAATGACGAGGACCTGATGAAGGTCCGGTTCCAGCCCGTTCCGGAATATTATGAGAGGAAGATTGACGGCGTTCCCATGAGGGAGATCGTCTTTTGTGCGGGGGACCTGCTGTTTCTTCCCGCCAACCGGTTCTGCGAGTACTTCGCCCGGGACCGGCAATGCCTGTATTGCGACCTGACCCCTTTCGCCCATGCCCTGAAGAAGGAAGGCGAACCGATGGTGCTGAGAAAGAAGGCCGAGCAGGCGGCGCTGGTGCTCGAAGTGGGCCTGCACGAGGCGAATTTCCGTCACATATTCATCACGGGAGGTACTTTTTTCACCAGGTACCAGGGCAAGACGGAGCTCGAATGGTACATCGAGCTCCTGAACACCATAAGGGAGAGACTGAGGCTCTGGTATCCCACCTCGTTCCAGTTGTCAGCCCAGGATGACGAGGGCTGGAAACGGGTCAGAGAGACGGGCGTGCCCACGATTGAACCCAATATCGAGGTCTGGGACAAGAGGCTGTTCGAGATCATCTGTCCGGGTAAGGCGGAGCACGTCGGCTACGACCAGTGGATAAGGCGGACGGTGCGGGCGGTAGACTTCTGGGGGGTGGGGAACGTCAATCCCAGCTTCGTGCCGGGGGTGGAAATGGCGCAGCCCTTCGGGTTCAAGACCGTTGACGAAGCGGTGAAATCGAACCTCTCGGGTTATGATTTCCTGATGGGCCACGGGGTGCTGCCGAGGCAGGGGGAGTTCTGGTGCGTGGTATCGGATTCCAAACTGGCGGGGAGCGAGCCGCCGCCGCTGGAATACTTTGTACGGCTGGGGATAGGCTACCTGGAAATACGGGAGAAACACGGTTTCACTTGCCCGCCGCCGTCCCTGTGCCGCAGTTGCATGCTCCACGGCACGGAGTACGATTTTGAGTACTGGCATGGCAGCGGGCCTGCCTCGAAAAGAGCTGAAGGGGAGGAAATCAGGACTGAATAACGAGATGTCATTCTGAGCGAAGACGAGCGTGAGCGAGTCGGAGTCGAAGAATCCTTCGCTTCGCTCAGGACAAGGTCTTTCGGACACGCGGCACCAAAGGCCCTTCGCCTACTCCTTCGCTTCGCTCAGGGCTCCGGCTCAGGGTGACAGGCGTCTGGAGCGTTCGCCTCGCGGAGAAACGAGAAGAAAGATGAAGTTTGTATCGTTTCTAGCGGCCATTCTTCTGGCGGCGCTGATCGCCGGCGGCTGCGTCCAGGGGTCAACCGGGACCGCCGTTCCGCCGCCAAAGGGCGCCGCCGCGACAGTCCCGGCCAAAGCGGATTGGGAGCGGCAATGGGAAACCGCTGTGGCCAAAGCCAGGGAAGAGGGGACCGTGTCCGTAATCAGGAGCGCGTGGTCGCCCAGGGTCGGGGCTGTCATCGGGCGGGCCTTCAGGGAGAAATACGGAATAAACCTGGAGGAGACCCCGGCCGCCCGCGGGACCGAAATGGTGGCCAAAATCAAGGCCGAACAGGCTGCCGGGCTTTACCTGTATGATTTCTTTGGAGGCGGGTCGACCACGGCGCTCACCATAATGAAGCCGGAGGGACTGCTTGGTCCCATCGAGCCGCTGTTGATCCTTCCGGAGGCCAGAGATCCGGCGGCCTGGCGGGGGAACAGGCTTCCCTTCGTGGACCAGACCAGGCTGTTCCTGGGTATGGGGGCTTCCAAGCAGCCGTTCATCACCATAAATACAACCATGATCAAGCAGGGAGAGATCACCAGCTACGAAGACCTGCTGAAACCCCAGTACCAGGAAAAAATGACGATGAATGATCCCACAGTTCCCGGCGTGGGCGTTACCATACTGGCCAACCTTTCCCTGGATGTCTGGGACCAGCAGAGGACAAAGGACTTCCTGACAAGACTGGTGAGAGACCAGAAGGTGGCTATCGAGCGGGACAACCGCCTGCACGTGGAAAACGTGGCCCGGGGCAAATACGCCATTGCCCTCAGCGCCTCGCCGGAAACCCTGGCGACCTTCATTGAAGCGGGCGCGCCCCTGGCGGTGATCGTTGTGAAGGAGGGCACCCCTGTCACGGCGGGCGCTTTCGGCGGCTCAGTCCCCACACCAGGATGGCCCATCCCAACGCCGGCCTGGTCTTCCTGAACTGGCTCTTGACCAAAGAGGGCCAGAGCGTCATGGCCAGGGGGTTCGGTTTTCCCAGTACGCGGGCGGATGCTTCCACAGAGGGAATCAATCCCGTATATCTATTTCAACCGGGCGAGAAGCTCTTCTTTAACGATGAAAGATACGTGGCCGCCTTCGGCGAATGGACCGGACTGAGCAAGCAGATTATCGAAGCAGCTTCGAAGTGAGGAAAACAAATGACGAATCAAACGGGAAATGAAGAAGTCCGAGTGACGAATGACCAACGCTCAGAACATGTCATTGCGAGTGAAGCGAAGCAATCTCCGGGATGGCCAGCCAACTGGGGGATTGCTTCGTCACTTCGTTCCTCGCAACGACGGTCCGTTTTCATCCTTCATTGTGCGCCATCGGCGCACGGGGGGTTGATTCGAATTTCGTCATTCGTCATTCCTTGGTCATTCGTCATTCGGACTTCGAATTTCTCGCCTGGTCATTCGTCATTCGCATTTCGCCATTTGAAAAGAGGTGTCTTATGGACCTGAGGAAGTTCCTGGAACAGCTGGACAGTCTAAAAGAGCTGGAGATGCTGGAAGGCGCCGACTGGAATCTGGAGATCGGCGCCATCACCGAGCTCTCCGACGAAAAGAACGGCCCGGCCCTGCTCTTCGACAAGATCAAAGGCTACCCCGCAGGGCACCGGGTGGTGAGCAATCTGCTGGGCACGCCGAGGCGATGGGGGGTGGCTTTCGGATTGCCTTCGGACATCGGACCGACGGAAATAGTGCTCCGCGCCAAGCAGAAGCTTACCAGCCTCCGCCCGGTTGCGCCCGTTGAGGTATCGACAGGCCCTGTGCTGGAGAACGTCCAGGAAGGGGATGATGTGGACATGCTCAGCTTTCCAGTCCCCAAATGGCATGAATACGACGGCGGGCGCTACATCGGCACCGCGGACATGATCATCACGCGGGACCCGCAGGGCGGCTGGGTGAATGTGGGCACCTACCGGATACAGCTTCACGACCGCCGCACCCTGGGATGGTTTACGTCCCCCGGCCAGCACGGCCGCCAGATGCGGGAAGCCTACTGGGCGCAGGGCAAGGCCTGTCCGGTAGCGGCGGTATTCGGCGCCCACCCCCTCGTCTGGATGCCGTCATTCCTGACCCTCCCCTGGGGCAGTTCGGAGTTGGAGATGGTGGGCGGACTCCTGGGGGAACCCCTCCAGGTCATAAAGGGCAAACTCACCGGGCTGCCGGTTCCGGCCCACGGCGAAATAGTCATTGAAGGGGAGTGCCCTCCCCCCACGGTTGAAACCCGGGAGGAAGGGCCTTTCGGGGAATGGCCCGGCTACTACGGTTCGGGGGTCCGCAAAGAAGCGGTGATCCGGGTCAAGCGGGTCATGTACCGGCGGAATCCAGTCATTGTAGGCGTGCCGCCGCTCAAGCCGCCCGCCAGCGCCAACGCCACCTACATCGTTAAGTCGGCCCAGATCTGGAGCGAGATAGAAAAGCTGGGCATCCCGGGAATCAAGGGGGTATGGTGCAACCGGTCCGGCGGCGGCAGATATCTCACCATCGTTTCCATCGAGCAGAAGTACGCCGGCCACGCCAGGCAAGTGGCTATGGCCGCCATGGCCTGTCCTACCGGCGCCCAGCACGGACGCTTTGTGGTGGTGGTGGATGAGGACATCGATCCCAGCAATGAAGAGGACGTGCTGTGGGCATTGTGCAGCCGCTGCGACCCGGCGGAGCACATCGAAACCGTCAGGAACTGCTGGACGACGCCCCTGGACCCCACGCTCTCCCCGGAAAAGCGAGCCGCGGGCAATATCTCCAATTCCCGGGCCATGCTCCTGGCCTGCAAGCCGTACTACTGGAAGAAGGACTTCCCCAGGGTGAACCGGGCCAGCGATGAGCTGCGGGAACAGACGCGGAACAAATGGAAAGCCCGGCTGCCCGGCCTGGCCCGGTGACTCTCCCCCTTTGAAAAAGGGGGATTAAGGGGGATTTAGAAACCAACACAGAAGACACAGTTTTTACCGCAAAGGGCGCAAAGGAACACAGAGGGAAGAGCACAGACGGAATCACGAGCCTCTGCGAGCCTCAGCGTCCTCTGCGGTGAAAGCGTCCCCTTTTCGCTGGCTTTACCGTACGCAGCATTTATTATTGCGTTCGTATTAGTCTGGCCACCATGGAAATCCCCCTGTATCCCCCTTTGCGAAAGGGGGAGTAACGTGAGAGGACAGAAATGAATCTAAAAGAGGCCCTAAAGGCTTTTCCGGACGTCGCGCCGTCCATCATCATCAAGTCGGACCTGCTGCGCCTCGGCGTGAATTACGGGGAACCCGCCAGGGCCAATTTCCGGGACCGGGAAGACCTGCTGTTCAAGGGGAGCCGCCTGTTCGGCAGCGACCGCGGCGAATTGACCTTTCAGCGGTCGAAAATCCCGTTCGTCTTCTATCTGGAAGACGGCACCCGGCAGGGGACCCTGGTACAGAGCCGCATCTACGCGGAGTCGCCTTATTTGATCGACCTGGTGGACGGCGAATTCAAGCTCTTCTGGAACGGCGAGCCCTTGATGAAGGTCCGGTTCCAGTCCGTCCCCGATTATTACGAACGAAAGATCGACGGCGTTCCCATGCGGGAGATCATCTTCGCCGTCGGGGACCTGTTGTTTCTTCCGGCCAACCGGTTCTGCGAATACTTTGCCCGGGACCAGCAATGCCTGTACTGCGACCTCACCCCTTTCGCCCACGCCCTGAAGAAGGAGGGCGAGCCGATGGTCCTGCGCAAAAAGGCCGAGCAGGCGGCGCTGGTGCTTGAAGTGGGCTTGCACGAGTCGAACTTTCGCCACATAACCATCACCGGCGGCACCTTCTTTGCCAGGTACCAGGGCAAGACGGAGCTGGAATGGTATACCGAGCTCCTGAACACGATCCGGGAGAGACTGAGACTCTGGTATCCCACCTCCTTCCAGTTGTCCGCCCAGGATGACGAGGGCTGGAAGAGGGTGAGGGAGACGGGCGTGCCCACGATTGAGCCGAACATCGAGGTCTGGGACAAGAGGCTGTTCGAGATCATCTGTCCGGGTAAGGCCGAGCACGTCGGCTACGACCAGTGGATAAGGCGGACGGTGCGTGCGGTGGACTTCTGGGGGCTCGGAAACGTCAATCCCAGCTTCGTACCGGGGGTGGAGATGGCGCAGCCCTTCGGCTTCAAGACCGTTGACGAAGCGGTGAAATCGACCCTCTCGGGCTATGATTTCCTCATGGGCCACGGGGTGCTGCCGAGGCAGGGGGAGTTCTGGTGCGTGGTGTCCGATTCCAAGCTGGCGGGGAGCGAACCGCCACCCCTGGACTACTTCATCCGCCTCGGAATGGGCTACCTCGAGATACGGGAGAAACACGGTTTCACCTGTCCGCCGCCTTCGATGTGCCGCAGTTGCACGCTCCACGGCACGGAGTATGATTTCGAGTACTGGCACGGCAGCGGGCCGTCGTCCAGAAAAGCGCAAACCGAAGAGGTGGTGACGAACTGACCCGGAGCAAAGGTAGGGTGGGTTAAGCGTCCCGATGGGGCATCGGGACGCTTAACCCACCCTACGTCTGATGCGTCCCCTCGCAAGGCCAGGAGTTAAAGAAATGGACATTGTAGAACAACTGGTTGACAACGTAGAAGCAACGAGCTATGAGCGGCTGCCAGTCGAGGCCGTCGAGGCCGCCAGGATGAGCATCCTGGAAACGCTGGGGGCTTTGATAGCCGGCGCCACCGCGGAGGGGTGCCGGGAGGTGGTCGGACTGGTGCGGGGCTGGGGAGGCAAACCGGAGAGCACGGTCCTAGTCCACGGCGACAAAGTCCCCGCCCACAACGCGGCGCTGGCCGGGGCGACCATGGCCCGCGCCCTGGAAATCGATGACGCCGCGGAAAAAGGGATGCACCCCAGCGCCGCCAGCGTTCCCGCCGCCCTGGCTGTGGCTGAGAGGCGCGGGGGTGTGAGCGGGAAGGAGCTTATCGCCGCCATCGCGGCGGGCGAGGACCTGGCCATCAGGCTCAACCTGGCCACCACTCCTTACGCCGAAGGGAAAATCTCGCGGGTGGGGACGTGCATGCCCCTGGGTGTCGCCGCCATTACCGCCAAGCTGCTGGGCCTGGACAAGACGGGAATGTGGAACGCCCTGGGCATTGCCTACGCCCAGTCGGCGGGGAACTTTCAGAGCATCGTCGATGGCGCCCTGGCCGAGCGGGTCACCCAGGGCTTCGCCGCCAGCGCCGGCATTGTGTCGGCCGAGCTGGCGCAGACTGGCATTTCCGGACCGCGGAATATCCTGCAGGGCATTCACGGCTTTTTCAAAATGTTCTCCCGGGACCAGGGCGACTTGAAAGTGCTGATGGCCGGGCTGGGACAGGAGTACATGGGGACGCAAACCCACCGCAAGCGATACCCCAGTTGCGGGTGTACCCTTTCCTGTACGGACGCAATCATGGAACTCCGCCGGGAGCACGGCATAAGGCCGGATGACGTGGACGGGGTGCTGGTGACCGTCAGCCGGCACATGTACACCACTGGCGGGCCTCCCTTCCAGGTGAGGAACAACCCGCAGATAGACGCCCAGTTCAGCATTCCCTATACCGTGGCCAATGCCCTGCTGCGGGGCAAGCCCAGACTGGAGCATTTCACCCCGGCTTCGGTCCAGGAAGAAGAAGTCCTGGCGCTGTCCGGCAGGGTGCGGTGTGTGGCCAGCGACGAGGAGCTGAAAAGGCGGGCCGGGCTTTACTGCTCGACTGTAGTCGAAGTAAGAATGAAGAACGGGACCAAACATTCGCAATTCACAAGGTCGGCCGTGGGGTCTCCCCCGGGAAGACCGCTGACCTACGCGGAAGTCCTGGAGAAATTCAATGACTGTATCGCCTATGCCCGGATACCTTCGCTGGAACGAAACGCCGGGAAGATAGTTGACATGGTTGGCAATCTGGAAAGCGTGGATGATGTCCGGCAGATCATCCTGTTGCTGGTGGCATAGCCGGTAGTGACGCACACCCGTACCACCCCGATGTATCGGGGTGAGAGACGGACTCAGACCAACGCTTATTCTCGCTGTCAATGACGAACAAGGACCGCAATCCGGTCTGCAAATGGTCTTCTTTGACAAGAACAATCAATATCGCAGGAATTCGACATTCACAGGCGGGACGCCTGTGGCACTATCTTCACAGGCAGGACGCCTGTGGCACTGTCTTCACAGGCGGGACGCCTGTGGCACTGTCTTCACAGGCAGGGACGCCTGTGGTACCGGTTAGGGGGTTACTTTCATGGTTGCTAACGGATACGGGAAGATACTGGACATAGACCTGTCGACCAGGAAGATTGTTAAGCGGGAGATTGACGAGCGTTTTGCGCGGGACTTCATCGGTGGGATGGGATTCGGCTGTAAAGTCCTGTACGACGAAGTGGGACCAAACGTCGATCCCCTCGGCCCGGACAACGTCATCATCATCTCCAACGGCCTGCTGACCGGGACCAGCGCCCCCTGCGCCGGCAGGACCGAGATAACCAACAAGTCCCCGCTGACGGGGAGCGTGGGTGTGGCCAATACGGGCGGGGTCTGGGGAGCGACGTTGAAACACGCCGGCATTGACATGCTCATCATCAGGAACCAGGCTGACAGGCCGGTCTATCTCCGGATTGACGATGACGTTGCGGAGATAAGAGACGCCGCTCACCTGTGGGGCAAGGATACCAAACTCACCTCGGACATACTGCGTTTCGAGCTGGGGCCGAAGGTTTCAGTCATGGCCATCGGACCGGCCGGGGAGAAGCTGGTCAAATTCGCCTGCCCGCTCAACGACTACCACCATGTCGCCGCCAGGAGCGGCGCCGGCGCGGTGATGGGCGTGAAGAAGTTGAAGGCCATCGCGGTGCGGGGGACCGGGACCGTGAAGATCGCCCGGCCCGCGGAATTCAGGGATGCGGTCAGGGAGACCAGGGAACATCTTTTGACCGCCGACCGGGTAACCAGCATACTGACCAAAGCCTTCACCGACCCGAAAAAAGAGTACCGGGAACGGGGCTGCCTGCCGGCGAAGAACTTCCAGACGGGTGTGCTGGAGGGATGGGAAGAGACCAGAAGCACAGACCTGGCGCGGCAGTACGTCACCGGCAAAGAGGGCACCTGTCACGCCTGCCCCATATCCTGCTTCATCCTGGTTGAAGTGAAGGAAGGGAAGCACGCCGGGACAAGGGTGAGCCGGGGGATTCATCCGGGAGTGGTCTTCCACTGGGGTGGTAAGTGCGCCGTCGACAACCTGCCGGCCATCTGGAAATGCAAGGAGATATGCCAGGTGCTTGGCCTGGACTACGTGTCAACTTCGGGCGTCATTGCCTTCGCCATGGAGCTGTTTCAAAGGGAAATAATAACGGCCGGGGATACGGATGGCCTGGAGCTGACCTGGGGCAACGAAGACGCCATCATGGAGCTGATACGGAAGATAGCCTTCCGCGAAGGCCTCGGCAATATCCTGGCGGAAGGCAGCGTGAGGGCTGCGCAGGCTATCGGGAGGGGGGCCGGCAAATACGTCATGACTATCAAGGGCATGGAAATGATGTCCCAGGACCCCAGGGCGGGCAGAAGGGGGTTCGTTTTCGGCGACCTGACCAACCCGCGAGGCGGTGATAATCTGAGGAACACCCACGGCTTCGGCGACCGGCACAATCCCGCCTGGCCCTTTGAGAAGTTCGACATGTTTGAGGAAGTGAAAAAGAAGATATACACCGGGCCGCCGGAGGAGTGTGCTTCCACCTGGGAAGGGAAACCGCTGATGTGCAAGTGGTTCGAGGACCTCTACTCCGTCATCAATAGCCTGGGGCTGTGTTTCTTTCCGTCGGGCATGAATATGGCGCTGGGTCCGACTCACTTCGCGAAGCTGCTTTCGGCCTGCACCGGATGGGACACATCGCCTCAGGAAATCATGAAGACGGGAGAGAGGATTTTCACCCTTTTCAAAGCCTACACGGTCAGGCAGGGCTTCACCAGGAAGGACGATAGCTGGCCGGACAGGTTCTTCACCGAGCCCATGCCCGAAGGTCCCTCAAAAGGGGCTATCCTGTCCCGGGAGACGATTGACAAGTTGCTGGATGAGTATTATGACCTCAGAGGTTGGGACAGGGCGACGGGTGTTCCGACGTATGAGAAACTGATGGAACTGGGACTCGGTGACGTGGCCGAGGACCTGCGCAAACAGCCTGTAGCCGCACCCTTTGCGGGTGCGAGGTTGCGGAACGGGAGACCAATGCCTGATCGCCCGTAGCCGCACCCTTTGCGGGTGCGCCGGGACACCGTCGCGTACCCATGAAGGGTGCGGCTACGGGCTGCTGTGAAAGGAGAAGAAGAAATGAAAAGATGGCTGTTGTTGTTACTGCCGGTCCTCGTCTTGATGCTGCCGGCGTCTGTCGGTTGTAGCGGTGCCGTGACGCCCGCCCCCAGCCCCCAGACAAAGGCACCCGCGGCGGAAAAACCCGGGAAGGCCGCCTGGGAGCAGGAGTGGGATGGCATCGTCGCGAAGGCCAGGGATGAGGGGACTCTTACCATGATAACTACAGCCTGGCAACCGAAGGTTGTGGCCGCACTCAGGCAGGCTTTCAAGGAAAAATACCGGATAGATGTCGAGCATTCCCCCGCGGGGCGTGGGCCGGAACTGGTTGCCAAGATCAAAGCTGAAGAAAGGGCCGGCCTCTTCCTGTACGATTTCTTCGGGATGGGCTCGACCACGGCCATAACCATTATGAAGCCGGATGGCCTTCTGGGCCCGATAGAACCGCTTCTGGTCCTGCCCGAAGTAAGAGAGCCGAAGAACTGGCGGGAGGGCAGGCTGCCCTTCCTGGACAGGGACAAGCTGTTTCTCGGCATGGTTGCTTCCAAGACCCAGTACATTGTGTACAACACGAGTCTGGTAAAAGAGGGCGAAATCACCGGCTACGAAGACCTGTTAAAGCCCGAATACAAAGGGAAGATAACGATAAACGATCCCACCACCAGCGGCGCCGGCGTGGGGATGATGGCCCATTTTGCCCTGGACCTCTGGGGTACGGAAAGGACCAAGGAGTTTTTGAGGCGGCTGGTGATAGACCAGAAGATAGTTGTTGAAAGGGACAACCGCCTGCACATAGAAACTGTGGCCAGGGGAAAATATGCCATTGCCCTGGGCCCTTCAACCGAATCCGTCGCCAGCTTCATCGAGGCCGGCGCGCGCCTGGCTGCCGTCAACGTCAAGGAAGGCACTCAGGTCCTTGCCGGAGCGGGAGGCCTCACCTTACCCACCAGAATGGCCCATCCGAACGCGGGCAGGGTTTTCCTGAACTGGCTGTTGACTAAGGAAGGGCAAAGCATTTTCGCTAAGGCGTGGGGTACCCCCAGTGTGCGCGTTGATGCTTCCACCGAGGGCATTAATCCCCTGTTTCTCTTTCGACCGGGGGAAAAACTCTACTGGTCGACTGAGGAAAAAGCCCTGGCCTTTGGAGAGTGGATGACGACGAGCAAACAGGTCATTGACGAAGCGCTGAAATGACCACGCCGTCTTTGCGAGGAACGAAGTGACGAAGCAACCCCCCAGTCCGCCAGTCCTTCGGTGAGATTGCTTCGCTGCGCTCGCAATGACGGTTGTCAGGAGGGAACAATGAATCTTGCTGAGGCATTCAAAGCCTTTCCCGATATTGCCAGGCCGATAGTCATCAAGTCGGACTTGTTGCGCCTGGGGGTGAGGTTCGGCGAGGCCGCCAGGGCCAATTTCAGGGATAGGGACGACATCCTGTTCAAGGGCAGCCGCCTGTTCGGGTCCGACCGGGGCGCGCTGACCTTCGAACGGGCGAAGCTGCCCCACCAGTTCTACCTGGAAGACGGCACGCCGCGGGGAACCCTGGTGCAGACGCGCGTCTGGGAGCAATCGCCATACGTCATCGACCACGTTGAAGATAAATTCACGCTCTTCTGGAACGGCGGGCCTTTGATGAACGTCTGGTTCCAGCCCCGGCCCAAATACTATGAGAGAACAATCGACGGCATTCCCATGCGGGAGATCGTGTTTGCCACCGGAGACAAGCTGTTTCTTCCGGCCAACCGGTTTTGCGAATACTTTGTGAAGGGCAAACAGTGCCTTTATTGCGACCTTACCCCCTTTGCCCAGGCGCTGAAGAAAGAGGGAGAACCGATGGTCCTGCGGAAGGCGGCGGAGCAGGCAGCCGTGGTGCTGGAGGTGGGGTTCCACGATCCGAGCTTTCGTCACCTGACCATATCGGGAGGGACCTTCTTCACGAAGTACCAGGGCAAGACGGAGCTCGAATGGTATACCGGTCTTCTGGACAGCATAAGAGCCAGGTTGAAGATGTGGTATCCCACGTGTTTCCAACTGGCCGCGCAGGATGACGAGGGATGGCGGAGGGTGAAGGAAACCGGGGTGCCTTCGATTGGGCCGAACATAGAAGTCTGGGATCAGAGACTGTTCGAGATCGTATGCCCCGGCAAAGCGGAATACGTTGGGTATGACCAGTGGATCCGGCGGACCGTCCGGGCCGTGGACTTCTGGGGGGCGGGGAATGTCAACCCGAGCTTTGTTCTCGGCGTGGAAATGGCGCAACCGTTTGGCTTTAAGACCGTTGCGGAAGCGGTGAAATCTACCCTGTCGGGGTACGATTTCCTGATGGCCAACGGCGTGCTCCCCAGGCAAGGGGAATTCTGGTGCGTGGTGTCGGATTCCAGTCTGGCCGGGTCCGAGCCGCCGCCGCTGGAATATTTTCTCCGGATCGGGATGGGTTATCTGGAACTGCGCGAGAAGCATGGCTTCGCCTGCCCCCCGGCTGCTATCTGCCGTAGCTGCGGTCTTCATGGCACGGAATATGATTTCGAGTACTGGCATGGCAACGGCCCATCCTCCCGGAAAGCGGAGAGCGGGCCACCCGTAGCCGCACCCTCTACGGGTGCGCCACGGTGTCCTGGCGCACCCGTAAAGGGTGCGGCTACGGGTGGCCCCGAAAGTTAGTTGCGCAGGCCAGGCATGCCAGAGATACCGGAATCCATCGGTCTGACCTTGAAGCACTTGAGGAGGAATGGCTTTGACGCCAGGTTCGCCCGGACTGCGGACGAGGCCAGTGCGATCATGCTGAAGATGATTCCCGCCGGCGCCAGAGTAGGAGTCGGAGACTCAACCACGCTGAGACAAACCGGTATCCTGGATGAACTGAGGCGGCGCGGGGACGAGGTCGTGAATCCTTTCGTCCCGGAACTGACTCAGGACTTTGGAGACCCGGAGGCAAGGCGGAGACTTTTCCGGGAGACGTCAAGGAGGACGATGAACACCGACGTGTTCCTGGCCGGCGTCAACGCTGTGACCGGTGACGGCCGGCTGGTGAGCATTGACTACGCCGGCAACCGCGTCGCCGGGATGATTTTCGGCGCGCCCCGGGTCATTCTGGCCGCCGGCAGAAACAAGATAGTGAAAGATGTGGAAGAAGCCATCTGGCGGATCAAAAACGTCATCGCCCCGGCGCATACCCGGCGCCGAGGGCGCAAGACGCCCTGCGCCACGACCGGGAAGTGCAACGACTGCCGGACTCCGGCAAGAATCTGCAACGTGACGGTAATCCTGGAAAGGAGACCGGCGGAGACGGACCTGACGGTTGTTCTGATCGACGAGGACCTGGGCTTAGGCTGGGACCCTTCCTGGGACAATGGCAGGATTGCCAGGATCGAGTCTGCCTACTACGACAATAGCTGGGTCTTTTCGTTTCCGAAGCGCCCTTGATCCGGTACCACAGGCGTCCCTGCCTGTGAGAGGCTGATTTACTGCCACGCCGCATTCTTCTTAACCACGAAAAACACGAGACGACACGAAAGCAGCGGCGCGCTGCCGCGTGTCCCACCACGGACACGGCCACGCGCTTTTCGGCTTGAATCCCCCTTAGTCCCCCTTTTTCAAAGGGGGATATGAAAGGAGAACACACATGCCAGACCGAAACATAGCCAGCCTGAGAGATACATTGGACTACCTGCGGGACATCGGTGAGCTCGCCACGGTCACGGAGGAGGTCAGTCCTATCCTGGAAATCTCCGGAATCGAGAAAGCCCTGGAGAACGGGCCGTGCCTGCTTTTTGAAAAGATACGGGGCTATCCGGGCGTCCGCGACGCGGGCAACCTCTTCGCCCGCAGAGAACGCGCGGAGAAGATTTTCGGGGCGGAGAAGACCGGCGGTGTCAAGTTCAAATGCCAGGAGGCCATGAGGCGGCCTCTGCCGCCGATGGAGGTCAAGGAGGCCCCGTGCCAGGAGGTGGTGGTCACGGAAAACATCGATGTCATGGCCACCCTGCCCATCCTGAAGCACACCGACAAGGATGGCGGGCGCATCCTGGGAGGCGGCAACACGCTGATCAGCGGCAAGTACTTCAGAGGCGGCACCCACATTTCTTTCAACCGGATGAACTTCCGGGGCAAGGACTGGTCCAGCATCTCTTTCGGCTCCGGCAGCCACCTCGAATGGACGGCCTACAGCGAGCACCGGGGGGAGAGGCTGCCGTTGACCATAAACATCGGCACGCCCCCGGCGGTCATAGCCGCGGCGGCGGCCATTTTCCTGCATCCCATTGTGCCCATCGGCGCTGATGAACTTGGCTTTGCCGGGGCCTTGCAGGAAACCCCCGTAGAGATCGTTAAAGCTAAGACCGTGGACGCTTATGCCATCGCCCGGGCCGAATGGGTCATCGAGGGATACGTGGACACGAAGGAACGGGCGTGGGAGACCGACGAGGCGGAGAAGCTCGGGAAGATCGGGGTGGCGCCCTTCTTTCCAGAGTGGACCGGCTACCTGGGCCGGGCCTATCGCTTGTTGAAGTTCCACGCCACGGCCATCACGCACCGGGCCGACCGTCCCATTTTCTATTCACCGCTGGCCAACAGCTTCGAATGCGACCTCGCCAGCAGCTTCTTCCGGGAGGCCTGCTATCTGGAACTGGCCGACCGGATGAGGCCGGGACTCGTCCAGGACGTCAATATCATTCCCGGGATCGCCGGTTCTGCGGGGCAGGTGGTCTTCCAGGTGAAGAAGGCCAGGCGCGCTGACGAGGGACATCAGAGGAATCTTTTGAGCGCGGCGCTGGCCACCGGGCCGGGGACAAGGCTGATAATCGTGGTGGACGAGGACGTGGATATCTACAGCCCCGAGGACGTGCTGTGGGCCCTGACGACGCGGCTGAATCCCGGCACGGGAATAGTCCGGGTGGCGGCGGGGGGAATGGGCCAGGCCCTGATGCCCATGGAGCGGGCCGGGATCGCGGTCCAGGCCAGCGAGGAAATCCGGCACGAGGGCGGCCTGGGGCTCGATGCCACCGTCCCCTTCGAGGGCAAATGGAATTTCGAGCGGTCCAGACACCCGGTGGACAAGATTGACCTCAACCGGTGGTTCTCCGCCGCTGAGCTGGCGCGCATCCGCGCGCAGCAAAGCCCCTATGCCCGGCTAATGTCACAGAGGGGGTAAGCGCAACTGTCATTCTGAGAGCTTGTGAAGAAATTGGTTAGTCCCTATCTAGCGAGTTGTCTCGCTCATATCTGGGTTTTCAATAAATTCACAAACTCTGAGCGAAGTCGAAGAATCTTTGGGCATAGGGGGGTTGTAGCCGCTCCGCTTTGCGAGAGTCCCGACAGGTCGGGACAGGTCTTTAGCCCTGCGGGGGTGGGGCGTAGCGCGCACTGCCAGACACGGAGGAGTGCCGTCGCTGGTGCGCTCGGAACCCACCAGCGAATCGCCGTAGGGTGGGTGAAGCGCACCCCACCAACCCCGGATGCCCGGCCAACCGTGTGCGGCGTGTCTGCGCGCTTCACCCACCCTGCGGGCTGATGGCTGACGGCTGAAAGCTGACAGCTACTTCTTGAACAGGTCGGTCAGGATATTCTTCGCCAGGGCCTCGCGCTGTTTCTTCAGGGCTTCCTTTTCTTCGCCGTCCTTCATAGCTTCTATCTGCTTGTCCATCTGGTCAACCCGCTGGCGGAAGGTGAAGTCGTTGAGCAGCTTGACAGCTTCAAGCAGCGAGCCCAGCGGCTGCGCCTGGCCATCCTTCATGCCGAGGAAGCGCGAGAGGATCGCCGAACTGGCGGCCGTGGCGGTAAAGGACGACAGTTCCTGGTGCGGCGTGCCGTCAACGCTAATGACAACGTAGGGAATGTCCCCGATGTAGGGTTTTCCCTGGGCGTCGGTAACCTGCCCTGAAGCTCTTACTTCGTAGTTCGTCCGGAAGTCCTTGTCGAGGTAGTCGAGGTCGCCGTCGGTGACGAGGAGGAAGCCGGACGCCAGTTTCTCTTCGCCGGGCCAGTTTATGTTCAGGGGGTCCGAGGTCTCGAAGACGGGCTTGCCATCGAAAACGGCCTCGCCGGCGGTCCCCAGGATTTTTGCTATGGCCCCGGCGGCCAGTAGATAAACGCTGTACGAAATGAATATCGGGACCCCCGCCGCGGCTTGAAAAGTGTCGCCGATCTGGTCGAAGACGGGCTTGGGGAACCGGTCGAACACGAGCGAAAGGTCGAGGGTTAACGCTCCCTCCACCAGCGCCGGGGAATAGAAGACAATCGGAGTACCCTGGCTGGTCGCGGCCGGGCGCATCAGCCGTCCCCGGGCAGAAACCCCTCCGGCGAGGAAGTTGATGGCCCGAGGTTTGGCATCGAAGGTGGTGATGCTCTTGACCGCGGAAGTCACCAGCAGGTCTTGCTTCTTGCCGAAAAGCCCGCCCGGCGGATACTTGCCGGTGTATACCTCCCGTATGGTGACGGTCATCGGCTGTCCCTGGCCAACCGGCTTGAAAGGCACGGCTGTCTTGCCTTCGTCGGTGAAGCCTCTGGATACGTTGAGGACAGTGAGCTCTCCGGTCGAGAACAGAACCCGTTTGGGCTTCTTGCCGGTATCCAGGACCCTGAAGAACTCGGCGACTTCGGACTTCTTGTCCCGGCGGCGGAGTTCGTCGCCGGTGACGATGGCGCTGCCGTAGATGTGGTACAGCATAGTAAGCTCCTTTCCGGGCTAAACCGGGCGCGTGACCGGCTGGCAGACGGCGGAGGGGGGACGGGGCTCCAACCTTGACAAACTGCCCGGACTTCTGAAAAGGCGGGAATCCATTGCCGCCTTGCCTGATAGATTATACACCGACCGGCCGGTCTGCACTACTGGCACGCGGAGGGTGAAAACAGCCTGTCCGTAGCGGCACGCTGCCCCGTGCCCATCAGGGGCAAACACGTATGTCTGTCCGGGTGGGCGAACACACGGGTTCGCCCCCACGGGTTGTGTCGCACGCACGCTGCCATTGACAGACAGCTTGGCGTTGGTCTATGCTTACCCTGCCGGAGTGGACCTTACCCCAGGGAACACGGCGCGAGGAACCCCGAGTAGAACAGGCTTTCCAGCCTGTTCCCCGGGAGTGCCCCGCGGGACGCGACAGGCTGGAAAGCCTGTCGTACCTTTGGTCGCAACGAGCGCCCTTCGGCCCGATGTTGCCAGGTTCACTCTCAGGATTGGCCAGACATCCCCTCCCTCAATAGGGAGCCTGGATGATCCCCCTCACCTTGACCCTCTCCCACAAGGCGGAGAGGAGAACGGAGTGCTCTTTGAAAGATAGGACTGTGGTCACCGGAGTAATCGGCGCCGACAGCCACAGTATCGGCAACTGGATACTGCAATATGCCCTGAGGGAAGCAGGCTTTGAGGTGGTGGCCCTGGGCATCCTGGTCTCTCAGGAGGACTTCATCCACGCCGCAATAGAGACGGACGCGGCGGCGATCCTGGTATCTTCGATTTACGGGCATGGCATCCTGGATTGTGAGGGGTTCCGAGAAAAATGCGAGGAGGCGGGGTTGAAGGGCATGCTGCTTTATGCCGGAGGGAATCTGGTGGTTGGCAAGCATGACTGGGGGGAGGTCGAAAGAAAGTTCAAGGAAATGGGTTTTGACCGGGTGTACCCGCCAAACACCCTGCCCGCCACCGCGATTGCCGACCTAAAGAATGACATTATCGCCAGGAGGTCCAATTGCAGTACAAGACCGTAATCTACGAGAAGAACAAGAACATCGCCACTATCACCCTTAACCAGCCGGGGAAGCTGAATGCCTGGGACTTTCCCGGCCAGGGCGGGCAGAGCGACGATTTCTACGCCGCCCTGAAGGAGACCGCCCAGGATGACGATGTGAAGGTGGTAATCATAAGGGGCGCGGGCAAGGCCTTCTCCGCGGGGCACGACCTGGACACAGTGGGATTCGTCTATGGCATGGGAACAGGGAAGCCCGGCGAAAAGCGAGCCTCCCAGCGAACGCGTCTGAAGATAGACCGGGAATGGTGGTACGGGCGCGTCATGGGGCTTCTCTACCATCCCAAGATTACGGTCTGCCAGGTGCACGGGTACTGTTTGGGGGAGGGACAATCCCTGGTGGAGATGTCCGACATCTCGATTGCGGCGGATGACGCCCAGTTCGGACATACGGAGCAGAGATTGGGCTTTGCCGGGACCGGCGGCCCGATGCTGCCGCTCATCTACAAGGTGGGGTTGGGACGCGCCCGCGAGCTGTTGCTTACAGGGCGACTGTTCTCTGCAGCCGAGGCCGAACGGATAGGGCTGGTCTCCAGGATCGTGCCGCAGGACAAGCTGGAGGAAGAAGTGAGAAAGCTCGCCGCGGCGCTATCCCTGCTGCCCAAGGACGGCATCGCCATCGGCAAGGCGGGACTGCACGCCACCTACAATGCCATGGGAATGAGCGGCGACGCCATTAACGCTTACATGACTCACACCCTGTTTACCAATCTGGTCTACGATGAGGGTGAGTGGGTCTTCTTCAAGGAAAGACGCAACAAAGGGACCAAAGCGGCGTTCAAGGAAAGAGACAAGCGTTACGACGGGTTGGTGTAACGCCTGATGAATTCAAATATCAAACTTGGCGTTACTGCAAAAAGGTCAAAAAGCTGAATTCTGGGCGCCTTTTTGCATCTGATCTTCTGCCCATTTTAGCTCACAAATGAGTTTTTGCAGTAACGCCATTTTTGACTTTTGATCTTCTTCCAGTTCGAGCAAGACTTCATTTCTAAGGGACTGATGCTAACCCACGCCTCAGCAACGACGCCTCCGGGCGCGAAGTTATTGGAACCATACCGGGTCCTGGACCTGGCGGATGAGAAGGGGTTTCTGTGCGGCCGGATACTGGCTGACCTGGGCGCCGACGTAATCAAGGTCGAACCCCCCGGCGGGGACCCGGTGCGGCGCTTCGGGCCTTTCTACGGCAATAAGCCCGACCCAAACCACAGTCTGCCCTGGTGGTTCTACAACGTCAACAAGAGGGGCATCACCCTCGACATCAAGACGCCCCGGGGAAGGGATATCTTCAGGGACCTGGCCCGCCGGTCCCATTTTGTCATCGAGTCTTTCCCCCCGGGGTTCATGGACGGGCTGGAGCTGGGCTACGAAAGTCTGTCTATAATCAATCCGTCGATAGTCTTCACTTCCATCACTCCTTACGGTCAAAACGGCCCTTACCGCGAGTTCAAAGCCTCGGACCTGACCCTCATGGCCATGGGCGGCCAGGTTTATGTGACCGGCGACCCGGACAGGCCGCCGGTGCGCATAAGCTTTCCCCAGGCCTACCTGCACGGGGGGGCTGAAGCCGCCGTCGCCTCGATGATAGCGCATTTTCACCGGAGCGTCACCGGGCAGGGGCAGCATGTGGATATTTCGATACAGCAGTCGATAATTGTGCTTTTGCCTCACGCCATACCGTGGCTGGAACTGAGGGGCGTGGTGCTCAAGAGGACCGGCGCCCTGCGCGGGGGACTGGCGGCAAAGATACTGATGCGCCAGGTGTGGCCCTGCGCGGATGGCTATGTCAGTTTTGTCATGCTGGGGGGCGCCTTCGGGGCGCGAAACAACCGTGCCATCGTTGATTGGATGAAGGGAGAAGGGATGGCGGATGAGTTTTTGCTGGGATTTGACTGGGCGAACTACGACCTGGCCACCGCCACGCAGGAAATCCAGGACCGGCTGGAGGAACCCATCGGCCGGTTCTTCCTGAAGCACTCCAAGGCCGAGCTCTATGAGGGCGCCCTAAAAAGAGGAATCATGCTGTGTCCGGTGGCGACCGTAAAAGACCTGTTGGAAAACCAGCAGCTCAGGGACCGGGGTTTCTGGGTGGAACTGGAGCACCCCGAGCTTAATATTAATGCCCGCATAACTTACCCGGGCGCCTTCGTGCAAATCGCCGGCCACTACTGCGGGCCGAGACAGCGGGCGCCGCTGATAGGTGAGCATAACCGTGATATCTATGGCAGCGAAATGGGTTTTCCCGAAAAGGAACTGGAAAAACTGAAACACGAAGGAATAATCTGAACACCAATATTCTGAGCGCAGCGAGCGTAGTCGAAGAACCTTTCCGTTGGGCGTGGGGCGAAAGACCCTTCGACTACCCCTTCGCTTCGCTCAGGGCTCCGGCTCAGGGTGACAGCGCTTCCAGTGTCATTCTGAGC
>JACQUA010000306.1 GCA_016210565.1 Chloroflexota bacterium
GACCACGGCATGCCGGTCTATCTCGAAAGCAGCCTCAAGGGGATACTCGTGAGCAACGCCACCTACAACGCCCTGGGTAGAATGGTATCGCTCTCTCTCGGCAACGGCCTCACGACTAACTACCAGTACTTCGGCGTCGAGTACACCGGGCAAGGGAACGTGCGCTACGGCCTACTGCGCAGCATCGTCACCGGCGGCCTGCAGAGCCTGACCTACGACTACGACGCCAAAGGGAACGTATCGCAGATAGTGGACAACAACGGGCATGGCAACGAGACCGTCGACTTTACCTACGACCATCTCGACCGGCTGACCAATACTGCCAATGCCTTCGTCGAGACCTATCAATACAACTCCATCGGCAACATGACCAGCAAGAACGGCGTATCCCGAACCTTCCCGGCAGCCGGACAGCCCCGACCCCATGCGCCCACTGTGGTAGGAGCGGATCCCTACACCTACAACGAGGTTGGGAACCTGGTCAGCGCCGAGGGACGATCCTATGGCTACGACGTGGAAAACCGGCTTGTCAGTGCCGGTGCTGTAGGCAGCCTCCCCGCCAGATCCTTCCTCTACGACGGCGATGGGATCCTAAGACGCACGGATGTCGGTGTCACCCCTACTACTCGCTACGTCACCGGAGACTACGAGATTGATATCCAGACAGGCGAGGCAACGTGTTACCGGCGGAATTGTTTGCCGATGTCTTGGCGGGATTGAGTCGCGGCGATCCCCGACCAGAGACAACTTCGCCCGCATCTTTCCAGGATACGGGCGTTGGTAAGAATGCTGGCTGGCGGTTAGAGTGCGGAGGGGGCCTCATGTGCTAGTCTCCAGGTCCTTGATCACCTGCCTCAGCACCAACTCATCGAGAACCTGCTTTTGCTCTCCACAGCCGGCCATCAAAGCGTGAGTACACACCAGATTGATCTGACGCGGTATCCCCTTCGTGTAGTCGTAGGCCTTCGCCACAAACCCGTCGCTGAATAGGGCTCCCCCTCGATATGCCGCCATCTCTAGCTGGTGCCGAATGTAGGCCCCCGTCTCCGTCAGATCCAACGCTTGCAGATGGAAGCGCACGCTCGTCCTCTGCCAGAAAGCCTCATGAATCGACAGACGCAGGGTTCGCCTCAACTCCGTGTGTCCCACCAAGATGAGCGCAGCAGCGAACTGGGAATCCATCCTCACGTTCATCAACAGCCGCAACTCCTCCAACATTCTCTGGTCCAACAGATGAGCCTCATCCACGATGACCACCGGCGTCTTCTTCCGCTCGTTGGTCAACGTGTCAAAACAAGCCCGAAGGGCAATCACCATCTGCTGCTTGTAGCGGGGAATACTCTCCCCCAGCGCCGAGAGAACCTCCCGATAGAAGCCACTGATGCCGATGAGGGGATTAGCCGTGTAGACCACCGTGTATCTCGTGGGGTCAAGGCCGTCGACGAAGGCCCTCACCGCCGTCGATTTCCCCGAGCCGACCTCTCCCGTAATCACCCCGATCCCTCGCTCTCGCACCAAGTAGACCAATCTCGCCTTCAGTTCCTCCTGACCGGTGGCGGCAAACAGCTTGCTACTGGCTAGACCGCGACTGAAGGGGGTCGCCGTGAAACCGTAGAACTCCTGAAACATCGCTTACTCTCCCTTCTTCTCTTTCTCTTCTTTTTCGCCCTCAGCGGGCAACCGTCGTTCCAACTTGTGCCGCAAGGCTCGGGCAAAGCTAATTGACGCCAATTCGCCGTCCAGCATAGCCTTGTGCTCAGTTCGCAAAGCAGCAAGGAAATCGATATGTGGCTTCTGCGCTTCCGTCCGCGGGGGAGGAATCCTGTCCAAGCTGAGATGTTTGTCTCTCTCCATCTTCTGGACTTGGGCCTGGGCGACGAACTTCCCATTCTGCCAGACCTCCAACTCCGAGAGGTCGAAGGGGTCGAAGCGGAGCTCCACCGGCTGCCCGGCCAAGAGAGGGTCCACGCCGTAGCGGTTGCTCTGCAGAGAAACGGTGGCTGTTCTCGTTACCGTCCTTTTCTCTCGCCAGAGGAAAGCCTGTCGCAACTGTACGGTATCGGCATGGCGGACGCCGGCCTTGACAATGCTAGCCTGAAACCGCAACAAGGGCTTTTCTCCCGTCTCCGAATGCACCGCCTGATGGTAGATGACTTCTACCCAGGCCTGAAAGGCGGAGTTGATCTCTTCGAGCGTAGCTACGCCAGCCGCTTCCACTTCGGTGAGGAACTGGCTCCTCACCGTGCCGAAGAATCGCTCGATCTTGCCCCGGGTGTTGGGGGTGTAGGGAGTGGAATGAATCTGGCGAATGCCCAGGGTGGCACAGACGGCGGCGAGTTGAGTGGAGACGTAGACCTTGCCATTGTCCACATACAGGCTCTTGGGGATTCCCCGTCTCAGGATTGACACCTTGAACACCCTCTCCAGCCTTGGCAGCGACTCCTCGAAGAAGAACTCGCCATAGGGGATGAGGCGGGAGTAGTCGTCGATGAAGCAGAAGAGAGCGGTGCGCCGGTACTTGCCAGGGCGCTCGTAATCGGGAAGATAGGGACCGACAAGCATATCGCCTTGCCAGAGGTCATTGGCCTCGGAGCGCTCGAAGCGCCGAAAGGCTTTGCTCTGTCCAGAGAGGGCTTGGCGGGATTTGCCCCGCTTATGGAGAATCTCTCGCAGGGTGCGAGGGGCGAGAGGGAGGTCAGCGGGAACCGCCGGGTCCCGCCGGAGGATGGCGATGATGGTGGTGGCGCTGCGGGCAGGCACCTCTTCCCGCAAGGCAATTGCCTTTTGGATCACCTCCTCGGGGATGCGCCTGACTTTGCCAGCGTCGGCTCTCTCTTGGGGCTTCAGAGCCTCGAAGCCCCCTTGGCGGTAGCGGGCCAGATAGCGCCAGATGGTATCGGGATGGAGTTTTCCCCGGTTGGAGTAGGGTATCTGCTGACTGAGGTTGGCGAAGGCCTTGCAGTGGGCAATGATGTCGCCCCTTTCCAAGTCACGGTCCAGCAACGGGGCAATGAGGCTGTAGCGAAAGAGGGCGATCTTGGTTCGCTTCTCCTCGTCCGGTGGTAAAGGGCTGCGTACTTCGGCTTTCATGTTCTCCTCCTAGTCTGCTTTTTCTGGTCCTCCGCCGTTCTTTTCGGCTAGGATGGATGCTACAGCCTAGGATGGCGCTTGCCTATTGCCGGAAGTCTGTGGGGACTACACCAATCTACCGAGATTGCATAGCTGTCCCCAGATTCCCAAGGTCGGGAGCCATCTCTTCCCTCCTTCGGCAACGGTCACACCCCTGTCGTACAACCAAGCCAAAAGATGGGGCACTGCAACCAGCAACTGCCGGGGACCTTGATGGCTAGCAGTGATGTCGGTGAGGGCCATCTCCAGCTTCCCCGGCGCCAACTGCCAGGTAGCAAGCTGACGCATCAAGTGCTGCAAATAGGGGTTGCTGGATCGGGCGAAGCTGGCTACCCACTCCCGATAACTGCTGGGTCCGGGCACTAGAGAAGGCGAGAAACCCTCGCCGATGATTTTCCAAGAGGCTCCCTCGGAAAAGCGCCAAGTGAGAACTCGCTGAATCGTGCTGGCGAGGTAATGCCGGTGAGGGAGACAGAAAGAGGGGAGAATCGAGATCGTGTGGCGGCAGACGGTGCAGAAAAAGCGTTTGACCCGAATGAGAAATACCTGTTTGTCGTCACATGCCCGGCGGCCATAGCTGCCATGGCTGACAAGCGGCTTGGTTGCGGCACAATCGGGGCAGCACTCAGGTCGAGGA
>JACQUA010000301.1 GCA_016210565.1 Chloroflexota bacterium
GAATGACGAAGTCCGAATGACGAATGACCAAACAATCGGCCATCCGGACGAGTCGGGACAATGAACGATGAAAATGTCATTCTGAGCGACGCGAGCGTAGCGAGCGTAGTCGACGATTCTTTCGAGGTGGGGCGCCGGACGAAAGACCCTTCGACTGCGCTCAGGGTGACATTTTCAGAACAAGTTCGAAGAATCAAATTCCAAGTTCCAAACCGGGTGAGAGGCCGGGCTTTGGTGATTGGAAGTTGGTATTCTTTGGAATTTGGTGCTTCGAATTTGGAATTTATCTGGGTTCGTCATTCTAATTTCGTCATTCGTCATTCCTGCTCCGCAGTCTGGTCTTGAGCGAATCCACAATCGCCGGCAGGATTTCTCCTGCCTTCCCCCGGAGCACCAGTTGAGCGTTGGAGTCCATCGGGGTGTCGGTCATGTTGACGATAATCAGGCTGGCGCCGGCATCCACGGCGTAGATGGGCAGGTAGGCCGCAGGGTAGACCACCAGGGTTGATCCTATCACCATGAAAAGGTCGCAGTGCTGGGAATGGAAGATGGCCTCCTGGAGGATATGCTGGGGCAGGGCCTCGCCGAAGAAGACGCCGTCAGGTTTCAGAATGCCTTTGCAACTGAGACAGGGCGGGTCTTCTTCCCCGTTGTCCAGCCGCTGCACTATCTCCGCGGCCGGGTAACGGCGGCCACAACTCAGACATTTGACCCATCTGGTGTTGCCGTGGAGCTCGTAGATCTTTTCCTGGCTGACTCCTGACTTCTGATGGAGGTTGTCCACGTTCTGGGTGACGATGCAGTCGAGCCTGCCCAGGCGGTCCAGTTCGGCAATGGCGAGGTGCGCCGGGTTAGGCTCGTACTCCTTCATGAACATGTTCCTGGAGATCACCCAGTGCTTCTTCCGGTTGGCGGAGGAACTGACGAACTTCTGATAGGTGAATTCGTCTGGGTCGTAGCGGCTCCAGATTCCGCCCGGCCCGCGGAAATCGGGAATGCCCGATTCGGTGCTCACGCCGGCGCCGGTGAAGACCACCAGGCGCTGCGACCGGCAGACCATGTCCGCCGCCCGGTGGATGAGGGCGGTCAGTTCGTCCGGGATGCTTTGAGACTCTTTTGGCATATTGATGAATTATAAATACTCTTGTGGCCGCAAAACAAGTTTGTGAGGACAATGACGAATTACGAAGGCGGAGTGGCGAATGCCGATCGGTCATTGCGAGTCCCGATTTCGTCGGGACGAAGCAATCCCCTGGATTGTCCTGCCAGCCGGGGGGTTGCTTCGTCATCCCGACAAGTCGGGATTCCGCGCAATGATAGGCCATTGCCGCGATAATCCCCGAAAATAGGCCAGGAACAGCCGTTGTTCCAGCTCCAGCCCATCCCGCAGCGGCAGGTCCATCCCCCGGTTTACCGCCGATTTGACAAGCGAAACGTAAGAAGCGTCCCTGGACACAATCTGCCGGGCCAGGGATTGGGCCTCTGGAACTAGCTCTGCGCGGGGTACGACCCTGTTTACCAGGCCGCAGTCCAGCGCCTGCCGGGCGTCCACGAGGTCTCCCCGCAATAACATGTTAAGGGCCGGCCCCCTTCCGATGAGGCGCGGCAGGGTTTGTGTCGCCCCGGCGGCGGGTATGATCCCCAGCCCGACCTCAGGGAGCCCGAACCTGGCGTCTTCGGAGGCGATTCTGAAGTCACAGGTCAGGGCGATTTCGATGCCTGACCCGAGCACAAAGCCGTGCAGGGCCGCGATGAGCGGCTGCCGCAGGCTGAGCAGCAGTCCCCACAGGTCTCTTTCCCACCGCACCCGGCGGGCGATGGCGGGGGAAGGGGCGGTGAGGAACTCCGTGAGGTCCGCCCCGGCGCAGAAGGCCCGGTCCCCGGCCCCCGCGAAGATAACCACCCGTACCTCTTCATCGTCCTTGATAGCTCCCGCAATCTGGAATAGCTCATCCCGCATCTTCATGTTGTAGATGTTCAACACTTTCGGGCGGTTGAGCGTGACCCGGGCGACGCCCTCTCTCTTTTCGTAGATGACTGTCTCGAATTCGATCGCTGATCAATCCTTCTCCCCCTTTGGAAAAGGGGGATAATGGGGGATTCGGGTTCACCGCAGAGAGCGCAGAGGAATCTGTGTGCCGACAGCCGATAGCCGATAGCTGACGGCTGTAAGCTGTCCGCCTTACTACGCTCCTTTGAAATCCGGCTTTCTTTTTTCCCGGAAGGCCGTTATGCCCTCCGTCCGGTCCGTGGTGGTGTGCATCAGGAAATACAGGTCGCTTTCCAGTCGCAGCCCCTGCACCAGGGTGAGGTCCAGTCCCTTCACGATGGCTTCCTTGGCGAAGCGGAGCGAAAGCGGCGCCTTCTCCGCCATCTTCATTGCCAGCTCCTGCGCGGCAGTGCGGACATCGCCGGCGATCTCGTTTATCAGCCCGATCCTCAGGGCGGCCTGGGCGTCCAACACCTCCCCGGTGGACAGCAGCTCCAGCGCCTTGCTTTTGCCGGTGAGACGGGGCAGCAACTGGGTGGCGCCGTCGAAGGGAAACAGCTTCATTGAAGCGGGAGGAAACCCGAACCTGGCTTTCGGCCCCGCCAGCCGGATGTCGCAGGCCAGGGCCAGTTCGAGGCCCTGTCCCAGGGCGTCGCCGCCGATGGCGGCGATGACCGGCTGTTCGATGGAGGCCAGGGCCCGGGCCGCCGAGTAGAGTTCCACCAGCGCCTCCGGCGCCATGCCGGAGTCTTCTTGCAGAGCAGAGACCTCCTTCCAGTCGGTACCCCGGCAAAAAACGCCGCCCACCGCGCTGGACAGGACGGCTGCCCTGATTTCCGGGTACTGGCGGATTTCCAGGCAGGCCTCACGGATTTCGGAGGCCAGCGTGGAATCCACCAGCGGCCTTCTGAGGGCAATCACGGCCAGGCGGCCCTTTTTCTGTAAATCGATGGCGCGGTACGTCATGGGCAGCTTATGGTAGCCAACTTCAAGCCTGCTGTCAAATGTGCGCGCGCCCGCCCGAGTTGACATTTGCTCCAATGCTGGGCTATTATCAACCATCGCATCTGAGGAGTTTGTTCATGCAGCGCTTACAATGTGACGTCCTGGTGATCGGGGCGGGGCTGGCCGGCGTCTGGGCTACCTACCGCGCGAGAGAGCTGTCGCCCCGCGTCATCCTGGCCGAACTGCAGAAGGTCGGGAAGTGCGGCAAGAGCAGTTTCGCCGGGGCCGGGATGCTCTGCCCCCTGGCTTCGGATGACATGGACGTCTGGCATAAGGAAATCTCCGAGAAGGGGCAGTATCTGGGCGACCAGGATTGGGTGCGCATCATGCTGGAGGAGCAGCCGAAGCGAATCAAGGACCTGGAGGACTGGGGTCTCACCTTCGAACGGGACGAGAAGGCCAACATAGTCCGCCACGTTGGCCTGAACCATGAAAACACCCGCATCACCACCGTCAGCAGCCTGGAGATGCTGGGGATCATGAGGAAGCGGCTGGAAGGCGCCGGCGCGACCATACTGGACAGGGTGATGATCACGGGTCTGCTCACCTCCGACGGGGCCTCGCCCACCCGCGGTTCGGTTACCGGCGCCATTGGATTCCACACGCGGACCGGAGAGACCTACGTGATCAGCGCCGGCGCTGTGGTGGCCGCCACGGGCGGCACCGGGTATCTGTGGGGGGCGGGAGAGGGCATCGCCCAGGCCTACCTGGCCGGGGCCGAGGTGGTCAACATGGAGTTTTCGCGCTGCTTCGATGACATGGGTTTCGAAGATAGGTACATCGGGGTGCATCTCAACACCTACCAGCGGCTGGGCATGAGGCTGGTCAACAGGGACGGCGAGAGGTTCATGGCGAAGTATCTACCGGGACTTATGGAGCGGGGCAGGCGAGAGGATCTGGGCCTGGCTATCGTCTCCGAGGGCGTCCAGGGTAAGGCCCCGATATACATCGACCTTACCCACCTGGACGAGGGGACTATCAATAAGCTGTACACCCTGCCCACGACGCGCCAGATGGTCAACGATATGCTGGATGAAGGCATCGACTTCAGGAAGAGGCCCGTCAAGTACGCCGTGACCTCGGGGCCGATCTACATACGCGCCGGAGGCATCAGGGTCAATATCTTCGGGGAAAGCAGCCTGCCGGGGCTCTATGCCGCAGGCGAAGCCTGCGGCATGCCGGCCCACGGCACTTACTCCGTCGGCGGCGTCAACCTGGCCCTCTGCGGGGTCGGCGGCTATCGCGCCGGCGAATACGCCGCCAGGTACGCCCTGGAAAACGGACGCAAACCTGTGGTCGAGGCCCAGGCCGGGTATTTACTCCGGAAGACCATGCAACCCCTCAAGGCGAAGTCGGGGGTTGACCCCCAGGCACTATTTGACGAAATGCACGCTTTCCTGGCGCCGGCCAGGAGGTCCGTCTTCCGCAACGCCGGCAGCATCGAAGAGGTCCTGGAGCAGATCAAGAGCTGGAGGGCGGGCACGAGGGCAGTCAAAGCACAGGACCATCACGGCCTGGTCAAAGCCAATAAGGTCGGTCCCTATTTGCAGATCGCCGATCTCATGTTCCGCGGCAACCTGATACGGGAAGAGACGAGGGCCACCAACATCAGGGTGGATTTCCCCTACAAGGACAACATCAACTGGCTGCAGTGGGTGGTGCAGGGCAACAACGGGAAAGGCGGCGCCTGGGTCAAGAAAGTGCCGGTGCCTCTTTACCGTTACCCGGCCAGGCCGAAGGAATATACGAAAATCCCCGTCTATCTCCCTGCCCCCCGGAATGACGAATGACGAAATTCGAATGACGAATCAATGACGAATGACGAATGATTTATCTAACGGAAAATGACGACCCCCGACTGGATCGGGGGCGAATGACGAATGACCAACCAAACCGGAAATGACGAAGTCCGAATGACGAATGACCAATCAAACGGAAAATGACGAAGTCCGGATGGCGAATGACCAATCAAACGAAGAATGACGAAGTCCGAATGACGAATGGCCAATCTGTAATCTGCAATCCAGTGTCAGGAGTTCAACATGGGCATAAAGAGCTTTAGCCAGGAAAAATGTATCGCCGGCTGCGATGTCTGCATCGAGGACTGCCCGACGGACGTCTTCGCCCGGGACCCGGAAACGGGCAAGGCCAGGGCCGCCTATCCGGAGGATTGCTGGGAATGCCTGCTGTGCGAAGAGGAATGCCCGGGCAAGGCGATCAAGATATCGCCCGCCGCGGCCCGCAAGCTGTGGTACCCCTTTTAGGAAATCCAGGTTCCAAAAACGTAGGGTGGGTTAAGCGCAATGGGGAAGTGGTGATGGGGGGTGGTTGCGCGAATCCACCAGGTGAAATGACGAATGACGATCCCCGACTTGATCGGGGGCGAATGACGATTGAATCCCCGGCACTGGAATTTGGTGTTTGTAATTTGGAATTCCGTCCTTCATGCCTTTAGCTTTCTCGTGGCCGGGGAGGCGAGGAGGATGAAGACCGAGAAGGCGCAGACGACGGCTCCGCCGAGGGAGACGGCCAGGGGAGCGCCGTAATACTGGGCAATGGCGCCGCTGATGAGGCTTCCCAGGGGCTGGAGGCTGAAGACGAGGGAGTAGATGCTCATTACCCGCCCTCGGATTTCGTCGGAAACCAGGGCCTGCATCAACGTCTGGACGGTGACCATGTAAAGATAGTTGCTCATGGCAGTGAGCACCACCAGGATGAGGGATAGGTACAGGACAGTTGACCGGGAGAACAGGATGAGGAACGCGCCGAAGAAGATGGATCCCGTCAGGAAAAGCGCGCCCTTGTGTTTGAACCCGCCCAGGGACGAGGTTCCCAGTACGCCGATGAGAGCGCCTGTGCCCATGGCGGCCATTAGCCAGCCAAACCCCTGGGTGCCCGCCTGAAGAATGTCCCTGGCGAACACCGGCATCATATAGACGTAGGACATCCCGAACAGGCTGTTGAGCAGCGTGATGCCCACCAGTGTAGAAAAGAGGCTGGACCTGCGGACGTAGTTGACTCCCTCGGCGAGGCTGCTCCAGAGACCCAGCGAGGTAGTCGGGGCGGCGCGGGTGGGCAGCTTCAGCGGGTAGATCGCGGCCACCATGGCGAAGAAGCCGGCGGCATTGACGTAGAAGCACAGCACGGCGCCCGCCCGCAGAAGGAAGGCTGCAAGCACCGGGCCGAAGATTCGCGTCGATTGCCAGATCAGAGAGGACATGGCGATGGCGCTCATCAGGTCCTTGCGGTCTTCCAGCAGGCGGGGGACGACGGAGGCCCGGGCCGGCGAATCGAAGGCGCTGACTACCCCGTTGACGAAGGCAATCGCCAGGATATGCCAGACGCTCAGGACGCCGGTCAGGGCCAGGGTACCAATGATGAAGTTGAGCAAGCCGTGGCCGAGCTGGGTCGACATAATAAGACGGCGCTGGTCCACCCGGTCGGCCATTACCCCGCCGATAAGGGTGAACCCCAGGTTGCCGGCGGCGGTGGCCCCGCCGGCCAGACCCAGATACAGGGGGGAGTCGGTCATCTGGTAGACCAGCCACAGGGTGGCGAACAGTTGTATCTGGTGGCCCGTAACCGAGCCTATCATGCCCAGCCAGTACAGGCGGTAGTTCCGGTTCCGGAACGCGCCAAACATGGGGAGTCTGCTGATGCCGGTAAGGCGATTGCTTATCATAGGAATAACATGCGGGCGATTCGTTGACGAAAGGGTATTATATCAGTTCTTGCCATTGCGCGGCATATTTGCTAGAATCCTCAACGTGTCTTCATCCGGGTGAACGCTCTCACGCGGAGGGTGTCCCTGAAGAGTGAAAGGAGTCCCTTGGGTGTTGAAAAAGTAGACTGGGATCTGTGCAATGGTTGCGGAATTTGCGTGGAAGACTGCCCGACAGACGTCCTCCGGATGAACGACCAGAGCCTGGCCTTTATCGCTTATCCCAGGGATTGCGCCGTGTGCTTCCAGTGCGCCACCAACTGCCCGGTGGCGGCCGTCAGGGTGAACTCACTGGCGGCGAGGGAGCTTATCCTTCCGTACTGATATTCTCTCTCCCGTGTTGGTGGAGAGCATCCTTTAGTCCTCTCCGGTCGAGGCCGGCCCGCGGTCAAGGATGGGAACATAGTGACCGTCATTCCCGCGAAGGCGGGAATCCATAAGGGCCGAACAACCGCTCACAGGCGGGACGCCTGTGGCACTTGTATTTTCTGAGCAAGGAGGCGTTCATGGACCTGAGACCCTATCTGACCAAACTGGAAACCCTGAAGGAGTTGCAGCGGATTGAAGGGGCCGATTGGGACCTGGAAATCGGGACCCTGACCGAGCTTTACGATGAAAAGCAGGGAAAGGCCCTTCTTTTTGACCGGATCAAGGACTACCCCGCGGGCTACCGCGTGGCCACCAATCTGATGGCCACACCCCGGCGGCTGGCGATCACCCTGGGATTCCCGCCTGACATACGCCACATTGACCTGGTACGGAGCATCAGGGACAAGTTCAACAGCCTGAAGCCGGTGCAGCCGGTGACCGTCTCCAGCGGCCCGGTGCTGGAAAACGTTTTCAAGGACGGCGAGGTTGACCTCCTGAAATTCCCGGCGCCGAAATGGCACGAGTTGGACGGGGGGCGCTACATCGGCACCGCCGACATGGTGATCATGAGGGAGCCCAAAGGTAACTGGGTGAATGTTGGTACTTACCGGGTCCAGTTGCACGACCGGACCACCCTGGGGCTGTACATATCCCCCGGCCACCAGGGGCGGCTCATTCGTGAGATGTACTGGGCGGAGGGAAAGCCATGCCCCGTGGCGGTGGTCTTTGGAGCCCATCCCCTGGTCTGGACGCCGTCCTTCCTGGCGTTTCCCTGGGGGACGGAAGAGTACACCCTGTGCGGCGGCCTGCTGGGAGAACCCTTGCAGCTAGTCACCGGGGAATACACGGGACTCCCCATACCGGCCTATGCCGAGATAGCCGTGGAGGGAGATTGTCCGCCGCCCGGCGTGGAGTCCAGGCCGGAGGGTCCCTTTGGAGAATGGCCCGGGTACTACGGGTCCGGCGAGCGTACCGAGCCGGTAATCCGGGTCAAACGCGTCTTGCACCGGAACGACCCCGTGCTGTGCGGCAGTCCCCCGATGAAGCCCCCGTGCAGCGGCAACGCCAGCTTCGTGATGCGCGCGGGCAACATATGGCACGAACTGGAGAGGCTGGGAATTCCTGGCATCAAGGGCGTCTGGAACATGAGGGCCGGAGGCTCCCGTTTTCTCAACGTCATTGCCATCGAGCAGAAATACGCCGGCCACGCCAAACAGGTGGCTATGGCGGCCATGTCCGGGCAGGAGGGCGCCTATCACGGCCGGTTTGTCATCGTGGTGGACGACGACATCGATTGCACCAACGACGAGGACGTCCTGTGGGCCATGGCGACCCGGTGCGACCCGGCGACGTCCATCGAAATCATCCACAACTGCTGGAGCACGCCGCTGGACCCGACGCTGCCGCCGGAGAAGCGGGCCAAAGGCGACTTCAGCAATTCCAGGGCCATCGTGCTCGCCGTCCGTCCCTTCCACTGGAGGAAGGATTTCCCGAAGGTCAACCGGGCGAGCGATGCGCTGAGGGAGACGACCCTGAAGAAGTGGGGGCACCTGTTCGCGTAGCGACACCCCTGGCGGGTGTCGTTGGCCCGTGGCCGGGGGTGGCACAGGCGTCCCTGCCTGTGGGCCGTGGAAAACCACCAGCGCGAACCCACCACGCATCTGCAAAGCTCGAAACACCAAATTTCAAATTCCAATGCCGGGGCTCGGCTGTCATTGGTCATTTGAGCATTTGACATTGAATCGTCATTCGCCCCCGATCAAGTCGGGGGTCGTCATTCGTCATTGGGTACGGTGGGTTCGCACAGCCACCCAGCTTCCCCGACGCCCCGCTGTGCTTAACCCACCCTACACTCTGGTGTGGTCATTCCGCAGCTATTTCTCCGGCGCTGACGCGGAAGACCTTCGCCGCGGCCAGGAATGAAGGTTCGAAGCGGTCCAGGTCGGTCGTGGTGGAGATTACCTGGCCGTATTCCGGCAGAGCCTGCAATATGAAGCGCCGCCTGTGAGAGTCCAGTTCTGACAGCACGTCATCGAGGAGAACAATAGGGGTGTCCCCGACGGCGGCCTGAAGGTATCTGGCCTCGGCCAGCTTCAAAGAAAGGGCCAGCGTGCGCTGCTGGCCGCGTGAGCCGTAGGTCCCGAGGTTGGTCCCGTTAACAATGAAGTTGATGTCATCGCGGTGGGGGCCTACCAGGCTCATGCCGGCGCCGATTTCCCTCGGTTGAAATTGCCTCAGCCGGGCCGCGAAGAGCCCTTTGAGCCGCTGGTCGTCGTCGGACGGGGCCATCCCCTCGATATTCGGCAGGTACCTGATTGCCAGTTCCTCCGCGTCGGAGGTCAGGGCGAGGTGGAGGGGCCGGGCCAGGGTTTCCACGCTCTGCACCAGCGCCCATCTGTGCCTCGCCAGATAGGCCCCTTTGTCCATCAGTTCCTTGTCCCAGAACTCCAACTGGTCGGGAGCGGCGCGTTCTTCCTGAATGAGCCGGAGTAGATGGTTCCTCTGCTCCAGGACGCGATTGTATGCAGCCAGAGCGCGGAAGTAATGCCTGTCTACCTGGGACTTCATGTCATCGAGATAGCGGCGGCGGAGCGCCGGCGCTCCGCCGATGACCTCGATGTCCAGGGAACTGAACAGCACCACGTTCACCTGTCCCGCGTAATCCGCCGCCGTCCGGGGGATACCGTTCAGGCGTATCCTTCTCTGCGTGACTCCGGCAAGTGGGACCGGACCCGTTGACGGAGCATTTCCGGCGGCGGTCTCCTCTTTCCGGCCCATCAGAGCGACCTCCAGGCGCAATTTCTGCTGGCCTCTGACGGCCTCTCCTTCCAGGCGGGCTGTCGGGATCGGCTCCCGGGTAGCCGCCCACGAGATCAGTTCCCTGTCCCTGCCGGCCCGGAATGACCTGGTTGTGGCGAGGAAATAGACGGCCTCCAGGAGGTTGGTTTTTCCACGGCCGTTATCCCCGTGGATGATGTTGCTGGAGGGATGCGGCTTCCACTCGGCGTGGGTATAGTTGCGGAAGTTGCTCAGGAGGAGGCTGGCGAGATACATGGAAGAATGACGAATGACGAAATTCGAATGACGAATCAATCACCCATGCCGACTTTATCGGGACCATCAAGAATGAAAAAGGACTGTCTTTGCGAGGAGCGAAGCGACGAAGCAATCCCCCAGTTGGCTGAACAGGCCAGGAGATTGCTTCGCTTCGCTCGCAATGACATTTTCCGAGCAATGACGAATGACGAAGTGCGAATGACCAATTGGCCACCCGTGTCGCCGTTGCTGGCCTAAACGCAGTTGCCCAATCCCCAACGGATTGGGCAACTGGGCGCTCGATCTGAAAAGAGGGCTAACAGTTTCACCCTCTCCTCAATCCTCTCCCATCGAGGGAGAGGAAACGCCAACCCCTACAGCTTGTAGACCCTTACGGCGTTCTTGCGCAGGAGCTTCTCTTTGGCTTCCTCCCGCAAGCCCAGTTCCTCTATCTGGCTCAGCATCGGTTTGAAGGGAATGAGATTGGTGCCGAAGATCACCTTGTTCTGGCCCCGGGTGTTGATGTAATTCACCACGTTGCGTTCCATATACTTGGGGAAGTGGGCGGACACCCCGAAATAGACGTTCTCAAACTTGTAGGCCATGGCGATGAGTTCCTCGCACCAGGGATAGCCGGTGTGCGTCCCGATGATAACCAGCTCGGGGAAATCGAGGGCAATGCGGTCCAGGTAAATGGGCCGTCCGTGCTCGCTGGGCATTCCCTCGAGCACATATCCGGTCTGCATGGAGACGGGGACTCCCAGTTCGACGCATTTGGCAAACAGGGGGTACATCTTCCGGTCGTTCAGCGGTATGTCGAAACCGAAGATGTGGACGTAGACAGCTTTGAAGCCATGCTGCTTGACGGCGGTCTCTAGGTCCCTCAGGCTTGGGATTATGTTGAAGGGATTATAAGTGGTCATTCCGACGAAGCGGTCGGGATATTTCTTGACGACTTTCACCAGTTGCTCGAGGGTGCAACTGAGCATGGGTTTCTTCTGTAGATAGGAAAACATCATGAGCTGGCCGAGGAAGACCTTCTCCACGCCCAGGGCATCCATCTCGGCGATCATCTGCTCCGGGGTTGTTTCGGGAACGACCCCGCCGATAACAGCGGTTAGCTTGCAGGCGATTCCTTCCGCATCATGGGTCTCTTTAAACCTGGCTTTTTCTTCGGGGGCGAAGTAGTAGTTAAGGGTGTCGATGGCTTTGATCATTTTCTCCTCCTATTATTAGCTGTGGAAGCCTGGCGCAGGACCCGGAAGAAGGGTACCAATCTCTGCCTTCCTGGCAGATTTCATATGGTGGGCACTGTGGAATACTATCATTTCAGCTATGTTCTGTCAAGGAACGAACCTACCCCGGTACCACAGGCCACTGTGCCTGTGAACGATGGCATTCGGGCAGCGCCGACAAGGTGGACTTCCCCCTCCGCCCCCGCAGGCTAAAGACCTGCGGCTACGGGCCGCCGGGCCAACACAGTGAATGGTGTAAGCGGAAACAGGAACCGCAACTCAGACAACGGGAAACCCCGTAGCGACACCTCTTGTCCCGACCCGTCGGGATTCTCGCAGAGCGGAGCGGGTGTGGAACAACCGGCATGCAATTAGGCACGACAGGGGTCCCGACGTGTCGGGATCGCTTCGGGTGATCAAAGTCTCCGCTGGTGTCTGAGCCGCAGAACCAGCAATGATGGCATGGTCTTCAGTCTGTCCGGGTGGTACAATGTAGCGTTCTCGCGGGCGCGGTGCGCAGATAGCCGTCCGCAAAGGGCAACTTTGCCCACCCGTGAAGGCAACCGCGCACCCGTAAAGGGTGCGGCTACAGGGGAGGCTGATATGTCCGGAATTACCCAAACCCTGGCTGAATTCGCGGCCCGGACCACCTTTGACGACCTGCCCCGGCCCGTTATCGAGAAAACCAAACAGGTGCTCTTTGACGCCATCGGTTGCGCCCTGGGGAGTTACGTTACGGATAGGGCCAGAATTGCCATCGAGCTTACCGAAGCCATGGGAGGCCATCCCCAGGCAAGCATTATCGGTCACCGCAAGACCTCCTACCCGCTGGCCGCCTTCGCCAACGGTGAGCTCATCAGTACGCTGGACTATGAACCAATCGGCCCACTGTGCCCCCATGTCTGTCCATCGGTTATTGCTTCAAGCTTAGCCATGGCCGAGCGGGTGAACGCCTCCGGCAAAGGCCTGATAACGGCGGTGGCGGTGGGGTTGGAAGCGGGAGGAAGGGTTGCGGGTTCGATATCGGAGAAAATCATACCGAAGGACGAGCCCCCGTACTACGAGGATGCCCCCAGGCACTCTTACAGCCAGACGATTTTCGGAGCGGCCGCCGGCGCTGGCAACATCCTGAGGTCGGGGAGCTCCCAGATAGCGAATATGCTGGGCGTCGCCGGCACCAGTACGTCTGTGGCGGCGCGAATAAAGTGGGGGAAGACCAGTGGACCGCTGCCCACCCTGAAATACGGCTGTTCCTTCGGCTGGATGGCGCAACTGGCAACCACGGCCGCCTTGCTGGTGGAGCGGGGGTTTACCGGCGACACCACTGTCCTGGATGGAGAATGGGGGTTCTGGAAAATATGGGGGTCGCCTTTCTTCCGTCCTGAAGTTATCACCGGAGAACTCGGCCGGACGTGGCACCTGGACAGAGTGATGTTTAAGCCCTACCCGTGTGACGGGCTGGCTCACTCGTTCATCCAGGGAATCAACACTTTAATGCAGCAGCACGCGATCAAGCCGCCGGACATTGAAGCTATCTCCATCAAGGGCGACCCTGTCCTGGTGGAGCCCAACAAAGCAGGCGCCGAGGTAAGAAGTTTCTCCGACACGCAATTCCGCATGGCGTATATTGCAGCGGCGGCCGTTTATCATGGGCTAAGACCGGACCCCAACTGGCAATCGCCCAGCATCTTCAACGATCCTGAGATAAAGGAACTCATGGGGAAGGTTATCTTTGTGCTGCATCCGAGGGCTGCCGAAATCATTGCTCGGAGGTTCAAAGCGGGCCTGGGGCCGAATTTCCACGACAACATCGTGGAAATAACCGCCGGAGGTAAAACGTTTTCCATTGAAGTTTCGGAGCCGAAGGGTCACTACAATAATCCGATGACCGATGGAGAACTCATAAAGAAATTCCGGGACAACGCCTGTCACTCCCTGGTCAGGACCGATAAAGTGGAGCGGGCCATCGAGAGGATTTACGGACTGGAACGCGTGGACCACGTGTGCGAACTAACCGCATTACTGACGATAGCCTGAGCGGTGCGGTCGAACGGTGACACAGGCGTCCCCGCCTGTCTGAAAACAGTAGAACGGGCATCTTGCCCGTTCGTGCTTTGAAGGTACAGACGCCGGCACGGCGGGAATCATTGGGGTCTCCAAGGAACATAGACCGGCGGACGCCCACCACCCTGGGCGAGGGAACCTCGCCCCTACACCCTATGCCCTGGCCGGGCCAGCAATTTGGCAAGTAACGCATGGTTTCCCCGTCACCCGAAAGGACAACGAAAAGGGGGGAACGGATTCCGAATCCGTTCCCCCCTTGTGCGTGTCGTGGCGGTCAGAGGCGGCGGTTATGGAGCGCGCGGCACTCGCAGGTAGATCCAGTAGAACAGGAATCCCAGGACCGCCACCGCGGCTACCACGATGCTGATAATCAGCCAGTTCATTTGGCCTTGTTCAGCAGGGGATGGCGCCGGTAGCGGCGCTGGCGGGGCCACTTCCACAGGCTGCTGCGCGGCTGGCGGCTCCACCACGGCTGCCGGGGGCTCGGGGGTGGTCGCTGGCTCGGGAGGCCCGGCGGGCGCCGGAGGAGGCGCAAGAACCGGCTCGGGAGCCGGCGCCATGGTTGGGGCCATGGTCGGCTCGGGCTTCGGGGTTGCCGCCGCTGCGGGCAGCGCTGTGGGCGCCGGGGTGGTGGGGGCGCTCACGGTTACCGAAACCGTAGCGGTGACGGGCGGCTCCATCGGGGTGTGATCGCCCTTTACCAGTTGGACGCCGAAGGTGTGCGTGCCAGGCGGCACGTTCTCCCAGGTGGCGGACGTCCCGGGCAAGGCTTTGTAAGTGCCCGGGGCGGTAACCGCCCGAGCTCCGGCGGCCGTGGGAATGGTCACGTCCATGTAGTAGTGGAGATGGCCCTTGCCGGCGGCCACGGGCCCCGGCGGCTCCAGCTCCAGGTTGGCCACCTCGACGGCAACAGTGACGTTCCCTGCCGGAATGGTGGCGCCGTCGGCCGGAGCGGTGATCTTCACCGCGGGCGGGGTTTCCTGGGCCACGACGGCGTAGATGGTGAAGTGGCTGACGTTCACCGTCACGGTCCTGCTGGCCGTGTTGACCGTGCCTCCAACGGTGACCCACTTGTTGGCGGCGCTATCGAAGTAGGCGATTTTCAGGCTCTGTTCTCTGACCCCGGGCGGGAGAGCCGCCGGGTTGTAGCTGAGGGTCAGTGTGATGGGCTGGCTGAATTTGGCCCCATCCGGGCCGAAGTCAAAGGCCGCCACTATGACGTTTCCGGCGAATGCTGGCGGCCGCGACGTCAGCGGCGCTGCTGACAGGATGGTTATCGGCGCGCCGGCCCGGTCGGTCAGCCTGGTACCGGCCTGTATGGTCAGGGTGGGTCCGCCGGCGGCGGGCGCTAACCTGGTAGTGGTCTGCACCGTACCCACAGGGTCGAGGACCAGCGGGGCCGTGCCGGTGAGACCGGTCAGGGTGACGGTGCCTGGCGCCGGAGGCGCCACCGCGCCGCCCCCGCCGCCGATGGGAGCGGGCGCCGCTCCCCCTGCAGGGACGATCACCGTTGTGACATTGGAAGCGGCTGAACTCACGGCGCCGATAGTGGCAAACACCCGGTAAAAATAGGTCGTTCCCGTGACGACCGTCGCGTCAATGAACGAAATGGCATTGGCGGCAAGCGGCGTTTGCACAACGTTCAGCGTGAACGCGGCATCGGTGGCGCGTTCCAGGCGGTAGCCGGTCTCGGTCGTGGCGTTATCGGTCCATGACAGCGTGACCTGGATGGAGGTGGCCGCCGGGGCTGCCAGTCCGCTGGCCGCGAATGGGGCCACGGGGGGAACAGCCACCTGGGCTGTATTGGATGCCAGCGAGTCCACGGCCCCGTTGACTGCAAATACCCGGTAGAAGTAAGTCGTTCCCGCCGTCACACCGGTGTCACTGGCTGCGGCGGCGTTAGCCGCGAGCGTCATCCGTACCAGATTCTGGGTGAAGGTGGCGTTGGTGGCCCGCTCGAGGCGGTAGCCGGTCTCGGTGGTAGCGGCGTCGGTCCAGGACAGGTTGGCCTGCGAGCCCAGGGGGCCGGTAACGGCCGCGCCAGTCAGCCCGGTGGGAGCGGGCGGCGGCGCGCCCGGCGGTCCGGCGGGGGCCGCCGCATACAACCGTGAGGACACGCCGAACTGGTTCGTCTGGACGAAGTTGTTGCCAGCCCCATCCAGGTTGACGCCGGCTGGAGCGGTGACCCTGACGGCGTTGAAGCCGGTAGGGCTGCCGGTTACGGGACCAACCGTGCCTCCGTCGCCGATCCAGCCTGGCGGGGGTGGGGGGACTGTCTGGCGCAAGAAGCGCGAAATGGGTCCCGTTCCCGCTCCCAGGAAATCGCGCGGGTTAACCCCGATATCCTCGGTGAATCTGATTCCTCTTACGCCGACATCCGCCGGCGCCACGGCGAAGGTGTTTGTCCCATAGGGATGCTGGACGGTATAGGTACCCGCGGCGGGCACATCAATCCAGATGCGAGTGCGGGTGAAAACCATCTCGTCGCCAGGTTTGGCAAGTTCGGCCGCAAACGCTGCTTCGACGGCGAATTCGGCCAGACCCCTGCCGGCGCTCGTGTTAAATACCGCGGTGGCCATGTAGTAGAATGCCTCTGACTCAAACCCCAGGAATGCGGAATAGGGGTTGGCCGGGTCCGGGGGGAAGAAAGTCTGGGTCGGCGCGTTGACGCCATCCCCCGTGATCGGAAGCAGGCTAACCCGCGTCCCCTGGTCGTCCTGGTAGTAGGCAGGGAAGCCAGAGTTGAGATTGCCCTGGTAGACGGATCGGGAGTCGATGGGGCCTACCTGGAGCTTTAAGGTTGCCGGGTCAACCGTAGAGACAATCACCGTCTGGGAAGCCGAAGCCGGTCCTGAGGGATTGGTCACCGTCAGGGTAACTGTGAAAGTCCCGAACGAAGTGTAAGTCTTGGTTGGATTCTGGAGGCTGCTGCCGGTGCCATCCCCGAAGTCCCAGGACCGGGTGGCAGGGTTGCCCGTAGACGTATCGGTGAAATTGACGACCAGGGGCGGACGGCCATTGGCCGGCGTCCTAGTGAAACTGGCCGTGAGGCCACCGAAGACGCTCACCGATTGAGAAGTAGCGGCGGATCCCTGGGCGTCGGTCACCGTCAGCGTGACGGTGAAGTTCCCCGCCGTGGCATAAACCTTGGTTGGGTTCTGACTGGAACTGGTGGTGCCATCCCCGAAATTCCACGCCCGGCCTGTTATCGTCCCGACGGAAGTATCGGTGAAGTTGACGGTCAGAGGGGCCAGGCCGCTGGCGGCGCTTTTGGTAAAGCTGGCGGTAAGGTTACTCGAAATGCCGAGCGTCTTTGAAACGGAAGCCGACCCGGCCGGATTAGTCACCGTCAGCTTGACGGTGAAGCTCCCTGCCGTGGAGTACGTCTTGGCCGGGTTCTGCGACGAGCTGCCGGTGCCGTCGCCGAAGTCCCACGACCAGCTCCCGGGGTTGCCCGTAGAAGCATCGGTGAAGTTGATAGTTACCGGCGGCAGGCCATTGGGGAGGCTATTGATGAAGCTGGCGACCGGGGCGGCGAAAATGTTAACCACCTGAGATGTCGCAGCCGAACCGGCGGCGTTTGTTGCTGTCAGCTTGACGGTGTATTTCCCTGCCGCGTTGTAAATCTTGGTTGGGTTCTGCAGGGTGCTGGCGGTGCCGTCCCCGAAATCCCACAGCCACTTTGCGGGCGCTCCCGTGGAGGTATCGGTGAACGTCACTGTCGCGGGGGCAATCCCGCTGGGTGGGGCGACCACCCTGGTAAAGCTCGGTATGATGGGCGCCACGCTGAGCAGGCGTCCGGATATCATCCACTGGTCGGTCTGGACGAAGTTGTTGCCCCTCCCGTCCAGATTGACGCCGACCGGCGCAGTAACCTTGACTGCGTTAAAGCCGTTAGGGCTGCCGGTGACGGGACCCGTCGAGGCACCGTCGCCAACCCACCCCGCGGGTGGGGGCGGGACGGTCTGCCGCAGGAAACGATGCAGGTTGCCGTTAGCGGCGCCCGTGAAATCGCGCGGCACTATTCCGATATCGTCGGTGAACCTGATGCCCCTTATGCCGACCTGGTCCGGGGTCACGGTGAAGGTGTTGGTCCCGTAGGGATGCTGCACGGTATAGACGCCCGCAGCCGGCACATCAATCCAGATACGGGTGCGGTTGAACACCATCTCGTCGCCCGGCCGGGCAAGCTCAGCCGCAAAAGCCGCTTCAATGGCGAACTCGGCCAGGCCCCTGCCGGCGCTGGTGTTAAATCCGGCGGTTGCCATATAGTAGAAGGCCTCGCCCTCAAAGCCCAGGAGCACCGAATAGGGACTGGCCGGGTCAGCCGGCTCGTAAATTTGGGTTGGCGCGCTGACGCCGTCTCCGGTAATCGGGAGGAGGCTTAGCCGCGTCCCCTGGTCGTCCTGGTAGTACCCGGGGAACCCACTCTCAGAATTGCCCTGGAAGATGAACCGCGGGTCTATAGGTCCTACCTGAAGTCTGGCGCTGGTGGTTATTGTCGCCACGTTGGAAGCTGTGGAACTGCCGGCGCCATTAACCGCAATCACCCTGTAAAAATATGTTGTAGGCGCTGCCACTCCGCTATCGCTGAATGTCCGCTGGTTGGCCCCGGCGCTGAATGTGGCGCTAGGCGCCGTGGCAAAGTTGTCCAGACTGCGCTCGATGCGGAAACTCGACTCGTTGTCCGAGTTGTCCGTCCAGAGGAGGTCCGCCCGGGTGGCGCTCCCCATGGCTGCGGCCAAATCCCCCGGCGCGGCGGGGGCGGTTACTGATATGGACACGACGTTCGATGGCGCGGAGTCCCCTGGGACGTTGAAAGCCACGACCCGGTAGAAGTAGGTCGCTCCCGCTGTGACGGTCATGTCGTTGAAGGTGGTGATGTTGGCCGCCAGCGGCGTTGTGACTTTCGGGACAAATGTGCTGTCCGCGGCCCGCTCGACGCGGTAACCGGTCTCGGCGGTCGTATTATCCGTCCATGCCAGGTTGATCTGGCTGGGGCTGAATACCATGGCCGTGAGGCCGCTGGGGGCGGCTGGGGGCAGTGTGGCCGCCGGCGTGGACACCTGCGCCACGTTAGAAGGTAATGAGTCACCGGCGCTGTTCACGGCGTACACCCTGTAAAACAAGGTTGTTGCCGGTGTGAGCGGTGTGTCGTTGAACGCCACGGAATTGGCTGCCAGCGGGGGGAACCGGAGCACGTTCAGGGTAAAGAGGTTGTCCGTAGCCCGCTCGACGCGGTAACCGGTTTCTGTGGTGGCGTTATCCGTCCAGGCCAGATTGACCTGGGTGGCGCTGACCGCCGTCGCCGTAAGGTTGGCGGGCGCCGCGGGGACCGCCGCAGCTACGGGCACGGTCACCTGGGCCACGTTGGATGGCGCTGAATCCGCGGCGCCGCTGACGGCAAACACCCTGTAGAAATAGGTCATCCCCGCGGCCACTGTGGTGTCCGTGGATGCGATCGTGTCTATAGCCAGCGGGGGGAACCGGACCACGTTCGACGTGAAGGCGCCGTCGGTGGCCCGCTCGACGCGGTAACCGGTCTCTGTGGTGGCGTTGTCTGTCCAGGCCAGGTTGACCTGTATCTGGCTGATGGCGGTGGCTGTCAGAGCGGTGGGGCCGATTGGGGTGAACAGTCGCCCTGATACCATGAACTGGTCTGCCAGCACGAAATTGTTGCCGGCCCCGTCGAGGTCAATGCCAACCGGACCGGTGAGCCTGACGGCGTTGAAACCCGTGGGACTGCCGGTCACCGGGCCTACCGACGCTCCATCGCCAATCCAACCCGGCGGGGGCGGGGGCGCAGCCTGGCGCACGAAACGGGAGATGTTCCCCCCGGCGGCCGTGGCAAAAGCCCGGGGCGTCGCCCCAAGGTCACGGGTGAAGTTGATTCCCTTCCCTGTGTTGATATCTGTCTGGGTCACCGTGAGGGTCTCCGTGCCGAAAGGGTGCTGGAGCGTGTAAACACCGGCGACCGGGACCCGGACCCTGACGCGAGTACGGTTGAAGACCATCTCCTGGCCCGCCTGGGCAGCCCCGGTGGCGAAAGCCGCCTCGATGGCGAACTCGGCGAAACCATTCCCGGCGCTGGTGCTCAGATCAGCCGACGCCAGGTAGTAGAACGCCTCGGTCCCGAACCCGAGAAAGGCGGAATAGGGGTTGGCCGGATTGGCCGCGTCGTAAATCTGCGTTGGCCCGCTCACACCATTTCCGACAATCGGAATGAGAGCCACGCGCGTTCCCTGATCATCCTCGTAGTAGCTCGGGAATCCTGTGGCGGGGTTGCCCTGGAAGACGGATCTGGGTTCTATCGGTCCCACCAGGAGCGCAGCCTGCGCTGGCTGGATAAAGCTAAAGAGGGGGAAGAGGGTGAGGATTGCTGCGATGAGCAACCTTAGTTTTGTCCACATGTTCGTTTCCTCCTTGAGGGCAGCCTTTGCTGGCTAGACGGACAATCTATCGTTGGGATATTGAATTGAATTTCCCCTTGTGAAACCATTTTGCACCCGAAGGGGCCTCAAAGACATACGTACCGGTACTTAGTAATGCCGCGTATAGCTACGTAAATTTGGAGTGCAGGTGATGCTTGGGCGCGCAAATGTAACAACTTTTCAACGTTTTGCGCCCTGATTTAATGCCTTTGTTTGACCGGTGGGTTTAATATTGCTGGTGGCGTAGTCATCTAGGCGGGACTTCCGGAACCATGTCACACCGTCACTCCCTTTGACAGGAGCCTCGGTGGGACCAGTCCGGTACTGCAGCACCGAAAGGAGCCACTATCATGTCTTCGGCGCAGGAAAACAGGGGTACCAGAGCTGCCCCATCCATCCCCGTTAGGGGAGAGGGGCGAAGGGGAGGACAGGGACGAGAACCGGCATGAATTCTTATTCTGGCAGCAGTGGCGGCAGTATCTGTCGTGTCCATGTTCTTCGTTCCGGTCAGCGATTCACAGGGTGATAACGTCCCTGTACTCACTGCAGATGTGCGCGGGTGCGCGGGATGGAATCCAGCTTGCGGCGGCTGAGCGCCCACGTGGAGGCCGAGCGCACCCGGGCCGCCAGGGAGGAGAGCGGCGTGCTGCGGCAAACCTGGATGGGCCTGAGAGCTGGCCCGGTCACACGCGGGTTGAATGAGACCGCCGCTGCTTCTGCGCTCGAAAAATCCCTTGCTGCGGTGGAGGGAACCGCCGGGGGCGAGATCGCGGGCAGCAGCCTGAAAGCGATGAATACCAGTCTAACTCGTCTCAAAGAGGAGATGGGCAGGACCGTGGCCGTTGACAGGCTGCGCCTGTTGTTAACGGCGGGCGCCCTGGTGGTTGTATGCCTCTTTTCGGTTCAGGCCGTCCGGGGATTGTCCAGTCGCCTCAAGTTGAAAGAGAAAATATCAGGAGTGACTACAATGGCCATCGGGAGTAATGTCAGCACCGTTGCACGTCCATTGCTGGTAGCCGTCCCGGCAGGCAAGACGAAGACGGACCTTCTGAACATTCCCATCCTGCGGCGGCTGCTTTTGAGCCGGTACATGCCGCTTTCAATCCAGGTCCTGGCCATCTTTGGCCTGGCGTGGGTCGTATATGACGGCCTCTCCGGGAGCGAGGCGGCCGGCGAGAACTTCGCTACCCTGGGTGTCTGGTCACTGTTCTTCTGGCCGGTGGTCCTGACCAGCCAGGTATTTCTGGGAAGGGCCTGGTGCGGCGTGTGTCCGCTGGGCGCCCTCACCGCAGCGGCGGGAGGGTGGTCTCTCAACTGGCCCTTCCCCCGGGGTCTACGGACCACGGGCGTTTCTCTCCTGTTCTTTATGGTGGTCCTCTGGACGCTGCGGCCGGTCATGGGTCTGTCTGAGAGTTCCGCGTTCACGGCGTGGTTCTTCATCGTCTGGTCGGCCATTGCTGTTGCGGTAGGCCTGGTATTCGTTGCCCGGGCTTTTTGGCAGTATGTTTGCCCCATCGCTGCTCCCCTGAGCGTGCTGGGCCGGGTAGCCCCGGTGGCCTTGCGCGCCGGCGTCAACGGCAGGCTGAATCCGGTTTGCTCCCGCTGCCAGGGTCACGAGTGCTTCAAGGGGAGCGCGATGGTGGGTCCCTGCCCGGCTGGGGAGTTCCCGGTGGCCATGGATAGCAATTCGCGGTGTCTCCTTTGCCTGAAGTGTCTGAAGAGTTGCCCGTCACCCGGCCAGTTGCAGTTCAGGCTGCGCTGGCCCTTCAGCGAGCTGGTACATGAGCGAAAACCACTGCTGGTGGACGGGGTTATCGTCGTGGCCCTTTCCAGCATTGTTCTGTGGCACATGACCATGGGGCATGAACCGCGGATGCCGCAGGTCTTCAAGGTATGGGGCAACAACCTGCACCAGTTTGTTCCGGCTATGGACCACCACGCTGTTGAGTACCTGCTGACTCTGTCCTGCGCCGTAGCCGCCATGGGCAGCCTGTTTGCGGTCATGTCTTACGTCATCGCTCGGATAGCCCGCCTGAGTTTCAGGAAGTACCTGGCTGTGTCAAGCTATGCCTTCGTGGCGCTGGTGGTGTTCCGTAGCCTGGGTTACACGACCGCCGGCGTCATCAGCGGCGGCGGCGATTTTCTGAACTACATGGGGTCTCTCTTCGGCGTCCACATGTTCTATCCGCCGGCGCTGGTGACATCGGTGTTCCGTCCGTTGATACCGGGCACCAGCTACAGTCTGTTCGCGTTGTTGCTGACAGCCCCCATCTTGCTGGGATTGCTGGTGACCTGGTTCCTCGCCTACCGGACCTGGCGGAGCCGTTCCCCGCGAGGAAGGGCCTTACTGACAGCGCTGCCGGCGGGGACCGCGGCAGCTATTATCGTCGCCGTCTACGAGTATTTCTATTTGGTGGGCTACAAGGTAATCGTGTGAGGAAATGACGAACGATGAAGGTGGCTTCATGACCCCTCACCTCGCTGTCTGAATAGCTGTCTGCCTGGCGGGCTATGTGTCACCTGTGCCAACCACAACCGAACGAACTGCGCAGGACTGAGGGCTAGTGATAAGTTTGCCTGCAATCTCTAGTCCGGACAAGCCGGAACTAAAATCCGAAGCACTAAATCCGAAATCCTAAACAATCCGCCATCCCGACGAGTCGGGACAATGAA